>VHCW01000047.1 GCA_016871575.1 Verrucomicrobiota bacterium
ACTGAGTGCTGGAGGACGGGAGCGAAGGATGGTGGAGAGAGATGGATTCGAACCATCGAAGGCATAAGCCAGCAGATTTACAGTCTGCCCCGTTTGGCCACTTCGGTATCTCTCCACACAGAGCGTGGGATTCCCACCGCGGAGGGAATAGTGCGTGATTCTATCGGTTTTCGCAACCGAGAAATTAGAAAAAGTGTTTCTCAGGTTTCCAGCGACCACTTGGCCTGTCGCAACACGGCGCGGGGCAGGTCCTTCATTTTCTCGTACCAGACGGTGAGCAGCGTTCCGTCAGCAAGTTCGACGGTGCTCGGATAGCCGAGGTCGCCCGCGCCATCGCCGGAGATGATCATCGGATCCGACCATGTCTTGCCGCCGTTATCACTGAGCCGGGCTTGGTTTCCCATCGGCGCGCGACGATGGCCGTACGTCATCAAGAGCTTGCCGCTGCGCAGGCGCAGCAGATGCGAGGGATAACCCCAGACGCCGATGGAATGCGGTTGCGTCCATGTCTTGCCGCCATCATCGGACTCGGTCTGGAGCGTTTCGCCGGTGTTGGCTTTGTTGTGGTTGCGGATTTGGGCGATGATGCGGCCATTGCCGGTGTCCACGGCGTGAAGTTCGTGGTAAAGCGTTGCGTCGTCGCCGGGCCGCACGGGAATCTCTCCCAGCCAGCGCCACGTCTTGCCATCGTCGGTGGATTCACAGGCGCCCACGCGTCTGCCGTCACTCCAGAGTTGCCTGCCGGCGTACAGGAGGCGGCCATCGTCCAGTTGCACGGGGCCGTGCGGACTGTTGACGTTGCTGTCGTAGCGCGCCGACCACGTGACGCCGCCGTCGGTGGAGCGGATCATCCACCGGCCCAGTTCGCTCTGGCGTTGTTCGGCGTTGAGCCGGTTGTGCGCGGCCTGCCACGCCTTCAATTTCTCCGCCGACCATGCGCCTTTCTCACCGGTTTTCTTTTTTTGGGCGGCCAACAAGCCCTTCTCGTACGCCAACGAAGTGAACGTTGTCACAAGGATCGTGCCCTTCGCGGTTTCCAACACACCGGCGTCGCGGTCGTCAATGGCACTGTCGAGCAACACCTGTGGCCAGCCCCATGTCGCCCCGTTGTCGTGCGAGACCATGAGTTTGACGCGCCCGAACGGGCAGACGTGCGCCTCGCGCGCGCCGGAGTAGCTGAGCAACAGGTTGCCGTTCTTGCGCCGGCAGACCGTCGGCCAACCGTGATAATACTCCGGCTGGTGGCTGATGATCCTGGTTTCGTGAACCTTGATGGTGGGCGCGGCTGTTGCCTGCGATTTGATGCTGAACAGCGCCACGGTCGAGACAGCGAGGAATTGGCGGCGATTGAGTGTGTTCATAGAGTTCCTCCAAGCAGTCGTGCTGCGTTGTTGTAGTAGATATCGGTCAGCGTGTCGGCGTCGGCGATGCGGTCGAGCAACGCGATCATCTTGCGGCCAATGCAGCCGCCTTTGAAATTCAATCCGTTGCCGTCGTGGCACGGGCAATCGCTGGCGAAAAGCAGTTTCTTCCGGTGACGTCGCAGGAAACCGGCGGCGAACCCTTCGTCGCGCTCGAAGGCGTTGTAACCGGAGCCGGCGGACATGTCGCCATAGAGGTTGTCGTACTCGGCGAGCCAACGATCCAGCAGGCCGCCGGGTTTCACGGGGCCTTTCGGATAGAGGGAGACATCCGGCGGCGGCACATCGGCGCTGATGTGGCTCCACCACGATTGCGCGTGGCCGATGAACGTCACGCGGCGGAACCGTTTCAGCAACGGTTCGAGATGTTCCTCGATGCCCTGATTGAAACCTTTCTTGTTGTCCTGAAAGTGGAACGTGCACGCCCAGCCGAACTCGCTGATAGTTTCGAGCATTCGCGTGATGCGCGGATCGTTGAGCGGCAGCTGTTGTTTCTGTTCGCCGTAGCCGCGGCACCCGGCTTTCGCATAGGCGCGGATGCGCTTCTCAAAATCGTCACGCCGCAAGTCCACCTGACAGAACGGAATGACGCGCTGCGGGTATTGCCGATACCCGTCGAGCACTTCATCGGTTGTCAAAAACACGCCGCCGGCGATGTCTTCCAACGGCAGGAGCACGGCCTTCTCGCAGCCGAGTCCTTCAATGTGCGCGATGGTGGCCGGCAAATCACGTTTGTAGTGCTTGATGTGAAGATGAAAGTCAATGATCCGTCGCGGCTTTGCTGCCGTGGCCTTGATGCCACAGAAGGCCGCAGTTGAAACAGCAAGGAACTGGCGACGAGTAAATGCAGTCATGGCGTGTGGCTTTATACAAGTCTCCAGCTTCCAATACAAACTGTTTGATGGTTGCCCAATCCGTTGGCCGCCGATATGATTCGGCCACAATGAAACACTTCTTCGCATTGCTTCTGGCTGCTCAGGTGGCGACTGGCGCACAGATTGTGCTGGAGGACTTTCGCGTCGAGCCGATGTCGCTACGACTCGGAGAATCGTTTACGGTGCGTGCGCGGGCTGTCGCGAAAGAGGTCAAGCTGGGCAGTTTCCTGTTGCGCACGGCCAACGAAATCAAGAAGGAAGATGCGCTCCCCGGTTTTCCGATCCGTTCAAGCGGATACTGTTACGTTGGCGAAAACAAGAAGTACCATCTGCTCGACAACGGTTCCCTCGACCGCGACAAAGCCGCGAGCGCGTTCGCCATCGAGATCAGCACGCGCGGTTGGAAGGATGGCCGTTATCCGCTGGCGTTCTTCGCCAGCAACCGACCGGCCGCGGGGGCGTTTGTCGCTGCGCGTCACGATTTCGTTGTGACGGTGCGCGGCACCCAAGTGACCATCGAGGATCTCGGCGGCAATTCACCGGCCAAAAGCAGCATCATTACGGAGTTCTCGGTTCAGGATAGACTGTCCGTGCGGTTCGCGCCGAACGCCGCCGCCACGCTGAAGATCACCGATGCTTACTACGTCGCTCCGAGCGAAGTGCTGCCCGGCTTCTCGTACGACGCCGAGAAGAAGAAAACCTTCCTCGTAATTCCGTCCCAGGATGGCGTTGCCTCGCTCACGCTCGACACGCGCGGCTGGCCGGCGGGCGCGCATCATCTGATGCTTCAGGCGTTGAGTACTTCCGGGCGAGTGGTGGATCAACGCCCCTTCGCCATCAAGGTGGCCGGGCCAAACGACCGGCTGAACGTCACGGTCGAGCCATCGGTCTTGTTCGGGCCAGGAACGCATTTCGGACGGTTCGCGAAGCTACGCGACGGCACGTTGTTTTGCGCCGAGAAACTTTCCCGCGATGGCGGTCGCACGTGGGAAGCGGGCACCGGCGGTTTCGGCGAAGGCGCTGAGCAACTGCGCGATGGGACGGTGATCGGACTGGTCTATCGCTGCCTGCCGGTCAAGGAGAAGGAAGGTTGGTACACGGTGACGCGACACACATCGAAGGATGGCCGGCGGTTCGAGAAGGACGAGGCGACGATGTTCGTTCCCGAAGCCAAAGGCGCGATGGGCCATGGGCCGCACGTCGGGCCGCTGTTCATGCGCTCCATCATCGAGCGCAAAGACGGCTCGCTCGTCGCCTACATGGCCGGCTGGTTCAAGGGCGACGACGCGTTGTGCCCGTACGGCCGCGGACGTCCGTATTCGCGCAGCTACGTCTGCGAATCCAACGACGGCGGTAGGACGTGGCGTTATCTGGCGACCATCGGCTACGAACAGATCGGCAGCGAAGGCTACAACGAAGGCTCGATGCGCCGGTTGACGGACGGTTCGTGGTTGGCCGTGATGCGCACCGGCAACGCGACCGATCTCAAGTGCCAGGACAACCCAATTATGTGGTCGGTCAGCCGCGACGAAGGACGGACGTGGTCAAAGCCGCAGCGCACCGGGCTGGAAGGATGTTATCCCAGTCTCGCTGTATTGAGCGATGGGTTGCTGGTGATGAGTTACGGCCGGCCCGGTGCGATGATTGCGTTCAGCGCCGATGGCGGGCGCACGTGGACGGACGTGACTTGTGTGGATGCCACCACGAGGTCTGGCTACACGGATGTCGTGGAAGTTGAGCCGGGGTTGCTGCTGGTTGGTTTCGGCACGCAACACTATCTCGACCCGCCAACCGGCGAACGCACCGACGGCCTGCGGCTGGCGCGCGTGCGATACACGTCAGGAACAACCCGCCGATGAAACAGAAAAGGAACAGACTTGTGAAACATATGGGTGCCTCCGGTAGCTGTATTTTCGATTGGCAAGATTGTCGGCCGCCTATGCGAGGCGGCGGTTTTGTTGGGGATTTCGCCGACTCGCGGAGGCGGCCTGCAGCAAAGTCCCGGTTTTGGAGCGTTATCGGAGGTGCTCATATCTTGTGGACGGTCGTATTGTTCGCACTCCTGGTCGCAGTGAGAACCACTGAAGCGCAACCCCTGGTGCCGTCGGGTTGGGACCCGTCGCTAGCCGGCGATCTGGTCATGGCGCGGCTAGTCCGGGTCAACGCACCACAGGTGAAGGGGCCGCACGATGCGGAGTTCGTGTGCGTGTGCGGCCGCGCTTATGTCGTCGAACACGACAACGACATGCAACCCGGCCACGGCGCCGATGCGGCGCAGTATTGTGTGTTGACGGTGGTGAATCTGAAGACGCTCGCGGTGGAGAAGGTCGTGCTGATGGCGAAGTCGGAGGAGGTTTTTGACAACCTGACGCTGCCGAAGGGCATGTGTTTTGTGCCGCGCATCATCCGGAAGGACGAGCACACGCTGCGTTGTTACTTTTGCAGCCAGCCAGCGAAGGAGCAGGCGGTCACTTGGTATCGCGACTTCGACCTGCGCACGCTGGCCTTTGCGGGCCGGGCTACGACGGCGTTGTGGAGGCCAAGGGCAACTTGAGCGCGTCGCAGTTGCAACGCGCGAGTTTTTGAGGTTTCATTTATCCCGTGCAACGCCTCATTCTGTTTCTGGATGATCTTGGCAGTGTCGTTCCGTCAGTGTTGACCCGCGAGACATTGCGGGTTGTGAAAGCGCGCCCGGACATCCATCTGGCGGCTGTTTGTGTGTCCCGGCCGAAATCGTATCATCGTTTGCTGCGACGACATTTGCTCAACCAACTGCGCAGGAGGATCTCGGCGCTCATGGGACGTGAACACTTGCGCAAATTTGAGATGGCCATGCCCTTGAATCTTAAGCGCGCAGCCCGTCTTGATGGGTTTCGTATTCTTTCGCCTCCATCGGGCAATCTGAATGCCGCCTCGTTTGTCGAACAATTGGAGAACGATGTGCGCCCGACCATGGCGTTGACCTTTCTTTGTGGCCAACGTTTTGATGTGCCCCTGTTGAAGGCGCTGCAATATTCGGTGAACTATCATGATGGGGCACTCCCCGGCTATCGGGCGTCTATGTGACATCCTGGTCTGTGTATCGCGGGGAAGGGGAAACGGGTTTTACGTTTCACCTCATGGATAGCCGTCTGGACACGGGGCCGATCCTCATGAAAGGGAGCATCCCGATACGTCCTGACGTTTCTCCCTGGGATTTGGAATGGCAGAAAGCGGCCGCGGCTTCTGTTTGCCTCCCGGGATTATTGGACGTGATGGCGGGTCGCTCGCCGGGAACCGCGCAAGAAGGACAAGGGCGGTTTTACTCACAGCAGGAGGGGAAACGAATAACGACGATTGCGGATCCCTCAGTGATTTCCTTCGCCGAATTCTCTGGCCGGTTGCGAGCGTTTGGCGTGTTGTACGTCGCGTTGGGAGACCGGTGGCACCGTGTCAGCGCAGTGAGGAGACTTCCAGCGCAGCCGTCACGAAAACAAAAACGCTGCTTTCAGACTTCCGAGGGCTATTGGGTGGAAATCACCAGATTCCGCGCTCTCAGTCCGCGACGCCAGGAACGGGCTTGCTGACTTCTCCCGTGTTGGTTCGTCGTATTGTTTCTTGTCCAAAATAGTTTTCTCCTTGTTCGCAACCTCAAGCAGCCTTTTGCCGGATGGCGTGCAATTGCTGCAAACATGGCAGCAGCGTCTTGATGTGAGCCAGTGGGATTTGGTTGGCGGCATCACTTTTTGCCCTGTCTGGGTGCGGGTGCGTCTCCAAAAACAAACCATCGCAACCCGCTGCCACCGCGGCACGCGCCAGCACGGGCGCCATGCGACGATCCCCGCCGGTCACCTTGCCCGATGCGCCGCCGCCGGGCATCTGGACGCTGTGCGTCGCGTCGAACACGACCGGCCAGCCGAACTCGCGCATCATCGGCAGTGAACGCATGTCCACGACGAGGTTGCTGTAGCCGAACGAAGTGCCACGCTCGGTCAGCAAAAGGCTCTTCGCGCCGGCGGCCACGGCTTTGGCGATGGCGTGGCGCATGTCCCACGGCGCGAGGAACTGTCCCTTCTTGATGTTGACGCATCGGCCCGTTTTCGCCGCCGCTTGGATCAAATCGGTTTGCCGGCAGAGAAACGCGGGGATCTGAAGCACGTCGCAGATCTCCGACGCCGGAGCGCATTGCGACGGTTCATGGACATCAGTCAGGACGGGCACGCCGAACTCCCGTTTCACCTTGGCAAGGATGGCAAGGCCGCGCGGGAGGCCCGGCCCCCGACAGCTATCGCCGGCAGTCCGGTTCGCCTTGTCGAAACTCGATTTGAAAATGAACGGCACCCGCAAATCGTCGCAAACCGCCGCTAGGTGGCCGGCGGTCTCAAGAACGAGGCGTTCGCTTTCGATGAGACAAGGGCCGGCGATAAGAAACAGCGGCGCACGCGCCCCGGCCAGGTGCAAGTTGCCGACGGTAATAGTCTTCATGGCGGAAGTGTACCTTGTGGCGTGACGGCCCTCAAGCTGGAATAGAAAACCCCCTGCCGGCGTGGCCGGCAGGGGGTTTGTGTTGTCTGGATTGGGTTTACTTCGGCACGACGTTGGAGGCTTTGGGGCCTTTGGGTGAGTCGAGCAGTTCAAACTCCACCGCTTGGCCTTCCTCCAAGTTTTTGAATCCATCCCCGCCGATGGAGGAATAATGCACAAAGACATCCGCGCCGTTATCCTGTTGGATAAAGCCGAATCCCTTTTTCGTGTCGAACCATTTTACTTTGCCCTGGGGCATACGTCTGTTCTCCTTACTTCGTTGTGTTGGCTTCTCCTTTGAGATGAAACCGCCGTTCCTCGTACTTCGGAACGGCGCTCCACTCCAAAGATTTCGGGCGCAGTATATGAAGTGGCTGAATCTTGTCAATACCAGACCTGTGACGATTCAGTTACACGAACCGGTCAGAAGAACCACCGTGCCGCCAATGCCACGAGGCTGGTCACGAGAATGCCCAAACCCACCGGCAGCAACGCGGCCAGTGCTGTCCATTTGGCGCTGCGGGTTTCCTTGTAAATCGTGTAAATGGTTGTGCTGCATGGATTGTGCAGGAGACTGAACAACATCAGGTTCACCGCCGTCAGCAACGTCCAGCCGCCTTGCGTGAGCACCACCTTGGTGCTTGCGTCTTCCGCCTCAAACATGACGCCCGCTCCCGCGCCGACGCCGCTGATGCCGCTGGTCAGCACGGTCAGCATCAGCACGGTGGGAATCACGATTTCATTGGCCGGAATGGCGATGATGTACGCCAGCAGAATGACGCCGTTCAATCCCATCAACCACCCCAGTGGTCCGAGCCACTCCACCGCGTGTTCCGCCAGTGTCAGGTTGTCCACGCGGACGTTGCTGACCAGCCAGATCACGCATCCCGCCGGCGCAGCGAAGACCACGGCGCGCCACAATACCACCAGCGTGCGGTCAATCAGCGACGTGTAAATCGTCTGCAAGACGCGCGGCGGCCGGTACGGCGGCAGTTCGAGGCTGAACGTCGAGACTTCGCCGCGCAACACCGTCCTCGACAGCACCCACGACACGCCGAACATGAACACAACGCCCAGCAAGGTCACACCGACGACCGCCATTGCCGAGACGACGCCCGCCAGCGCGGGCGGGGCAAGAACGCCAATGAACAGCGATGCGATCAGGATTTGCGTCGGCCATCGCCCGTTGCAGAGGGCGAAGTTGTTCGTGATGATCGCAATCAGCCGCTCGCGCGGGCTGTCAATGATTCGCGTCGCCACGACGCCCGCCGCGTTGCAGCCGTAGCCCATCATCATGCTCAACGCCTGTTTGCCGTGCGCGCCCGCCCGCTTGAAAAGCGTGTCGAGGTTGAACGCCACACGCGGAAGGTAGCCGAGGTCCTCCAGCAACGTGAAAATCGGAAAGAAAATCGCCATCGGCGGCAACATCACCGCCACCACCCACGCCGTCGCCAGGTAGATTCCGTCCACGAGCAATCCGTTCAACCACCACGGCAACCCGACGTTCTGACCGGCTGTCTGTAATAGCGGATACAGCCAGCCAATGAACAGGTCGTAGAGCCATCCCGAAGGCACATTGGCGCCCGTAATCGTGATCCAGAAAACCGCAGCAAACAACAAGCCCATCAGCGGGAATCCCCAGATGCGGCTTGTGACGAGCTTGTCCAACCGGCGCTCCCATTGGAACCGCGACGAAGCGTCGGGGTAGGCGAGCGACCGCCTCGCAATCCGCCCGGCATCCGCATACGTGGTTTCGACAATTTTGTCGTGAAACTCCTGCCCGACCTTCCACCGCAGTTCCTCCGCCTTCGCCAGCAACCCATCCGCCGAGGTCTCCCCGAATTCGCCGGCGCGAATTGCCCGAATCACGTGGTCATCGCCGTCCAACAATCGCAATGCCACCCACCGCGCGTTCGGCAACGACGGCAATGCCGCCGTCACAACCGATGTCATTTCCCGCAATGCCTCGTGCGCTTCACCGCTGGCATCGCGCGAACGATAAGGACGACATTCGGTTCGTCCCATCGCCACCGACGCCACTGTTGCCACCAATTCCGCTAGTCCCTCCCGCTGGCGCGCCGCCGTCGCCACCACCGGCACGCCGAGATCGCGCGCGAGTCCCTCGACATCCACCGTGATCCCGTGCCGGCGCGCTTCGTCCATCAGGTTGATGCACAACACCACACGGTCGGTGATCTCCAAGACCTGCAAGACGAGATTCAAGTTCCGCTCCAGCCGCGTCGCGTCCACCACCACCAATGTCACATCCGGTTTTGCGAACAGGATGAAATCGCGCGCCACCTCCTCGTCCGCCGAGCGCGCCAACAACGAATACGTCCCCGGCAAATCCACCAGCTTGAAGTCCCGGCCTTCCGTCTGGAACGCTCCCTCCGCCCGCACCACCGTTTTTCCCGGCCAGTTGCCCGTGTGCTGGCGCAGCCCTGTCAGCGCATTGAACACCGTGCTCTTGCCGACATTCGGGTTCCCGGCGAGCGCCACGACAAAATCAGCCTTGTCAACGTCGAGTCCCAGTTTGCGCAACCCGTTTCCCGGTGCGCATTCCTTGCAAGTGCCGCACGCAGTGCTCATGCCGTCTCCACCAGCACCCATTCCGCCTGTTCACGGCGCAACGCCACCAGGGTCTCGCGCACGCGATAGCCCGTCGGGTCGCCCATCGGCCCGCGCAACTCGACCTCCACCACCGTTCCCGGCACGAACCCCAAATCCATCAACCGGCGACGCTCCGCGCCGCGACAGCGCGGCGACAACTGCGCCACGCGGCAGCATTGTCCCGTCGGTTGCGCGCTGAGCGGCGACACTTTTCCGGTGACCGCTCCCGCCGGGGCGTCCGTCACGGTGAGATTGGCAGCGACCATCGGAGCCAGCACGTGTTGTTGCCCCTCCGCCTCGACCATCAATCGTTGCGGCGTTGCCGAGAGCACTCGCACAATCAATCCCGGCACGAAACCCAACGCCGCCAACTGCGCATACACAGCCTCCGGTTCGTCCTCAATGTGGATGATCCGCGCCGCTTGTCCTGGCGGCCAGTCCGACAACGGTTTCCCGGCCACCTCCGGCATGTGCCCATCGGCGGTCGGAATCGGGTCGCCATGCGGATCAAACCGCGGATGGCCCAATCGCACCGCCAGTTCATTGACTTCTTCCGCGCTCAGCCGGTGTTCCTTGTCGTGCGCCTGCGGATGCCAGCGACGCTCGTCGTAACCGGTTTCCAGCGCAAGGTACGTTTCGTACAGCCGGTGCGCCCGGATCACCTGCAACGCATACGCGCGCCCTGTTTCGGTCAGGCGACATTCAGAAGCCAGTCCCGCCTGTTCCAGTGCCGACAGGATTCGTTTTGCCTCCGCGAGCGAAATCTCCTCGTTTGCCGCCAGTCCCTCCGCGCAAAGCGGCTGGCCGTGTTCCGCGCAGTTGTAGAGGTGCTTCAAGGCGTCCTCCACAAGGACGCGGTCCTGTTCACGAACCGTGCTGTTGGTGTTCATCGCCCGGCACTAAACCCTGCTCCCTCTATTCTGTCAACCTTCTCTCCGTCATCCGGCTTGACTACTTTCCCGCAGAATGAAACAACTGTCGCCATGAGCACAACCAAGGACAAACTGCACAAGGGACAACCAGTACTCGGCGGCTGGATCATGACCGGCAATCCCGCCGTCGCCGAAATCATGGCGGGGGAGGGCTTTGATTTCCTCGGCGTTGACATGGAACATACGCCGACCAGTGTCGATGGCTTCTACCACATCGCGCTGGCAGCCAAAGGCACGGGCTGCGACATCATCGCGCGTCTGCCCGCGTGCGACCCGGTCCTTGCCAAACAGGTGCTCGATGCCGGAGCGGCCGGTATTATTGTGCCTTCGGTCAACACGCCCGCCGAAGCGGCGCAGAGCGTCGCGATGGCAAAGTTTCCGCCGGATGGCATTCGTGGTGCATCGTTGTGCCGGGCGTCGGGCTTCGGTGCGCGCTTCACTGAGTATTTCCAACACCACAACCGTGATGTGGTGGTCGTGGTGATGTTGGAGCACATCGCCGCGGTCAAGAACGCTGACGCCATTCTGGCCACCCCCGGTGTGGACGCCGTGCTGATCGGGCCGTACGACCTGTCGGCTTCGATGGGCTTGGCTGGACAGTTGCAGCATCCTGATGTGCTCGCGGCCCAACAGGCGATCCTCGACGCCTGCCAGCGGCGCAACATCCCGCCCGGCATCCACGTGGTGCCGGTGGACGCTGACGAGGTGCAGCGGCGGATTCGGCAGGGCTTCCGCTTTATCGCGTGCGGCATTGACACGTTGTTTGTGCGCGAAGGCTGCCGGGCCATGCTGAAGGGGGTGCGATGAGCGAGCCTGTGTTGGTGAGCGAGCTTGAGTTTCGGAAGGCTGAAGAGTTGTTCGTCGCCGCCGGCTGTGAGCCAGCGCCGGCGGAGGAACAGGCGTTGGCCGACGCGGTCAAGGCGCGTGGCGCGCGCGTTGTGATTGTCGGCGTCGCGCCATATCGCGGACCGCTCTACGAGGCGGTCGCCGGTGGACTGATCGCCCGGTTCGGCGTCGGCCACGACAGCATCAACAAGGCGCTGGCGCGGCAGCACAACATCATCGTCACCAATACTCCCGGCGCACTCGATGCGAGCGTTGCCGAGCACGCGATTTGGTTGATGGGCTGCCTTGCGCGGCGCGTCAGCAAGTCGGAGGCGCGGATGCGCGGCGGCAAGTTTGCCGGTGACGTGGGAGTGGAACTGTCGGGCAAAGTGCTGGGCGTGCTCGGTTTTGGCAAGATCGGTCGGCGGGTTGCGCAAATTGCGGAGCTCGGTCTCGGAATGAAAGTGCTCGCCTGCGATGTCGGTCCCGGCTTCGTCAGCGCCGAGGAACTATTCCGCGAATCTGACGTGATCAGCGTTCATCTGCCGTCAATTCCCGAGACGCGCCATTTCATCAATGCCACCCGGCTGTCGTGGATGAAGCCGACTGCGTTTCTCGTCAACACCGCGCGCGGCGCGGTGCTCGACGAGGCGGCACTCTACGATGCACTCGCGGCGCGTCGTTTCGCCGGCGCGGCGCTGGACGTGTTCGAGATCGAGCCGTATCAACCCGTCGCGCCCGGCAAAGACCTGCGGACACTGGACAACGTGGTGTTGACGCCGCACATCGGTTCGAATACGCGGGAGGCCAACCGTCGGATGGCGGAGATGTCCCTCGCGAATGTCCGACATTTTCTCGCTGGTGAGTTGAAGCAGTTGACGCGGGTAAACGTCTAAAATTGCCACAGAGTAATAGTCATGGTATAGAATGCGCCACAATCAACAAAGGAGCTTGTCATGAGTAATCAGTCCTGTCCTTTTATGAATCGCCGCCGGTTTATTCGCGATGTTGCGGTCTGGTCGGCGGGTGCAGCAATCGCCGCACCGATCTTCCGGTTCGCGTCGCGCGCGGAAGCTGCTGCGGCTTCGTCGCCAACGCTGGTTGTGGGGAAGGGGACTGATTACGAGGCTCTGGTCGCGAAGGTGATGGAACCGCTCGGTGGGCTTGCGCCGTTCATCAAGAAAGGCGCGAAGGTCGTCGTGAAGCCGAACATCGGCTGGGACCGCACGCCTGAACAAGCCGCCAACACGCACCCGTTGCTGGTGAAGGCGATGGTCAAGCTTTGTCTCGCCGCCGGCGCGGGCAAGGTGATGGTGTTCGACCGCACCTGCAACAAGGAACAACTGACCTACGTTACCAGCGGCATCCAGAAGATTGTCGAGTCCATCAAGGACCCGCGTGTGAGCTGCACGTTCGTGGATGATCGGAAGTTCGTCCCCGTGAAGATCGCGAAGGGTAAGGCCACGACCGAATGGGATTTCTACAAGGACGCGCTCGAAGCGGATTGCTACATCAATATCCCTGTTGCCAAGCACCATCGTCTCGCGGGGCTGACGCTTGGCCTGAAGAACGTGTTTGGCGTCGTCGGCGGCAAACGCGGTGAACTCCACAAAACGCTCGCCCAGAGTGTTGTTGACCTCAACCTTGTTCGCCCGTCCACGGTCACGGTGATTGACGCGACGCGCATCCTGCTGCGCAACGGCCCCAGCGGCGGCAAAATGGAAGACGTCAAGGAACTGAACACGGTTGTTGCGTCCACCGACACGGTTGCCACCGATGCTTACAGCACGACGCTGTTCGACATGAAGCCGGACGAGATTGAATCCACCCGCTTGGGCGCCGCGATGGGCCTCGGCCAGATGGACCTCAACAAAGTCAAGATCGTCAAGGTTTGATCGCTGCCACGTGAAGTCCCGTTTGTTTGGAATTCCGTGGACGTGGCTGCGTCGCGCCACGCAGCTTCTGTTGCTGGCGGTATTTCTCTGGCTGTTTCGTCGCACGGAAACATCGGGCGCGCCGGAACTGAATGCCCCTGTCAACGCGCTGTTTCGTCTCGATCCGCTCGTGGCGTTGTCGGCGATGTTTGCCGGCAAAGAACTCATTTGGCTGGTGTGGCCGGCGCTGGTGACGGTGATCCTGACGTTGTTGCTCGGCCGGTTTTTCTGCGGCTGGGTTTGTCCGCTCGGAACGATGCTCGACATCGTGCGCCGGGTGTTCCCGAAACGCCACACACCGCCAAACCCGCGCTGGCGTGTCGTGAAGTTCTTTCTGCTCGTCGTCGTGCTGGTCAGCGCGGTGGTCAATATGCCATTGATCGGCTGGCTCAATCCGTTTTCGATTCTCGTGCGCGGCCTCACACTGGCAGTGGACCCGGCGCTGACGTGGACCGTGACGACGCCGTCCACGTGGCTGTTGCGCCACGCGCCGGAGTCGGTCACGAACATCAGCGAACCAATCTACGCGTGGTTGAAGGCGCACGTGTTGGCGTTCTCGCAGGCCAAGTTCATGTGGGCGTGGGTCTCGCTGGCGATTCTCGCGGCTGTGTTTGCGCTCGAACTGTTCGAGCGCCGGTTCTGGTGTCGGAACCTGTGCCCCAGCGGCGCGCTGTTGGGGTTGATCGGGCGGTTCTCGTTGTTGCATCGCGTGCCGATGCGCGTGTGCGATAAGTGCAAGATCGAAGTGAGTTGCGAGGAATCCTGCCGGATGGGCGCGTTCAATCCGGAAGGTCGCCTGTTGATGGAGTCGTGCAACCTCTGCATGGATTGCATCGAAGGCTGCAACGTGTCCCGTCTGCGGTTCCGCTTCAAGCCCAAGATGCCGGCGCCGGCGCCGTTTGAACCGTCGCGGCGGTTGTTCCTGGCGTCGCTGGCGACCGGCGTGGCGGTGCCGGTGGTAGCGCGGGCTACCGGTGTCGCGCAACGGTTGCCGTCGGACATGATCCGTCCGCCCGGGGCAAAACCGGAACAGGAATTTCTCGATGCCTGTGTGCGTTGCGCGGAGTGCATGAAGGTCTGCGTGACGAATGCGCTGCAGCCGGTGATGTTCGAGGCCGGCTTGTCAGGAGCTTTCACGCCGCGGCTGGTGCCGCAGATGGGTTACTGCGAATTCAACTGCACGCTCTGCGGCCAGGCCTGCCCGACCGGCGCGATCCGCCGGCTGCCCGTGGCCGAGAAGCGGAAGTTTGTGATGGGACAGGCGGTGTTCGACAAGAACATTTGCCTGCCGTATGCGAAAGGTGAGTCGTGCATCACGTGCGAGGAACATTGCCCGCTGCCGGAGAAGGCGATTCAGTTCACTGAAGTCAAGACCATCAAGAAAGCCACGGGTGAGAAGGTCGTCGTGAAACAACCGTTCACGGTAATGAAATTGTGCATCGGCTGCGGTATCTGCGTGAACAAATGTCCCGTGGAAGGCGCTCGCGGTGTGAACGTCGTGAGGACAGAAACGGTTCCCGTCGCCGTGCGCAAGGAGTACGAGAAGCTTGAAGCGTCAGCCGTTGCCAGTCCATCCGGCAGCGGATCACCGTACTGATTCCCAGCCGTCCACAAACGCCGCCACGCACTTGCCTAGTTCCGGCGCGTAACCGCCTTCGAGCGTGGCGAATGCCGGTACCTTCAGTGCGGCAATGCGACGCCCGATCTCACCGAACGTCTCGATCTCCAAGCCCATCGAGGTGATTGGGTCGCCCTTGTAGGAGTCGAAGCCTGCTGAGAGCGCCAGCAGTTCGGGCTTGAAGGCGCGGATTTCATCGAGCGACTTGTCCAGCGCCGCAAGATACGCGGATGGTTCGGTGCCGGGCGGCAGCGGATAGTTGCGGCAGTTGGCCTGCGAGAACGCACCAGTGCCGGGGTAACACGGGAATTGGTGCAGCGAGACGTAGAGCACTCGCTTGTCGCGATAGAAGATGTCTTCGGTGCCGTTGCCGTGGTGGCAATCGAAGTCGAGGATCGCCGTGCGTTGCGTCAGGCGGGCGACAGCGATGGCGATGTTGTTGAAGTAACAGAACCCCATCACGCGGTCGCGCGTGGCGTGATGTCCCGGTGGCCGCACCAGCGCGAACGCCTTTCGTCCTGCGATGGCTTGTTCGGACGCGAGGATGGCCGCGCCGGCGGAAAGGCGGGCCAGTTCGTAGATGTTCGGAAACGACGGCGTGTCGCCGTCATAAAACGCTCCGGTGCGAACCCGGTTCAGCATCTCAGCGGTGTGAACGCGCAGGATGTCCTCTTCGGCGCATGGTTCCGGCGTCAGCCACGTATGCTGGTCTTTCGGCAACGCGGCGAGAATCCAGCGCAGCCGGTCGGGACTTTCCGGATGACCCGGCGCGGCGTATTCCAGACAACGGGGCGAATAAACAAGGTGCATGACGACACAAATTGTAATCGGTCGCCGTTGCAATACAAGGCGCAAGCTTGGTATAGATGGCGCGATGAACACCCGATTGATCTTGGCGGCGCTGGCTCTGGTCGGCTCAGTGTCGCTTGCCGAACCGCCCGTCGCCTTGCCGCCGCCGAACACGGCCGGCGGGATGCCGTTGATGCAGGCGTTGAAGGAACGGAAAAGCGCGCGTGAGTTCGACCCGAAACCGTTGCCGCCGCAAGTTCTCTCCGACCTGCTCTGGGCCGGGTTTGGGATCAACCGCACCGAGAACGCCCACCGCACCGCGCCGTCAGCCATGAACCAGCAGGAGATTGACATTTATGTCGCCACCGCCAACGGCGTGTATGTTTACGATGCGAAGACCAACCAGTTGATCACAGTCTCATCGGAGGACATCCGCGAGCGCACGGGCAAACAGGACTACGTGAAGGTCGCGCCGGTCGCGTTGATTCTCGTAGCCGATTTTGCGCGGATGGTCAAACCGAAGCCCGAAGAGAAAGACCGGCTCGCGACGATTGACGCCGGGTACATCAGCCAGAACTTCTATTTGTTCTGCGCGTCCGCCGGACTGGCAACCGTCGTGCACGAGACGGACCAGACCGGGCTGCGCGAGGTGTTGCGCCTGAAGCCCGACCAGAAAATCATCATCGCCCAATCCGTCGGCTACCCGAAGACAAAATGACTGCGCTCTTGTTGGATGCTCACTGCATTGATCACCAAACCGTGGAGAAACCATGAATCGTCGCACCTTCCTGAAAGTCAGTGCTGCCGCCGTTGTCGCCGGTTGTGCATCGCCTCAAACGGGACGCCGGTTGCCGGAGGCAAGCTGGCAGAAACTGCCGCGCTGGCGCGGGTTCAACCTGTTGGAGAAATTCAACGTCGGCAAGAATACCGCCTTCGTCGAATCGGATTTCCAGTGGATGACGGATTGGGGCTTCAACTTCGTGCGGCTGCCGATGGACTACCGCTGCTGGGCCAAGACGCCGGAAGCGGAGTTCAACGAGCAGACGATGAAGGAGATTGACCAAGCCATCGAGTGGGGCGGCAAGTATGGCGTCCACGTCTGGCTTAACTTTCATCGCGCTCCCGGCTACACCGTCGCCAAACCGGCGGAGTCGCGCGACTTGTGGACGGACGCCGGCATTCAGGACATCTGCGCCCGGCACTGGGGGACGTTTGCGCGCCGGTACAAAGGGATTCCGAACTCGCGGGTGGCGTTCAACTTGTTCAACGAGCCGTCGAGGATCGAGACGGCCGTCTATCGCGAAGTCGCCGGCAAGATGGTCGCGGCGATCCGCGCTGAGGACCCGCAGCGATTGGTTGTGGCCGACGGCATCGAGTGGGGTCAGAAACCTGTGGCTGAACTCGTTGACCTCAAGATCGCACAAGCGACGCGCGGCTACGCGCCGGGACACTTGACGCACTACAAAGCCAGTTGGGTCAACAGCGAAGGGTTCCCGTTGCCGGCGTGGCCGCGTCCGATGGCGTTTGGGGTGTTGCACGGTCCCGCCAAGAACGAGTTGCACCAACCGATTGTCATCACCGGCCCATTCCCGAAAGCCGGGGAACTGCGATTGCACGTGATGAGCGTGTCGAGTCGCGCGACGCTTGTCGTTGAGGCCGACGGGCAGCCGGTGTTCACCAAGGAATTCGTCTGCGGTCCCGGCGCCGGTGAATGGAAGAAGGCGATCTACAAGGAACAGTGGAAGATCTACCAGAACCTCTACGACCGCGACTACTCCGCCACAATTCCCGCCGGTGCGAAAGAAGTCCGACTCCGATTGAGTGGCGGCGATTGGATGCAGGTCAGCGAGATCGGTTTTCAGCAAGCAGGCGGACGCGAGGATGTGTTGGGGCTGACTACGGAATACGGCAAGGTGCCGGTCCCGATTCGTTACAGACCCGACAACGCCACCGGTCCGTTCCAGACGGACCAGATGGAAGACCGCCAATGGCTCTGGGACAAGATGATCGAGCCGTGGAAGAAACTCAAAGAACAAGGCGTCGGCGTGATGGTCGGCGAGTGGGGCGCGTTCAGTCACACGCCGCACGACGTGACGCTGCGCTGGATGCGCGATTGTCTCACCAACTGGAAGATGGCCGGGTTCGGCTGGGCGCTGTGGAATTTCCGCGGCAGTTTCGGCATTCTCGACAGCAACCGCAAAGATGTCGCCTACGAAGATTTCCAAGGCCACAAACTCGACCGCAAGATGCTGGAATTGCTTCAGGCGTTCTGATGGGGCACAACCAGGCGTTTACATCTCGGTGGGGAACGAATATAGTGCAGACATGAGCACCGTTGAGTTGATCTACGAAAAGGCGAAGTCGCTGCCGGAACCGTTGCAGACCGAAGCGCTGCATTATGTGGATTACCTGCTTGCGCGCCGCGTGGGGACCGACGATCAAACCGAGTGGACGCGTTTCTCTGGGCAACAGCTCAGCCGGCAGTACGGGCCTGCCGACGCCGTTTACGACGAGGATTGAATGCCGCCGGCAAGATACTCGCAAGGCGATATTCTGCTCGTGTCGCTTGTCTTCAGCAACCAGACGGGACTGAAACGACGCCCGGTGATGGTCGTTTATGACAGTGGCGATGCCGATCTGCTGGTCGTTCCTGTTACGAGCCACGGCGAACGGACTGCCTTGGACGTGCCGCTCATGCAATGGCAAAACTCCGGTCTCCGCTTGGCGTCGGTTGTGCGCGTGGAGAAGTTGGCGACGATTGAGAAGACGACTATCGTTCGCGCACTGGGCCGGGTGAGTGCCGCGGATTGGCCGAACATCGAAGCGGCGTTGCGCTGCCTCTGGCGGCAAATCCTGCCCGCCGTCTGAAAACAAGATGCTGGAATTGTTTCAGGCGTTTTGATACGAAAGGAAAATCATGACACTATCTCGACGTTCATTCCTCAAGGGCGCGGTAATCGCGCCGTTTATTCTGCCGTCGCACATCTGGGCGGCGGAGACCAAACCCAATTCGCTGTTGACGATGGGATTCATCGGCATGGGCAAGCAGTCGCGGGGATTGTTGGGCGGTTTCCTCGGCAACGACACCAAGGTGCTGGCCGTGTGCGACGTGGACACGACGCGGCGCGACAATGCCAAGAAAAAGGTGGACGACTATTATGCCAAGAAAGGCGGCATGAGCGCCGGCTGCGCCGCCTACAACGATTTTCGCGAGATCATCGGCCGCAAGGACATTGACGCGGTCTGCATCGCGACGCCCGATCACTGGCACACCTACATTGCCGTGGCAGCGTTGCAAGCGCGCAAGGATGTCTATTGCGAGAAACCGCTCACGCAGAACATCCACGAGTCGGTCGTGCTTTTGCACGCCGTGGATCGCTATCGGCGCGTGTTGCAGACCGGTTCGATGCAGCGGTCAAGCAAGGAATTTCGAATCGCCTGCGAACTGGTGCGCAACGGCGCCATTGGCAAAGTGCAGCGCGTCGAATGCAGCTTTGGCGATCCCGGAGTACCGTGCGATTTGCCGGAGGAACCGATGGAGCCGGGGCTGGATTGGAACATGTGGCTGGGGGCCGCGCCGGGGAGACCGTACAACTCAATTCTCAGTCCGCGCGGCATGCACGATCATTTCCCGCACTGGCGCAAATACCGGGAGTTCGGCGGCGGCATGGTCACCGACTGGGGCGCGCATCATCTCGACATCGCGCAGTGGGGTCTCGGCATGGACGCGAGCGGTCCCGTGCAGACGTTAGCACCCGCGACGCCGGAGGCGAAGCGAGGTGCGAAGCTGGTTTATGCCAACGGTATCACGGTGGAGCACAAGGATGGGTTCGGCGTGCATTTCTTCGGCTCGGAGGGCGAAGTGCGGGTGAACCGTGGTAAGTTCGTCTTCAAGCGCGGCGACGAAACCATCGCCTCGTACACGAACAGCGACGAGGACCGGAAGGTCACGTCCTGCGCCGCGCAGGTGCAGAAGGCGGAGCGCGCATTCTTGGCCAATGCCAAAATCAAACTTTACGAGAGCAAGAACCACTTGTCCGATTTCCTCGACTGTGTGAAGTCGCGCAAGAAACCGATCACCAGCGAACAGGTTGGCGCGCGCTCGGCGATTTGTTGTCACTTGCTCAACCTGACCTATTACCACGGTCAACCGCTGAGATGGGATCCGCGACGGCTCGCCTTCCGTGAACGATCGGGGAAAGCGGAATGGTTGACCCGCGACTACCGGCGCCCGTGGGCGGTCTGATATGTTTGCTGTGATTGTAGCCGCGAGCCTGCTCGCGGCATGGGTGAAGCGACGTGAAATCACAAAGCCGCGAGCAGGCTCGCGGCTACAGGAAATAGTTGCACTCTGTCTGTTGCTGGCGACAGCCGTCAACGCCCAGACCGTTGTCCGCGAGTGGCGGCCCGACGAACTCGCCCGCTGGTCTGCCGGCAAGCTCAAGGATCTGCGCGTCGCTGACGGCGCGCTTCAGTGTGAAACGCAAACCGGCGACTCAATGTTGATCAGTCCGCCGTTCGACGCGTTCCCCGCCACGCCGTGGCAGTCTGTCGAACTGGTGATGAAAAGCGACGTTGACGGGCGCGGCACGGTTTTTTGGACGGGCACAACGCAAACCACGCATGGCGGTTTCTCGCCCGGCAAGGAGACGCACTTCAACGTTGTCGCCGGCAACTGGCAAACGTACCGGCTCGAACCGTACTGGCAGGCCGAGGGCAAACTCGTCCGTCTCCGGCTCGATTTCCCGGAACAACACGCTGGCCGCTACGCGATCAAGTCGCTGCGCATCCTCGAACGTCCCGCGACCGGCAAGGTGTCGTTACAGGCTGACGATGGCGGCGTTGTCTGCGTGCGGATGGCCGCGAAGACCGGCGACGCGGCGGTGCTCTCGTTTGCCAGCCGCGCCGTGAACGGGCTGCACCGCGTGAGTTTCCCCATTCGCGCCGACGGCCGGATGCACACGTACAACGTTGACGTGGCCGCGAACAAACATTGGTGCGGCGAGATTCTCATGCTGGAGTTGCCTGCGGGCGCGACGGCAACGGTTGGCCCGGAGCCTCAAGGCCCGCCTGACCTCGACATCACATTTCTCGGCCTGCAAGACCCGTGGGCGCGTGCGGGCAAGCCGGTGCGACTCGAAGCGCGCGTCACCAATCGCGGCGGCGAACCGGCGCGCGACTTGAAACCGGAGTTGACGCTGGCGCGGGTGCGTGTCCTTGAAGCCGGAACGTTACCGGAGCAAATCGAGTTCGGCGTGCCGGCGACGTTGACGTGGACGGTGCAGTCGGATCGCGCTGTCAAGACCACCGCCCGGCTGTCGCTGGGCGGCGCGACGCGAACGGAGACGCTCGTGTTCCGTCCGGAATCGCCGTTGCTGAAGGCGGATTACGTTCCCGCGCCGAAACCGGCGCAGACCGATTACCTGGTCGGCGCGTATTATTTCCCTGGCTGGCACACGGCGTCGCGGTGGGCGCGGTTGCGACCGTATCCCGAACGCCAGCCGTTGCTCGGTTGGTATCGCGAAGGTGATTCCGAAGTGGCCGATTGGCACATCAAATGGGCGCTCGAACACGGCATCAACTTCTTTCTCTACGACTGGTATTGGGACCGCGAACGCCGTCACTTGGAGCACGCGCTGCACGATGGGTTGTTTCACGCCCGCTACCAGAACCTGATCAAGTTCTGCCTGCTCTATGCCAACCACAATCCCCAAGGCTCGCATTCGCCGGAGGATTTCGAGAAGCTGACGCAGTATTGGATTGAGAATTATTTCAAACGCCCGAACTACCTGACGATTGACGGCAAACCGGCCGTCGTGATGTTCTCCTCGCAGAATCCCGCGCGCGACATGGGCACGGAAAAGGTCAAGCCGACGTTTGAGCGGATGCGTCAACGCTGCAGGGATGCCGGTCTCGGCGGGTTGTATCTCGTCGCTTGCATCAATAACGGAACAAATCTCCTTCAGAAGATGAAGGACTGGGGGTACGACGCCGTCAGTGGCTACAACTGGCCGCGCGCAAACATGACGGCAGACGAGACTGCGGCCAACCGCGCGCCGTTTGCGACGTGCATTGACGGTTATCGCCAGGCGTGGGACGAGATTGCTGCAGCGAATGTCCTTCCGCTCATTCCGCCGGTCAGCGGCGGTTGGGATGCGCGTCCCTGGCACGGCGAGGCGACGTTGGTCCGCACGGGGCGCACGCCGGAGTTGTTTGAACGGCATTTGCGCGACTGCAAGAAGTTCCTCGACCGGCGGGGCGAGAAGATGTTGTTCATCGAGGCGTGGAACGAGTGGGGCGAGGGGAGCTACATCGAGCCGCACCGGGAGTTCGGCTTTGGCTATCTCGAAGCGGTTCGCAACGTGTTCGCGCCGCGCTCGACCAGGCCGGCGGAGATCGTTCCCGCCGATGTCGGGCTTGGGCCGTACGACCTTCCCGAAGAACCGCCGGTGACAGCTTGGACTTTCACAACACATTCGCTCGGCTGGAGCGGCAACGTCGAGAACTTGCGCGTCGCGGGCAGCGCGCTGCGGTTCACCACGCGCGACCGCGATCCCATCCTCAACAGCCCGGCATTACAGGCGCGCGCGTTGCAGTTTCCGTTTCTTGAGTTGCGAGTGAAGGCGAGCTGCGACATACGCGGCCAATTGTTCTGGCGCACCAGTTCCACACCGGAGAGCGAAGCCAACAGCGTGCATTTCCCGATTCGCGGCGACGGCCAGTTTCACGACATCCGTGTGCGACTCGCCGAGAATCGTCGTTGGCGCGGCATCATCACCGGCCTCCGCTTCGACCCCGGCAGCGTAAATGGAGTTGAAGTTGCCGTCGAGTTCATCCGTCTTACGAACCAATGAACAAACTCTACAGCGCGTTACGTTGTGTATTGCCAGTCGCGACAGTTCTCTGCCTCGGCGCGGCCCGCGGCCCACAGATGACCAACCGACCGTCGCGCCCCGACGAGTGGGGCTATCGTCCCGCCGATGGAGCAACGGTGTTGGTGAATCCGCCGTCGTTGACGTGGATTCACGAGAACGATGTCCTGTCATACACGGTGCAGTTGGCTTCGCAGCCGAATTTCGTCATAGCGATGACCGTGACCAATGTATCGTGGCCAACCTACACGCACCACACGCCGCTGACGCCGGGCGCCTACTGGTGGCGGTACCGGTTCACGGCAAAAAACGGCGCGCTGTCCGACTGGAGCATCGGCCGGCGATTCACTGTTCCCCCGAATGCCACGGTCTTCCCGATGCCAACGCCCGCCCAACAACGGGAACGGGTGCCGCGACAACATCCGCGATTGTTTCTGCGGCCGGAAGATTTGCCGCGACTGCGCGAGTTGGCAGCCGGCAAGGAGGCGAAGGCGTTTGCGAAGCTGCGCGCCGAGGCGGACCGTCTCATCAAAGCGGGGCCGACGCCGGAGCCGACGGAAATGGGGTCGGCGCGGGACAAGGAAAACGATCAGGCCGTGAAGTACTGGTGGCCGAACCGCGAGCAGTCAGACCGGGCCACCAAGGAAGCCGAGACGATTGCATTCGTCTATCTGATCTCGCAGGATAAGAAATACGGCGACGCAGCCCGCAAATGGGTGCTGCACCTCGCGTCGTGGGATCCGGACGGGCCGACCAATTTCAAACTCAACTGCGAGGCCGGCAAGGCGATGCTCTACCGGCCCGCGCGCGCGTACGATTGGGCGTGGGACATGTTCACGACGGAGGAACGCGTGAAGGTCCGCGCCGCGTGGCAGCGGCGTGTCAACGATGCGTGGGAGAGCGGCGAAGTGCGGCGGGGCGTCGGTCATCTGAACCAGCCGTACAGCAGCCACGGCAACCGGATCTGGCACAAGATCGGCGAGGTGGCGATCGCGTTTCTGGACGAGATTCCCGAAGCGCCGACGTGGCTCGATTACGCGGTGAACAAGTTCTACGCGTGTTACCCCGTCTGGTCCGACGACGACGGCGGCTGGCATGAAGGCGTGAGTTACTGGAGCGGTTATCAGAACAAGGCGGTGGGGTGGCTTCAAGTCGCCAAGTCGGCGCTGGGTATTGACGGTCTGAAAAAACCATTCTTTGCACAGGTCGGCGATTACCCGCTCTACATCGCGCCGCCCGGCTCGCCGAATGCCGGTTTCGGCGATTTGTCGAATCGTCCGCCATCGAGCGGCATTGGCGGCTTCATGGAGTATCACCTGCGAATGCGCGGCCAACAACCCGGCGGCCACGCGGCCTATTGGCGCTGGTGGACGGAACAGTGGAAAATGAGCGGGGAAGGGGGCGTTCTTGGTTTTCTCTACGCCGCCAACCTGCCGCCGCTGCCGACGGCAAAGGCGCCAACCGACCTGCCGCAGTCAAAGGTGTTTCACGGTATCGGCGTGGCGAGCCTGCACACGACGTTGCTGGACGCGAAAGACGATGTGCATTTCCTTTTCAAATCGTCGCCGTTCGGCTCGCAGAGTCACGGGCACAATCCGCAAAACAGTTTCCAGTTGAATGCCTACGGCGAGGCGTTGTTGACGACGTGCGTCTATCGCGACCTGCACGGCAGCAAGTTCCACTTACAATGGGCGCACAGTACGGTTGCTCACAACAGCGTGCTTGTGGATGGCATCGGCCAGGAGAAACACAAGGCTACGCCGCAAGGCAAGATCATCGCCGAGCAATTCACTCCCGGCTTCGATTACATCTGTGGTGACGCCACCGCTGCATACGGCAACCGGCTGACGCGGGCGTTGCGTCATGTCGCATTCGTCAAAGGCGAGCAACCCTTTATCGTCCTCTACGATGAACTGGCGGCCAAGCAGCCCAGCACGTTTCAATTCATGCTCCACGCGCTGCAAGAATTTACCGTGGATGAGAAGGCCGCAAAGCTGTCAGTCGAGCAACCAAAAGCCGGGGTGACAGTGAAGTATCTTGCGCCGGTGCCGTTGAAGTTTCGACAGTGGGACGGCTTCGATCCAAAGCCAAAGAGGGAGTTCCCCAATCAGTGGCACGTCGAGGCCGGCACGAAGGAGAAACGCGCCGAGATCGACATGCTGACCGTGATCGTTCCCCACCGTGCCGGGCAGCGTCGCGAGTGGGCGGCGGAACGTTTCGAGAACGCCAGCGCCATTGCTGTGCGCGTCACTTGTGGCAACAATCCGGTGCTGGTGACGTTTCGCAAGCAAGGAACGGGAGCGCGCGTTGAGACCGGCAAGTGAAGCGGCTGCGCATAATCTGGCTTGGGGTTCTGGCTGCCGGTATCGCGACAGGACTTTACGTCTTCGTGCCTCGTCATGCCGACTTGCGCGGTTTTCATCCGACGGAGATGGCGCGGTTGGAAACGCAGATGTGGCGCTGTTACTATGCTCGCAGCTACGCAGGGCTGGGATGGTACTTGTATCGGACTTGCCGCGATGAATATGGGTTTTCACCGGCGGACAGTGTGCGCTTGATGGCGTTGGCGGCTCGTGCGGCGAAACTGTTTCAAGACTCAAGAAACGAGACGGAATCCAGCCGTGCCCTGCCGGACTTGGAGCGTTACTATGCGCTCATCCAAAGGCGCAGCGGGATGACGTTCAACGTCGCCCGCGCGGCGGAACTGGAATTGCGCTGGTGGCAGATGCGCCGGCGGTTGGCGACACCCGAGGAGTACGGGCGAACGATTGCGGAATTGATGGGCGAAATCTATCAGCGGCAAAACGCCGATCTCCAGCAAGCCGGACAACTACGCGCCACGGCGATGGCGTTTTGTGACAAACAAGGCCACGGTAAAATGCGCGACGCCGATTGGCAACAGGTTGAAACGCAACTGTCCGAAGCCTACCGGCTCTATCATCGAGGTGTCCACCTATGAAGGTGATTCGTGGCTTTGTCGTTTTGATGATGTTGACCTCCTTGGATGCAGGGCAATCCGATGTCGTGCTCGGGGCGAGCGCGACCATCGTCTTGGTTGTCCCAGCCGACGCGGACGAGTTCGAGAGAAAGGCGGCGACGTTGCTTCAACGATGGCTCCGTCCGAACAGACCTGAGATCGCGGCGGAGGACAAACTCGGAGACACGGCAGGCCAACTGGTGTTCGCCATCGGTCGCACTCGATGGGCGGACAAGGAGAAACTCGCGTCGCTCTGGCAGGACGGCTTCGTCATCCGGCGCACGAACGATATCATCGTCATCGCCGGGGGCAAACCGCGCGGCACGTTGTTTGGCGCGGTAAGATTCCTCGACCGGTTCTGCGGCGTGCGGTTTTACCTGCCCGACCAGCTTTTCACCAGCGCGGCGAAACAAAGGCTGGCAATTCCGGCGACACTGGACATCACCGAGGAGCCTTTCGTCCGGGCCACGAGTATGAGTGGGCCGCTGCCGGTGCCCGGTTACAACGACTGGTTGCTGCGCATCGCCGGCAACACGCGCGCTGGGCTGGCGGGCACGCACCAACACAACATGTGGCACGCTTTTCCGCCGGAGAAGTTTGCCAAGCGCTGGCCGGAGATTTATCCGATCGTCAAGGGCGAGCGTTACATTCCCCAAGCCGCCGCGGATCAGAAGTGGAACCCGTGTTTCAGTGAACCGAAGTTGCTCGATGCCGCCGAGGAAACCGTCATCGAGTACTATCGCGCCCATCCAGATCATCTCTGGTATTCGTTTGGCATTCAGGACAGCCACGTGATGTGCGAGTGCCCGCGCTGTGCGGCGTTCGTCAAGCAGCGCAAGGAGCGCGTCACTGCGTGCTCGGAGTTGTTCTGGCGGTTCATGAACGCGCTCGCGGAGCGACTGGAGAAAAAGCTGCCGGGTAAACGCATCGAGGGTCTCGCGTATTCGATGACGCGCGTGCCGCCGCCGTTCAAGCTGCACCGCAACATCGTCGTCTTTACAAACCTCCACATTGCCGAGTTGGACGCCGACCCCTTTATGAAACGGGGAGAAGACGGTGTTACGCCGCTCGACCGCTGGCTCAACGTTGCGGGAGTCTATGCCAATCACGATTGGCACCAGGGGAGCGGTTACCTGATCCCGCGCATCTACAGCGGCTACTGGTCACGGTTCATGCGCCACCTTAAAACGAAAACGCCATTCACGTATCAGCACGCCGAGACGTATCCGAATTTCGGCCTCGACGGCGCAAAGTCCTACGTCCTCGCGCAAACATGGTGGAACCCCGATGTGGACACGGTTGTGCTATGGCGACAGTTCTGTGACGATATGTTCAGTTCTGCTGCCGGGCCAATGTTCGAGTACTTCGCGATGCTGGAAAAACTCTGGACTTCGCTCGACAACGTGGAAGGCCCGGAGCGTAAACTGAATCGTTGGAGCAACCAGTTCGTGACCACCGAGAAAGACCGCGAGACCATTCGGCGCTGCCGGGCGTTGCTGGACGAAGCCAAGTCACTCGTGCGGAGCGATGCGGAGCAGAAACGGGTTGAACTCTTCTCGAAGACGTTTCGCTTGAGCGAATATCTGTTTGAGTTTGCCGCTGGGCCACCGGTGAGTGCCGCGAGAATCGAAGAAGCGAAACGTCACGTGCAGGAGGCGATCATTCCCGACCCTTTGACGCTCTACCCAAACATGCGCTCAATGCGGGTTATCGAAGCCGCGATCAAAGGAGCTATCGGCAAGAAACCAGTCACAAAAACCAATGGAGGTCATCGTACAACGCCATGAATCTGAGAAAGAAAATCCAAACCGCACTGGGTATTTGTGGGGTCATTTGCTATATCGCCTCGGTCTGTGCATCGGCAGCGCCGTCGGCGGGTGGCATGGTGTTTCGTGACGCGTATTGCGAAGGCTTCTACGAGAAGCATCTGCAAGGCATCTGCACGGACAATGAAGGTGTAATTTTCTGGAGTTGGACGACTGCGATGGTCAAGACAGACTTGCATGGACGGCTCCTGAAACGCGTGCCGGCGGCGGACCATCACGGTGATCTTTGTTGTCACGAGGGCAAAGTCTTTGTGGCGGTCAATCTCGGCAAGTTCAACCAGCCAGCGGGCAGCGCCGATTCGTGGATCTTTGTCTATGACGCCGACAACCTCAGTGAAATCGCGCGACACCCCGTCCAAGAAGTCGTTCACGGAGCCGGCGGGATTGCGTATCGGGATGGCCGGTTCTTTGTGGTCGGAGGATTGCCCGAAGGGATTGAGGAGAATTATGTTTACGAGTACGACTCCGCTTTCAGATTTCAGAAACGTCACGTCCTGGCCAGTGGTTACACCACCAAGGGCATCCAGACGGCTGCGTGGGCGAACAATGCGTGGTGGTTCGGGTGTTATGGCAGACCGCGCTTGCTGTTGCGCGCCGACGATTCCTTTCGTCTGACGGGAAAGTGGGAATTCGATGCGTCGCTTGGAATTGACGGACTGGGCGACGGGCGTTTTCTTATCGGCCAGAATATCCGACTCAAGGGCGACGGGCACAAAGGGCGCGTGCTCATCGCGAAGGCGCACGACAAAAAAGGGTTGTCGTTTGCCACGCCGCCCACGGCGACTTCGGCAGTCGTGATCGCGCATCGCGGCGCAAGCGGCTACCTGCCCGAACACACGCTGGAGGCAAAGGCGCTGGCCCATGCGATGGGCGCGGATTTCCTCGAACAAGACGTCGTTCTCAGTAACGATGGCGTTCCCGTCGTGTTGCACGATGTCCATCTGGACAGCGTGACTGACGTGGCGCGTCGTTTCCCCGACCGCAAGCGGGCGGATGGACGATTTTATGCGATTGACTTGACCGTGGCCGAGCTTAAACAACTCAAGGTAAGCGAGCGCTTTGCCCCGAAGACCGGTCAGGCGGTTTATCCGAAGCGCTTTCCCGTCGGCCAATCTTCGTTCCAGATTCCAACGCTGGAGGAGGAACTTCAATTCATCCAAGGGCTGAACCGCACTACCGGCGGAAAGGTCGGGGTTTACCCCGAAATCAAGGCACCCGCGTGGCACCGCAAAGAAGGCCACGATATCAGCAAGATCGTCCTCGATGTGCTGGCGCGGTATGGTTACAAGACCAGAAAAGACAACTTCTGGCTCCAATGCTTCGATGTCGCCGAAGTGAAACGAATCCGCTCCGAACTCGGCTTCCAAGGCAAGCTTGTCCAGCTT
This sequence comes from Verrucomicrobiota bacterium, assembly GCA_016871575.1. Taxonomy (GTDB): domain Bacteria; phylum Verrucomicrobiota; class Verrucomicrobiia; order Palsa-1439; family Palsa-1439; genus CAIKAP01. The sequence goes on from VHCW01000047.1 coordinate 28,568, forward strand.
CTCGGACGATACAGCAGCGGCGACACCGCCGCAGTGGACAACGATTTTCTGCGGACGCGCCAAGGCCTCGAAGAAATCGCGAAAGTGGCAGACGGCATTGGCCCTTCGGTGAGCCATGTCGTGACCGGCAAATCCGGCGACTTGTTTCAGGTCACGGACCTGGTCAAGAACGCACACGCCTTGAAACTTGCTGTGCATCCATACACAGTGCGGGCGGACGATCTCCCGAAGTGCGCCACCTCGCTGGAGGAACTGTGTTGCATTCTTCTTTTTGATCTGGGCGTGGACGGCCTCTTTACCGATTTTCCTGACCGGTGCATCGCGGTGCGGAACCTTTGGAACCAAACAGGACGTGAACCCTGAAATAATATCCTTGAGAACGCGGACGCTTGTTAACGTCGCGCACAGCCGCTGCGCAGGACTGCATGGCGCGCGTCAAGGGAGGAAGCGGGCCTTCTTCAGTTTGTCCGGCAGATAAGTGTCGAGGACGAAGTTCAGGCCGTGCTTGGCGAAGGCTTGTTGCTCGACGCGGACGCCGAGCTTGATCATGTGGTTCAAGGCGTCCTGCCATTCCTTGTGGTGCTTGATGAAGGGATCGTTCTTGAGGGCGTCGTTGGCGCGTTTGATGTCGGCTTCTTCGAGCGGGTGCGTGGCGTCTTCGAGTTCGTAGTCGTGAATGTCCTGCGGAGTGACGCCGAGGTAGTGCGCTTGCGGCACGCAGAAGAACCGATTGATGTGCGCCGCTTGACCGGAGCCGACCTTGAGGGTGCGATAGATGTTGCAGTAGCCGTACGGGTCGCCGTCTGTGAAGGCCAGCACGGGCAGGCGCTGGTCGTCGGCAAGCCGGCGGATGAAACGACGGCAGGCGCGGGTAGGGACGCCGCTCATCGAGATCAGGACGCACTTCGCCCGCTCGTAATAGCGATGGTGCACCAAGCGCTGGAACAGGGAGGCGGTCTCGATGGCGAGGATGAACTTGGCCTTGCCGGCCTCGAAACGCAGGTGCTCGACCCGCGACGGAATGCTCCAGGCGCCGCTGCCGAGTTTGGTGCAATCAATCCGAATGGGTTTGCCGGTGGCCGGGTCCTGATCAATGACCACCAGCGGGCCGGTGACGTCCCCGCCGCGTTCCTCGGGGATGTAGCCGAGTTGTTCGCGGTTGATGGCGAGCATGGCCTCGATGTCGTCGAGGAGCGTGTCGCTTTCCGGCTGCTCATCGAACCGGCATTCGCCCCAGCTCTTGCTGTTGTAGTACACCTCGCGCTTGCCAGCGATGTCGTCCTTGTCCAGCAGGTCGTTCTTGGTCGTGGCCAGCAGGCGCATTGACTGGGCGAAAGTTTTGACGGTGTTGTACGACAAAGTGCGAGTGGCGGTGCGGCCGAGGATCTCGAAGTGGCCGCGTTTCACGTCGTACTTCACGTTCTGCAACGAACGGATCGGGAATTCCATCGAGGGCTTGAGGTGTTTCTTGATGATGTCGGCGTGGATTTCCTGCGCCACCGAGACGATCTTCTGGGACGCGGCTTTCTTGGACACGACGGTCGGTGCGGAGACTACAGGCTTGCTCATGGGTGGTTCCTTTCAGTTAACGCAAAGGCGCAAAGGGGGACAACAAGGCGCAAAGGGGGAGGTTCTGATCCTGGTAACGCAAAGGCGCCAAGTAAGAACGACAAGGCGCAAAATTTTGCATGGTTAGAGATGATTGACGACACGCTGGATTCCTTCGCTCACTCTCGTTTCACCAAAATTGATCAGCAGGCCGAGTTTCTTGCCCGACAGCCGCAGATACGTCAGCAATTGGGCGCCGAATACGGGGATTGTTTTCTCCACCGCCTTGACCTCGATGATCACCTTGTCTTCGACGAGAATGTCCAAGACCAAAGGTCGCTTCAGCCGACGGCCTTTGTACATAACGGGAACCGGTACCTGCCGTTCCACTCGCAGGCCACGTGAAACCAATTCCTGACAAAGCGCCTCTTCGTAGATGTCCTCCAACAACCCCGGTCCGCCGAGTTCCTTGTGGACTTCAATGGCGGCGCCGATGATCAGGTTGCTCAATTCATTCTCGCTCATCCTTTCCTCCTTTGCGCCTTTGTTCTGATCTCTGCGCCTTTGCGTTTGTTGTTGGATATGGTTGTCACAGGTCGAGGTGGGTTTTTTCCAGCATCTTCTTCAAGTTGCCGACGACTTTGTGCTCTTCCTTGTCGGTCAGGCCGAGGATGTTCTTCAAGCCGAGGGCGAGGTGCGGGATGTAGAGTTCCATGTAGCTGCGTTTGCGCGCGGCTTCGAGTTGGCGTTCACGTTTGTGCAGGAACACCGACAACCGCCGGCCGCACTCTTGCAGGGCGAGCGTCAACTCATCAATGATCTCGGCGTAGCTGGCAATGGCGTCCTTGCTCTCGCTGGTGAACGGCACCCAGACGCTCGCCAGGTGCACTAACACCACCACCGGGCCGATCGGCAACGCATCCTTGGGCTGGCTCAGGCCGTAGGATTTCCAGTTCACTCCGATCACCGCCCGCGTCATCGCGCAGGCGCCGGCTTGGTAGAGCAGCGGCACGCGATTGGCGAACCGCAGGACTCGAACAGGCTCTTCGGCGCCGACGCCTTCATTTTCTTGGGGGCGCGCGAAGGCGATGCCGATCTCGACTTGGAACGGATTGCCGCGGTACACCGCCGGCTCGCGCGTCACGGCGGTGAAGAAGTCGGCGGCAATTTCCTTCTGCAACCCGGCAAGAATCTGCTCTTCGCCGATGGGCGACAGGCAATCAGTCGGCGGCCGCATCAGCTTGGTGTCCTGGATCGCCTTGTACAACGCCTCGCTCTCGTGATGGGCGATGCGCGTCGGGTTGGTTTTCGGGTCAATGCCGGCGCGGGTGCAGACGTCTTGGGCCGTTTGATCGCTGACGCGCGAGAAGTCGTGGGCGAGGGCCGAACGCACCGTGCGGCTCTCGCTGTCCTTGAGCATCTGCATCAACAGGCCGAGTTCGACGCCGTGCGGGTGCGGCAGGATTTCGTCGGGGATCTTCGGCATCTCCTTCACGGCGCGGTGGTAAGTGATGGCGGTGATTTCAGGTTTGGCGGCAGCCGGTTCGGCTTTCGTTTGCAGCGCGAGGCGGTAGTGGAGCGTCAGGTGCGGGTTGACGATGGCGCATTGCTTCAGGAATTCGTCCACCGATTGTTTGGCGCGTTGGTACGCCGCTTCCATGTCAATCGAGACGGAGGTGCCGTGTTTCGAGACGACCGGCGGGCCGTCCGGCTCGCCGGCGGCGTTGACCGCTTGAAATGTCGGGCGCCAATCCTGTTCCGTGTCGCTGAGGATGGCCGGCTTGTTCTGCTTGGTGTCAATCTGCACCGCCATGGCGTGCGCTTTCTTCGCGCCCTTGATCCGAGAGAGAATGCGCGTGGAGGCGCCGGTGGTGAGTTGGCCGTACATGCCGGCGGCGCTGATGCCGATGCCTTGTTGGCCGCGCGACATCCGTAGCCGGTGAAATTTCGAGCCGTAAAGCAGCTTGGCGAAAATCTTCGGGATCTGGTTCTTGACGATGCCGGGGCCGTTGTCGGTGACGGTGACGCGGAAGCGGCTGTCGGCGATCTGTTCAAGCTCGACCGCGATCTCCGGCAGCACGCCGGCTTCCTCGCAGGCATCGAGCGAGTTGTCCACCGCCTCCTTGACGGCGGTCAGCAGCGCGCGGCGCGGGCTGTCGAAACCCAGCAGGTGCCGGTTCTTGAGAAAGAATTCCGACACGGAGATGTCGCGTTGCTTTGTCGCCATGCTCTCGGCGGTTGCGGGTCCGTTACCTGTTCGTTTTGCCATGGTTCGCGCAGGCTAACGGAATTTGCCGGGCGTAGCAAGTGTTCCGCAATGCCGCGAGATGTCCCGTTATTTGTGGCGTGAGTCCAAGGTTGACGGTCAGTTCTGTCGTGACAGAATGGAGCCGGTGAAGTTTACTTTGGGCCATGAAACACCGCATCTTCTTTTGGTCCATCACGTCGGCACTCTCCGGGTTTCTGTTTGGCTTCGACACCGTCGTCATCTCCGGCGCGGAACAAACCATCCAGTCCCTCTGGAAACTTGGTCCCGGTTTGCACGGCGTCGTGATGGCCTCGGCCCTCTACGGCACTGTCCTGGGTTCGATGCTCGGCGGTTGGCCGACGGACCGGTTCGGAAGACGGGCAACGTTGTTGTGGGTCGGGATTCTTTATTTCGTTTCCGCTGTCTGGTCGGGACTGGCGACCGGAGCGCCTGCCATGATCATTGCCCGTTTCATCGGCGGTCTGGGCGTGGGCATCTCCACTGTGGCTGCGCCCCTGTACATCGCGGAGATTTCTCCCCCCGAACGGCGCGGCCGGCTGGCGGGGCTGTTCCAGTTCAACATTGTCTTCGGCATCCTCGTGGCGTTTCTGTCCAACGCGCTGCTCGCCAACGTTGGCGGCAACGCGTGGCGCTGGATGCTGGGCGTGGAGGCTTTCCCGGCGCTGCTGTACACGCTGCTTTGTTTCGGCATCCCGGAAAGCCCGCGCTGGTTGATCTGCCGCAAGGGCGACCGCGAGGCGGGACTCAAGGTCTTGAAGCTGATCGAGCCGGATTCCGCGCAAGCCCGCCTCGAAGCTCACGCCGACGAGATCGCGGCGGCGGCCAGCGCCGAGAAACACGTAGCATCTGGATTCTGGACGTGGCGGCTGCGCGTGCCGATCCTGCTCGCGTTCTTGGTCGCGTTCTTCAACCAACTCTCCGGCATCAACGCCGTCCTCTACTTCGCGCCGCGCATTTTCGAGATGACCGGCCTCGGCGGGAAAGCTGCGCTGCTGCAATCCGTCGGCATCGGCGTCACCAACCTCATCTTCACCTTCGTCGGCCTGTGGCTGATTGACCGGCTCGGCCGGCGGACGCTGCTGTACATCGGTTCGTTCGGCTACATCGCGTCGCTGGGGCTGACCGCGTGGGCATTCTTCACCCAACACTACGCCATCGTCCCGGCCTGCATCTTCGCGTTCATTGCGGCGCACGCCATCGGGCAGGGGACCGTCATCTGGGTACTCATCTCCGAGATATTCCCGAACCGACACCGCGCCGAGGGCCAGGCGCTCGGCAGCTTTACTCACTGGATCTTCGCGGCACTGTTGACCACGTTCTTTCCGAAGATGGTCACGGCGTTTGCGCCGGGGTACGTCTTCCTGTTCTTCTGTGGCATGATGGTCCTGCAACTGGTCTGGGTCAAACTCTGGGTGCCCGAGACCAAAGGCGTTTCCCTTGAGCAGATGCAGCACAAGCTGGGCATCGAATGAACCAAACTACCATCCTTCTCGCTGCCCTGCTGCAGGCGGACCGGTAACCCACGGAATTGGCATCCGCAGATTCACGCAGATGGACGCAGACCTGCTGCGCCGTAGCCGTCGGGCGAAGGCAAATTTCACCACGGAGTCACGGAGAACGCCGAGCGAAAAATGAATTGGCGCAGAACCGTCCCCCTGCGGTATAACTCCGGCAACATCGGGAAAAGGAAACAGGACAATGAATCGCATCTATGAGAGTGACTCGCTACTTATGAGCGACTGGGGCCGTGACCGGCTCCGGGACGATCCCCGGTGGAAACACGGCGCGCCGCCCAGTAGTGACCAACTCGACGCCTCTGCAAATCGAGTGGCCAGATCAAGCTCAAGGCGATATTCAAAATCCCATTTCACTCATGTCACCTAAAATAGTCTATCAACACAACCCCGATCCCCATAACCGGGTTGTAAAGGAACAAGGCATCGAGGACGGCTTTATCGAAAAACTGCGGAGTCTCAAATACACCGTCCGTCCTGACATCCGAGACCGAGCCACGCTCGAAGCCAACTTCCGGCAGAAGTTTGAGGCGCTCAATCGTGTCAAACTCACGGACGGCGAGTTCCAACGCCTGCTGGACGAACTCATCACTCCCGATGTCTTCACTGCCGCCCGCGTCCTGCGCGAAAAGAACGACTTCACCCGCGACGACGGCACCCCGCTTTCCTACACGCTCGTCAACATCAAGGACTGGTGCAAGAACGACTTCGAGGTCGTCCACCAGCTCCGCATCAACACCGACTACAGCCATCACCGGTACGACGTCATCCTCCTCATCAACGGCGTCCCGGTCGCGCAGGTCGAGCTCAAGACCCTCGGCGTCAGCCCGCGCCGCGCGATGGAGCAGATCGTCGAATACAAGAACGACCCCGGCAATGGTTACACCCGCACGCTGCTGTGTTTCATCCAGCTTTTCATCGTCAGCAATCGCACCGACACGTTCTATTTCGCCAACAACAATGCCCGGCACTTCGCCTTCAATGCCGACGAACGCTTCCTGCCCGTTTACCGCTTCGCCGACAAAGAAAACAAGCCGATCAACCATCTCGACGACTTCGCCGACCGGTTCCTGCTCAAGTGCGAACTCGGTCGCATGATCAGCCGGTACATGGTGCTCATTCAGAGCGAGCAAAAACTCCTCATGATGCGCCCCTACCAAATCTACGCCGTCCAAGCCATCGTGGACTGCATTGATCAGAACAATGGCAACGGCTACATCTGGCACACCACCGGCAGCGGCAAGACGCTCACTTCCTTCAAAGCCTCCACGCTCCTCAAGGAAAACGACAAGATTGATAAATGCCTCTTTGTCGTGGACCGCAAAGACCTCGACAAACAGACTCGCGAGGAGTTCAACCGCTTCCAGGAAGGCTGCGTCGAGGCCAACACCAACACCGCCGCTTTGGTCAGACGACTGCTCTCCGAAGACAAGGCCGACAAGGTGATCGTCACCACCATTCAAAAACTCGGCCTCGCGCTCGACGAAAACAGCAAGCGCAACCGGCAACGGGAAAAGGATGGCAAGGAGACGTACAAACAACTGCTCGAACCGCTCCGCAACAAGCGCTTCGTCTTCATCTTCGACGAATGTCACCGCTCCCAGTTCGGCGACAACCATCAAGCCATCAAGGATTTCTTCCCCCGCGCCCAGCTTTTCGGTTTCACCGGTACGCCCATCTTCGAGGAGAACGCCACGCGCGTTCAAGTTGAAGACGACCAAGCCTCCTTCCGCACCACCGCCGACACCTTCCAGCGGGAACTGCACGCCTACACCATCACCCATGCCATCGAGGACAACAACGTCCTCCGCTTCCATGTGGACTACTACCGGCCCGAAGGCGACACCAAGCTCAAGACGGGCGATCCCCAGCAAAAGGAAAAGATCGTCGCGGCCATTCTCGCCAAGCACGATGCGGCCACCCACGCGCGCCGCTTCAATGCCCTCCTCGCGACCGCTTCCATCAACGAGGCCATCGAATACCACCGGCTGTTCCAGAAGATTCAGGACGAGCAGCGCGCCGCCAATCCCGACTTCGTTCCGCTCAAGATCGCCTGTGTGTTCTCCCCGCCGGCCGATGGCAATTCCGACGTGAAACAACTTCAGGAAGATTTGCTCCAGGAAAAAGCCGACAACGAGCACGAACCGGAAAAGAAGAAGGACGACCTCAAAGCCATCATCGCCGACTACAACGCCCGCTACGGCACCAATCATTCACTCGCCGAGTTCGATGGGTTTGACCGGTATTATCAGGACATCCAAAAGCGCATCAAAGACCAGCAGTTCCCCAACGCCGACCTGCCCGGCAAGGGCGCCGAGAAGATTGATATCACCATCGTCGTGGACATGCTCCTCACCGGCTTTGACTCGAAATATCTCAACACCCTCTACGTGGACAAGAACCTCAAGCACCACGGCCTGATTCAGGCGTTCTCCCGCACCAACCGCGTCCTCAACGCCACCAAACCGCACGGCCAGATTCTTGATTTCCGTCAGCAAAAAGACGCCGTGGACGCCGCCATCGCCCTGTTCTCCGGCGTGAAGAACGAGGACAAGGCCCGCGAAATCTGGCTCGTGGATGCCGCGCCCAAAGTCGTCGAGAAACTCAAGACCGCCCTCGGCAAGCTCGACGAGTTCATGCAGTCGCAGGGCCTTGAGGCCAAACCCGAGGCCGTGCCCGCCCTGAAAGGCGACGACGCCCGCGCCGCGTTCATTGGCTGCTTCCGTGAGGTCCAACGCCTCAAGACCCAACTCGACCAATACACCGATCTCGCACCCGAAACCCAAGCGGAAGTGGATCAGCTTCTGCCCCCGGACGAACTCAACGCCTTCCGTGGCGTTTACCTCGAAACCGCCCAGCGTCTCCGGGAACAACAGGCCAAGTCCGACGCCCCGCCCGGTTCCGCTGCCGACCAGATTGATTTCGAGTTCGTCCTCTTCGCCTCGGCGATCATTGACTACGACTACATCATGGCGCTGTGCGCCCGCTTTACCAACCAGATGCCGGGCAAGCTGACGATCAACCGCGACCAACTCATCGGCCTCATCCAGACCGACTCCAAATTCTTGGACGAACGTGGAATCATCACCGCCTATGTCCGAACCCTCGAGGTCGGCCA
>VHCW01000048.1 GCA_016871575.1 Verrucomicrobiota bacterium
GTTCAACTAGACCAAGGTGTTCGCGGTGCCGATGCTCTTGACGCTGGCCGGCGTGCTCGCGCTGGTGTTCGCGTTCTAGTCGGGAGGCGCGAGCAGCAACATGACACGTCGAGAGTTTCTTGGGACTACTGCCGTTGCCGTTACGGCGTTTCCCTCGATTCTGCGCGCCCAATCCCCGATCCGCACCATCGGCGTCGGCTGCATCGGCCTCGGCACGCGTGGCGGCGATCTCATCAACGGCGTCGTCAATTGCGATGGGGTCAAGGTCACCGCCGTGTGCGACGTCTATGGGCCGCACCGGCAGAAAGGCATCGAGCGCAGCAGGAATCCCGACGTGAAAGCGTACGTGGATTACCGCGAGTTGCTCGCTGACAAGAACGTGGACGCCGTGATCATCGGCACGCCCGACCACTGGCATTGCCGGATGGTGCTGGACGCCGTGAAGGCCGGCAAGGACATCTATTGCGAGAAAGGTTTTGCCCGAACCTTGCGCGAGGCGAAATTGATGCGCGCCGCCATCAAGAAGAGCAACGTCGTGTTTCAACTCGGCCATCAGGCGCGACAGGCCACGTGCGCGCTACAGGCAAAGGAACTCATCGCCAAGGGCGTCCTCGGCCCGATTACGCTCGTCCGCACCGGGCGGTTCGGCAACAACGAACCGTCGCGCCCGATCTGGCGATGGTACGGTTATTACAGTCATTGGGAACATCCCGATCCCGCCACGGTCGCCAAGGAAGTTCGCTGGCCGCTCTGGCTGGGCGATGCGGGGCGGATTCCGTTCAACGAGCGTCATTTCTGGCACTGGCGTTGTTACTGGCGCTACGGCACGGGACAGGCCGGCGATCTGCTGTCGCACGAACTGGATTTCGTCCAGTACTTGCTCGGCCACGGCATTCCCGACACCTGCTATTGCGCCGGCCTCAATGCACTGCTCAAAGACGATCGCGAAGTGCCGGACACATGGAATGCCATTTACGAGCACGAGAAGATCGGGCGCACGGTCACCTTCAGCGCCAGCATGAACGCCACGACCATGCAGCCCGTCGAGATTTGCGGGAAGGAAGCGACCTTGAAATTCGACGGCATCGCGCATGATGTGACCGACTTCAGCGTCATTCCCGCGCGGTTCAACGAGCGCAAAGACCTCCCGAAACGGTACGCGCGCGGCCAGACGCCGCAGCAGCCGAATCATCTGGAGGACTTCTTCAATTGCGTTCGCAGCCGCGGTCGTGCGAAATGCGATGTGGACGAGGCATTTGTCGAGTGCGCCACGTACTTGATGTCCGTGGAATCGCATCGCGCGAAGCGACTGGTCCGTTGGAATGCGGCCCGCGAAGAAATCGTTTAGGAGAATCTGTCATGACAAGAAACAATCTCACCTTCGTTGCCCTCCTCGCTGCCGTTGTGTTGACGGGATGTTCCACCGTTCCCATCACCGGCCGCTCTCAGTTGCTCCTGATCTCGTCGCAACAGGAAGTGGCGCTCGGCATGACGGAATTCGAGAAGATCAAAAAACAGTCGCGCATTTCCCACGACCCGACTTGGGCGCCGATGCTCCAGCGAATCGGAAGCCGCATCTCCGCCATCGCACCGCTGCCCAACGCGCAATGGGAGTTCGTGCTCCTCGACGACCCGAAAACGGTCAACGCCTTCTGTCTGCCCGGCGGCAAGGTGTCCGTCTATACCGGCATCCTCGGCATCGCCAAGGACGAAGGCGGCCTCGCCACCATTGTCGGCCATGAAATCGCGCACGCCGTCGCCCGACACGGCTCCGAACGCATGTCCCACGGCATCCTTGTCCAAGCCGGCGGCGTTGTTCTCGACACGGCCATGCAAAGCAGAACCGAAGCCAACCGCCAGGCCTTCATGACCGCCTACGGCCTGGCTTCGCAAGTCGGGTTTTTGTTGCCGTACTCCCGCAAACAGGAGTACGAAGCCGATCATCTGGGCGTGATTTACATGGCGCGCGCCGGCTACGACCCGCGGGCGGCCGTCGAGTTGTGGCAGCGATTTGCCGCCTACAGCAAACAGCACCCCAACAACACGCCTTCGTTCCTGCGCACCCATCCCGTTGACGAAGCGCGGATCGCGCAGATCCAGAAACTCATGCCGGCCGCCTTGAAGGAATACAACAACCCTCCAGGCGCAACAGCGCCCGCTTCCGCGCCAGCCCGGCGCTGAACCCGCCAAGCGAGCCGTCGCTGCGCACCACGCGGTGACACGGCACCAGAATCGGCGCGGGATTCGCGCCGCAGGCCGCACCCACCGCGCGCGCGGCGCGCGGACAACCCATTTGCCGGGCCACCCACGCGTACGAGCGTGTCTGGCCGTGGGGAATGCGCTGCAATACCCGCCAGACCTTTTGTTGAAACGCCGTCCCCGCGCGCAAATCAAGCGGGACGCGAAAACGGACCGGTTCCCCGGCGAAGTAGCGTTCGAGTTGTCGCTGAAGTTGGAGGGGCAAACGTTCCGGTTGCCCCTGATGGAACTCGATGCGACTGACGCCGCGCGCCGTGGACTCGACGCGCAGGGTTAGCCCATCACAAGCCAGAGCAATCCCAACACCACGATGGCGAGTCCGAGCCATAAATAAAAACGATGGCGGTTTTGGCGCAACTCATGACGCAACGGGGTGCGCCCCTTGGTGGAGCCTGTCTTGAAGTATTGGGCCATCTTCTCCGGCGAACGATTGAACAAATCCGGTTGCTCCTCAAAAGGCAGGGGCTGTTGCTCCAGTTCCTTCAACGGCTCGACCGGCTCATTGGGGAGCGAGCGTCGCCTGGCTGTTGAGGTGTGGCGCGGCGGAGGCGCAAACCAATCCTTCCAGACCGTGCTCGAAGCCGGCGATCCGGTGGTCTGCGTTTCCGTGTGCTGCGCCTGGCGCTCCAGGTCGGTGATGCGCTGTTGAATTTCCGCGACAGCGCGGTCAATGGGCGTCGGCGATTTGCGGGTGAAGGCCATGGTTCAGCGTTTCATGAGAAGAAACACAATGAGCCAGATCGTGCCGGCAACGATCAACGGCAACGACGCGGCGAAGCCGAGCCGCATGTGCCGCCCAAACTCTGCCGCGCCGTCGTCTTTCTTGCCTTCGGGAGAGAGCAGTTTTGGATTCAGGCATTCGAGACGGGCGGAGGCGCGCTGCAATTCGGCGCGCGTGTTCTCGATGATGCCGAGCGCCCGGCTCAACTCGGTGCGGACGGTTGTGCTCGTCCATTCCTCGTCGCGGATGCGTTGTAGTTGGTCGAGCGCCTCGCAAAACGACTGGCGCGTGCTGGCGCAAAGCTCGCCGCGCCGTTGCGCTTCCAGTTGCTCGCGTTCCAACAAGACCAGTCCGCGCGTGAGCTGCTCGATCATCTCCTGACGTCCGCGCGCGTATTCCTCGTGTTTGCGGCGCAGGTCTTCGAGGTCCGTCTTTTGTTTTTCCAGTTCCTCCTGCTGACGGCGCAGCAACAGCAGTTGCTCGCGTTTCTGTTGGAGTTCGCGTTCAAGTTCCTCCTTCTGCTTCGGATTTTCCACTGCGGCATAAGCCGGGGTTTGGTCCGACGCAGACACAACAGTGGCAAAACTATTGTCCGCCTCCTTCATAAAAGATACCGCCTCCTTGTTGCCCGCAAAATACCAAAGCCGACAAAAAAGTAAAGAAGACTCTTGCCGTCCGTCGGGAAAATTCACGGGATTTCGTTCTCGAAACGGAAACTGTACAGTTTGGCCTGAGCGCCGGTGAAGACGAGCCGCACTTCACGGCCTTTGAGCGCAGAGTGGTTCCACGGCAGGGCGGCGCTCGTTGAGTTTGTCCGCACTGTTGCGTTGAAACCGGGGATTGGTTTGCGGTCGGCGTCGAGCAGACCCATGCGCAATTCACCGGCGCGGTTACACGCTTGCCTTCGTCGGCCCCGAAATCGAGGGAGACGAAACCGTCCACACGCTGGACATAACGATGGATGATGCCGTCGGTCTTGCGTTTGCGCGCTTCCACGTCGCCATGCTTGGAGTGGAACGCAAGGCCGTATTCCCAAATCTCGTCGCCAATGGCCGGGCACTCGTCCTTGCCACACATGTAAACGCTTTGGGCCGACGGACCGACGGGCAGTGGCGTTGTCAGGCTCGGCATCTCGTCGCGCACCACTTTGCGATGGCGGTTCCCGTCTGCACGAGTCTCCCAACCGCGCAAGTAAAGCACATGCTTGCCAAGACGTTCGTCCCAGAACGTCACGTTTTGCGTATCGGCGCCGAGGCGAATCAGCGGCGTCTTGTCGCGCTGCGCCTGTCTGCTGCTGTCATTTCTGATCGTGTTTCTGCGCGAACAAGAAAATCAACCATTGCCAAAAGAGTGAAATAGGTATTTCACTCTTTTGGCCGGTGAGGTATTCCCAGGACATCCAGAGCGGATGAGATTGCGGTGGCTACGGTCGGCGCAACCCGGCCACCGCCCGATGGGCGGTTTCACGGAGAAACCGCGCGTAGTCAGGATCAAGTCCTTCGGGAACGAAGTTGTTGCCGACGATGTTCTCACCGTAGAGCACCTCGTAGAACACACACGCGCCAAGGTATTGGCCGGCGACGCCGGCGTGGTGTCCATCCATGCTGAGCTTGCCTTTGCTCCAGCGCCAGCCAGTGTGCAGCGAATGGGTTTGGTCAGGCAACGCGGGTAACTTCGCATTCTTGAAATCGAATTTCTTGTCGGGCTTGTAGCCCCAGCGGCGATTGGTGTCGGCAATCTGGAAAGCGTCGCCGACGGGAATGATGCGCGCGCCGAGTTCGGCGGCGATGGTTCGATAGGCATGACAAAGGCCATCGTACATGATTTTCTGCGTAAACGAATTGGTGGCAAAACGCGAGTCGTCACAACGATATGCCCACGTTTGGTGCATGAGCAGTTTGGCGGTCGGCGCGTATTTCTTGATGCAATCGCGCAGTTGCCCGGCAAACGGGCGATACGTGCTGATGTCGTGGCTTTTGAGGCTGGCTTGCTGGATGGTCACGTAGTCCCACTGGTCGGATTCCAATTCTTGTTTCAGGCTGCGACCAGTCTTATATGCGCCGTTGGTGGCGGCCATGGTCGCGTGCAACTCAAGCGATGCGCCGCCGACCACGATCGGGCAATGAATCAATTCGTGGCCGCCGGCCCTGACGATGTCGGGCAGGTATTGCGTGGCGTTCCGCGAAAAGCTGTTGCCGATGGTCAACAGGCGCACCGTCTTGGCTTTTGTTGCGTGGGTAGGCAACTGCGCGTCGTGCAGGCCGAAGTTGAAATGAATCACGTCCCACTTCTTCTCGCCGAGCCAAACATCGAGGTTCTTCAGCCCGAACCCGGTTGAACTGCAATTGGCCAGTGGCCGGTGCACATTGACCTTGTTCTGAAGCAAGGCGCGCGTCGGCGCGGTGTCGCCCATCGAAGTCGGATCGCCGATGAGTAAGACGCGCGCCAACCCGGCGACATCTTCAACCGACATCAAGGACGGAACACCGGCAAGCAGGAGGGCGAGGAGACAAAGTTTCATGTGTGCATGATTGGACGCCAGAAGCCCGGCAAAGTTCAAGCCGGAAATGGTCGGTGTCTTTGGACTTCTCACTTTCGAACGGGCTTGGCCTTGAGGGTTTTGGCCCAGTTCTTGTCCTTCTTCTTGTACTCCTGAAAAGCCTGATGCTCTTCCAATGAAATCTTGCCGTCGCGGTTCTTGTCAATGTGCGGGAAAAGCCATTCGTGGCCGGGCTTCGCGAGGTTCCACTCTTCGACAGAGGAAAACGCCCTGACGCTGTACCCGCTGTCTTTGACCGGGTCGTAGTCTTTCCAACTTGGGTCGAGGCGGATTGGGATGGTTTTGTAATCTTCGGGGTGGCTCATCCAATAGATCGCATTCGCGGCCCAGTGCCGCGGGCTGTTCGGGCCGTAGCCAGTGCCGTTCCATTCCATCCTGACGCCTGCCTTTTGCATATCGGCTCGCATCGCTGCCACGTCCACCTCGTGGAAAGTTTTTCCCGACCTGACTGCATGGCTGGCCGCAATGCCGGCGGCCTCTCCCATGACGACGTACGATGATTCCATCCGTATCGAGGCCATGGCGACGTGCGACGCGGACATGCAGACTGGAACAATCAGGTTCGTGCACTGGTTCTTCTTGGGGATGAGAGACCGGTACGAGAGCGGGTATGGTCCCGGGCTTACGCGGACGAACACTTCCCCTTCGGATGCGACCTTGCCTTCGTGAGCGATCAGCCGGGGCGGGTAAATGTCTACAGCGTAATACGCCAGACCGACAGAATCATCCACGGCGGTCTGGTGCATCAGGTCGTGCTGGGTCACGACGTGCTCACCGATCATGCGGCGGCTCATGCGGATATAGAGTTGGTCAGGGAAGTCGCCGTTGTCGGGATATTCGCCTTGGGGCAGCACCGGGTTCTTGATCCCGCACAGGAGGTTCATTGTCTTGACGTGGTCAATCCAATCGCGCCACACCTTGGCGCGCGTGTCCCAATCGCCGTCGGGATAATCGGCTTGGCAACCCGGCGGGCCGCTTGAGACCATCGTTGTTCGCGCGTAGTTCCAGGAAAACCAACCAATTACCCCCTTCTTCGAACTCTTCAGTCCGCGGATTACGAGTTCATATCGCTTCCGGTCGATCTCCCTTCCGAGCGGTTTGAGAGGCGTGCCGCTGGCCTTGTCGCCGTCGGCGTCGCTCATGCCTTTCAGGCGGAAGTTATAGGTGAGAATGTATCGCGAGGCCGCCCCGGGTTCGTAGGGTTCTGTGCTGATCATTGGCAGCACGCCGCTCGACGGATCACCGGGAACGACGTATGGGTCAACATCGAAATGCCGGAGACGCCCCTGCCCGGCGAGGGACTCGCCGTACTGGGCTTTCGACTCGCGCCCGACGGTGTAATCGCAGCCGGCGAAAGCCATGAGGTCGCCTTCGTAGCTGGCGTCAATGAACACTCTGGCCTTGACCGAGAACGCTTTCCGCTTTGTTGGTTTCGGCGCGGGAACACCTTCCTCCATGATCGGCGCATGATTGAGATGGATCATTTTGATCGTGGTGCCGTCTTTCACGACATCACCCCGGCCGTCCAACCGGTGTTCGGTGATGAACCTGATCCCGGCCTCCTCGACCTTTTTGCGGATCATCAGACGCGCTTGCCACTGGTTCGCACTGCCGCCTCCCGGCAACGCATAGTCGGCATCATGGAGCTCCCTGGCGATGCCGCCGATGTCGTTCAGATACAGACAATCCTGCTGGATGCGAATGCCGCCGCCGTGCATTCCGCCCAAATGACGGAACGGCTCGACGATCACTACACTCTGCCCCCGCCGCGCCGCAGCCAGCGCGGCTGTGACGCCGCTGGCGGTGCCGCCATAGACGCAGACATCCGTCTCGATAATCCCTCTCTCAGCCGCCGGAAACGAAGGACAAGAAACGAGAAACACAAAAACAACCGCTAAGTTTCGCATGCGCGGGGACATTCAAATCGTCTCATGGTTTCTGTGGTTCGGTTTTTTCACCGAGCCAACGTTGAAAGAATTCGTCGCCGCGTTCCTTGGTCTGGATCCGTTCGGCCTCGGCGATGGGGAGTTCACCGAGCACGGCAGACACGGCGTTGGTGGTCGCGCCGCGCAACACAGAGAGCGACACTTTTTCGCCGGGACGCTTGGCTTGCACGTATTCGATGAAGCCGTCGGGGCCTTCCTCGCAGGGTTTGCCGTCCAAACCGATGATGCAATCGTTAGCTTGCAGGCCGGCTTTTTGCGCGCCGGTGTCGTCGAGCACCTGCGCCACCCAGACCGCGCCCGGCGGAATGACGGTGCCGGCGGCGATGAACTGGCCGCCGCCGCGCACGTGGACGCGGTTGAGCCGGACGCCAAGATACCCGCGCGGCGCGCGGAACAGATGTTTGTCCACTACAGTTGCCATCACGTCTTTCAGGCGCATCTTGACTTCGGGGTCTTTTGTCTCGCGATACACCGGCACGCAGGCGGCAAGCAGAGCCTTGTGATCGGCATCACCCATCTCCAACAATCGTTGTTGCGCCGCCTCGCGCTCGGCAAATCGTTCGTGGCCAAGGTTGCCAATGGCACGCTGAATGTCGTCAACCGTTGCCGCAAGCACTGACGAAGCGATGAATGCGAGTACGAGTAATTTCATTTTTCGTGTTTGCAGATTTTCTCCGGGGCGGTCTGAAAACCGTCCTTGTGCGGGTGAAACTTGCCTTTCGCTTCGAGGAACGCGACCAATTCCGAGGCCGTCATGCTGTCGGCGGAACAGGTGTAGAACCGCGCGTCCTTGCCGAAGGTCTTGACGATCTCCTTTGCCAGCGTCGTCTTCTTGTAGGGTTTGCCCGACGCGAGCATCATCTTCATCACTTCATGGCCGTGGATTCGTTTCATGGCCGTATCTTATCACGGTGTCGCATGACGTTCAGGTAAATCGGCCCGTTGCGGTGCGACTTCGGAAGATTCTGAAGATCAAGCTGCGGCTTGTCGGGAATGAAGAACGACGCATACAACGCGTTAGCCGCCATGACACCTTGCGCGCGAAGTGTCATCGGCGTCTTGGCGAACTCCGGCAGTCTCCGCAACGCAGCGACGGCTTGTTGGATGTCCCAGACCTGTCCGCTTTCAAGTGTTTCGCCGAGCAACTGCAATCGCCGGAGGAGATGAGTTTGTTTGTTGGTGGAAAGATTCGACCAACTGGTCGGGCCGGCGCCGCGCGGACAGAAATACGCGATGGCCTGATTCGCCGGCGGATTGGGCTGGAAGTCTTTGAACGTTTCGTCGTCGAGGACGTGGAGGACGATCCGCGCGATTCTTCCTTTGCCGCGGGCGAGACTGAGTTTGAAGGTGAACGGAGGTTCGCTGGTGAATTCGTAAACATCGGTCACGGCGGAGGCAGGTTGCAAACCTGCCCCACATTGCTTCGGCCACGCACGGAAACAATCACGGCGCAGCACGTCGAGCGATTTCGTGTCCTCATGCGGGACAAACCATTCGTCAACAGTGGTGACACGCTCGTCTTTCGGCAACTCGGTGAAGACGCGGAGATCGGATGGTGAAAGCATCTTGCGCGCGGGTTCGTCGGTGAGGTCCATCCGGTCGGCGCCCTTGAGGAAGCGGTTCATCCAGTGGAACGCACCGGTGTTGAGCGTCTGCATGTCGGCGTGCGGACCTTCGGCGATATGCAGGCCAATGTTCTTTTCCTGGCCGAGCTTTTTGTAGAGCGAGCGAACACGGTTGTAGATTTCGACCACGCCATCGAGTGGGAAGATGCCGTCCTTGTCGGTATTGGCAATCAGCAACGGGCGTGGTGCAACGAGCGCGGCAACGCGGTCGAAGTCCCAACGTTCGGTGTTGACCATGAACATGCAGTCGCAATGTCCCTCGATACATCCGTCGAGGATGTGGTTTTTAAGCGTCGTGATGCCGGCGGTCGGCACGGCGGCCTTGATCCGGTCGTCGAGCGCCGCGACCCACCACGAGTAGGCGCCACCGCCGGAGCGGCCAGTGATGCCGATGCGGGTGCGGTCAACCTCGGTGCGGGTTTCGAGGTAATCGAGCGCGCGGATGCCGTTCCACGCCTCGACGCCGGCCGGCGTATAGCCGCGCGCGGGCCACCACCAGCGGTTGAGTTTGTAGGTTCCGTGATGGTCTCCACGGATTTCGCCGAGCTGAATCGTGTCAATGATGAGGCAGACATAACCATTCCGGGCAAACCAAGTGCCGTGGTGCCGGTAGCCGGTTTTGTTGCCGAGGCTGATGCCGTTGGTGGTCATCGAGGCGTGGCCGCAAACGTAGAGAATCGCCGGCAACGGTTTCGTGACTTCCTTGGGCCGGTAGAAGTTGGCGGTGACGTAGAGTTGCGGCGAGGACTGGAAGTGGAGTTTCTCCACGATGTAGCCGTCGCCCTCCACAGTGCCGGTGATGACGGGATTGAGCGGAGTGCGTTCCGGCCACGGGTCGAGACCGAGCATCCGCTGGAGTTGGGCGCGCATCGTCGCGTGGCGTTGCGGCCAGTTCTGCGGCGTGATCTCCGCCAGCCAGTCGGCGCTGGAAAGCTCGGCCACGCGCCGCTCAAAGTACCGGTCAAATGGTTGCGGCAGAAACTCGCGCGGCTCTTTTGTTGCCGCCGCGTTCGCACTGAGGACGATGCAAAGCCATACGCAAAAGCAGGCTTTCATTTCGTTTTCACCTTCTTGGGTTTTGGCGGCGCTTTTTTCTCGGCTTTCTTCACTGTCACCTTTGGCGTGGGGTCGTTGACGCCGGCAAACTGGTTATAGGCTTTCTGAATCACGTCGGCCGACGGCATTGCGCCGGCGATGACGAGGAACCGAACACGAAACGTCTTCTCGCCACCGGCGGGGATGGTGTCCTTGGCGAACATTCCGAAACGTCCGTAGTCACGGTAGGCGGAGGTGATGGCGTCCTTCGGATTCGATGGATGGTTGAGATAGACGACGCTGTATTGCTTGCCGCCAAGCGTGTATGACAAGCCGACCCACGGATAATCCCTGTCGGTTTTCGGGTCGGCGTTTTCTTTCGGGAAGATATACTCGGTTGATTCTCGCTCCATTTCGTTGGCAGCCCGGAATTGAAGGCCAGCGTGTTCGGGATCGCCATCGAGAATTGCTTCACCGGCAAGAGTTTTGATTTTCGAGGTGGTTTCAATGACGGCATACGATGGGCGGGCTGGCGACAAGAAAGTGAACGCGCGTTCTTCGGTCAGCAGAACTTTTCCCTCGGCAGTCGTCCAGTCCACCAGCGATGTGAACCCGGTTTTGTCTTTGCGCATGACGAACTTGCGGTGAACCTGATGACCGTCGTTCATCCCCCAAAAGTTGTAGGATTTGTCGCCAATGGTCAGCTTTCGCCAGCCGATGAAGATGCCGCGGTGATGTGGATATTCGCCGCCGGGGCCGTTGGTGATCGGGGTTTTGCCGTCGGGGTCAAACACGTGCAGGAACGGCTTGCCGGTCAGTTCGATTTTCTCCGGACTGGAGTTGTCGTAGGCGCACATATAGCGCGCGAGCAGTTTCCCGTCTTGCAGGACATCAAGGTGTTTCCCTTTTGTGTCCTTGAAGGTGAATCCGGCAGCCAGTGTGATGAGAGCGAGAAGAATATTCATGGTGCGCGTTTTGTACCCTCACAGACGCACCGGCGGCAAGCATGATTCAGTTGACGGTTCTTGCGTTCGAGCGCGCTTGGCTTTATAGAAGGCGGCCATGAAACCGACACTTTTGGTGCTGGCCGCAGGAATGGGAAGCCGTTACGGCGGCTTGAAACAGGTGGATCCCGTCGGCCCAAACGGCGAGACCATCATTGATTATTGTATTTACGACGCGATGCGCGCGGGATTCGGCAAGGTTGTGTTCGTGATCCGTCATGACATTGAGACTGCATTCCGCGAGGCGGTTGGGGCGCGTTTCGAGAAACGGTTGCCGGTCGAGTATGCGTTTCAGGAACTTGACAAGGTTCCCACGGGCTTCGCGGTGCCGGCGAATCGGACAAAACCGTGGGGCACCGCGCACGCCATCCTTGTCGCTGAAGATGTTATTCGGGAACCGTTTGCGATGATCAATGCGGACGATTTCTACGGCGCGGATTCGTTCCGGGTGCTCGGCGAATTTCTGGCGAAAGCAGACGCGCAAAGCACCGGCTATTCGATGGTCGGGTTCATCTTGCGCAACACGCTCAGCGATCACGGCACGGTGTCGCGCGGCGTCTGTCAAGTGGACGACCGCGGAATGGTGAAGCAGGTGGTTGAGTTATTGAAGATCGAGCGGCACGGCCACGCGGCCCACAACCTCGACGGCAAAGGCGGCGCGCAGCCGTTGACCGCCGACGAATATTGCTCGATGAACATGTGGGGATTCACGCCGACGCTTTTCGCGGTTCTGCGCGAGGAGTTCACGAAGTTTCTGAAAGCGCGCGGCGGCGAGGAAAAAAGCGAGTGCCTGATTCCGACGGTGGTCAATCAACTCATCAGCGACAAGCGCGCGACGTTGAAGGTGTTGCCAACGACGTCGTCATGGTTCGGCGTGACCTACCAGGAAGACCGTCCCAAGGTGCAGGAGAGCGTCCGCGCGCTCATCGAACGCGGGGAGTATCCGCAGAAGCTTTGGACGTGATCTCGGTCTTGAGCACGCCAACGCACGGCAGGTTGCGATAACGTTCTTGATAGTCCAGCCCGTACCCGACGACAAACCGGTCAGGAATCCGAAACCCGATGTAATCGGCGCAAAACCCCGACTGGCGCGGAATCTCCTTTTCAAGAAAAATACAGAATTTCAAGCTGCGCGGTCGAAGCGCAGCGATCAAATCCCGCACACGAATCAATGTGAGACCGGTGTCGAGGATATCGTCCACGACCAGCACGTCGCGGTCGCGGACGTCGAGTTGGAGCGCCTTGGTGATGTGGATGTCACCGGAAGAACTGGTCTGGCCGTGATAGCTGGAGACGCCGAGGAAATCCAGCCGCAACGGTCCCGGCAAACGTCGCAATAGGTCGGCAACAAAGAGGACACTGCCGGTCAACAACGGCACGAGCGTGAGGTCCTTCCCATCGTAATCGCGCTGGAGTTGTGCGGCCAATTCGTTGAGCCGCTGTTGGATTTGCGACTGGGTCAACAGCACTTCCTGAAGATCGTCTTGAAGCAGGCTCATGCGGCCACTGTACCCCACCGCCTCCGCGCCGGGAAGCAAAGCTTGTAGCGAATCGAAAACAATTTGTATAATCGAACGACAGAAACGTCTATTATTCAACTCAAGGACAAAATGAAACAAATGATCCAACTATTGTTTGCCCTGCCCGCGCTATCGCTTGCGACAGTCAAGAGCGAATTCATTTACGAGACGGCGCCGTTCCCGTCGTGTCACGCTTCGACCATTGTCGAGGCCAAGAGCGGTTTGGTCGCCGCGTGGTTTGGTGGCACTCGTGAGGGTGACAAGGACGTGGCGATCTGGTTGTCACGGCACGAAGGCGGCAAGTGGACGTCGCCGGTGGAGGTCGCGCGCGATGCGGAGCATCCTTGCTGGAACCCGGTGTTGTTCCAGCCAAAGAAAGGTTCGCTGATGCTGTTCTACAAGGTCGGCCCCAATCCGCGCGTGTGGTGGGGGATGCTTCGCACGAGCAACGACGCCGGCAAGACGTGGAGCAAGACGCGACGGTTGCCCGACGGCATTCTCGGCCCGATCAAGAACAAGCCGGTCCAGCTTCCCAACGGTGATATTCTTTGCCCGACGAGCACCGAGAGCAACGAAAAACCAAGCACGTGGCGCGTTCATTTTGAGCGAACATCCGACCTCGGCAAGACTTGGACAAAAGTCGTGCCGGCTGCCTCGGAGATGAACGCCATTCAGCCGAGCATTCTCTTTCATCCCGGTGGCAAACTGCAAGCGATTGGCCGGTCGCGCGACAAACGGCTGTTCCAAACGTGGTCGAGCGACGACGGCAAAACGTGGAGCGCGCTGACGCCAGCCGACGTGCCGAATCCGAACTCTGGCACCGATGCCGTGACGTTGCGCGATGGCCGGCACTTGCTTGTCTATAATCCCACGGAGCGCGGACGCTCGCCGCTGTCCCTTGCAGTTTCAAACGACGGAAAATCGTGGCGGGATGTTCTCGTCTTGGAAAACGAACCGAAAGCGGAGTTCAGTTATCCGGCGATCATCCAAACCAGTGACGGCCTCGTCCACATCACCTACACATGGAAACGCAAGCTCATCAAACACGTCGTGCTCGATCCAGCGAAGTTGACGATTACCAATGGCACCGGGTGGAAGGGTGAGCGGCCAAAGGTGGAAAGCGTGCTCATTTACCAACCCACTACCGAGTGGACGTATTCGCATCACCAGAGCATCACGTTCTTCAAGGGCCGGTTTTACGCGATCTGGTCGAATGGCCGGCAGGATGAAGACGCGCCCGGCCAACGCGTGTTGATCTCTTCCTCGGCGGATTTCAAGAATTGGACGACGCCGAAACCTCTCGTGGATTCGGTGACAGAGAAGGGCGTCGAGCGCGTGCTGACGGCGGCGGGATTTCACCAGCACAAAGACACACTCGTCGCCTACTTCGGCAACTACGGTCCGAAAAAAGAGACGACCCGCTTGCAGGCGGTCACGACGACCGATGGCAAGCGTTGGAGCGCGCCGCGCGAGATGGGTGTGCCGGTAAATCCGAATCATCCGCCGCAACCCACAGCGTCGGGACGGCTGATCATCGCCGGCAACATTTCATTTCCATACACCGACGATCCAGGCGGCCTCGCCGGCTGGAAGATGACCGGCATCTATCCGTCCAGCATGGCCGCGACAATCAAGGATGATCCAACTTCTTTTCATGAGGTTGCCCAGAAGCAGGGTTGGTCGGCCCACTTGTGCGAAGGCTCGTTCTACCAGACCGACGACGGCGTGCTGCACATGCTGTTGCGCAACACCACCAAGACGAACACCCGTCGTCTCTGGCTCACGGAGAGCCGCGACAATGGAGTGACGTGGTCAGCGCCGGTGGAGACGGAGTTCACCGACACCAACGCGAAGTTTCATTTTGGCCGGTTGCCGGACAAACGGTTCTATTATGTCGGGAACCCCATCGGTCGCGATCGCTCGCCGTTGGTGCTGTCGCTCTCGCGCGACGGCGTGATGTTCGACCACCACTTCATTCTTGGCGACACGCATTACGAGCAGCGCAAACCCGGTCACGCGAAAGGCGGCCAGTACGGCTATCCGCACACGTTGATTCACGACGGTCACCTTTACGTCATCGTCTCGCGACGGAAGGAAGCGGTCGAGGTGTTACGCGTGGCGTTGTCAGAGTTAAATTGACGGGCTGTGAAAAGTGTGGCGACATTCTTTTGTTTGGTTGCTCTCAACATCGCAGCGTTGGGAGAGCAACCAAACATCATTCTCATTCTGGCTGATGACATGGCCGTTGGCGACATTGCCATGTTCAACAAGGGGATCACCCGCACACCGACGCTCGACAAACTCATCAAGGATGGGCTGTGGTTTGAGCGGGCCTATTCCGCTTCGCCGGTTTGCGCACCGGCGCGAGCCGCGTTGCTGACCGGCAGATACCCGCACCGCACCGGCGTCGTCTCGCTCAACATCAACACTGAGCCGGAACTGACGCGGATTCATCGCGATGAGACCACACTGGCCGATGTGTTTGCGGCCAACGGTTACCGCACCGGACTCATTGGCAAATGGCATACCGGTCTCGGTGAAGGGTACGGTCCGGTAGCGCGCGGGTTTCAGGAAATCGAGTGTTTCCATGGTTCGGCCGGTTTGGGCTATTACAGATATGCCATTCAAACCGATGACCGCATGGCGGAACCGCTGGCCAAACGCGACAGGTATCTCACGGATGAACTCAATGCACGCGCCATCCAGTTTATACGGCGGCACGCGGACAAACCGTTCTTCCTGCACCTTGCGCACTACGCGCCGCATCGCCCGATCGAAGCACCGGCAGAAGCCGTGAAACCGTATCGCGATGCCGGTTTCGATGAGAAGACGGCCACGGTGTATGCCATGATCGAAATCATGGATCGCGGTCTCGGCGAACTGATGCGCGAGCTTGAGACACTTGGTCTTCGCAAACGCACACTGATCATCTTTGCCAGCGACAACGGCCCGGACATTCTTGTTCCTGAACGCTTCAATCTCCATCTGCGCGGCGGCAAATACATGGTTTATGAGGGCGGCATCCGTGTGCCGTTCATCGTGAGCCTGCCGGGAACCATCAAGCCCGGCAGGCGCAAGGAGATCGTCCACTTCACCGACGTATTGCCCACGCTGGTTGAGTTCTGCGGCCTCAAACATGAACCGAAAAAACCGCTCGACGGATGCAGTTTCGCGCCGCTACTCACCGGCAAGGGACGGTATCAATCCCCGCCGCGATTCTGGCAATGGAATCGCGCGTTGCCCAACTACACCCACAACGCCGCTCTGCGCGACGGCCCGTGGAAGCTCGTAAAACCGTTCGTTACCCAGAACAACATCAAAGCTGACTCGGAGATTCCTCACGCCCTCTATCATCTCGACAACGATCCTCAGGAAACAACCGACCTCGCTGCAAAACACCCCGAGCGCGTCAACGTCATGCGCCAAAAACTGGAAGCATGGTCGCGCGAGGTGGAAGAAGAACGGAAGCGCCCTGCAACAAAACGAAAGGAAACGACCACACCATGAACATCGTATTCGGACTGGTTATCTTCTGTTGCGCATTCGCGGCGATGGGTGCGCAACGGCCCAATGTCTTGTTCATTGCTGCTGACGACCTGCGCAACGATCTCGGCTGCTACGGCAACACGCTGGTCAAAGCCCCCAATTTCGACCGGCTGGCAAAGCGCGGTGTCGTGTTCAATCGCGCCTACTGCCAGCAGGCGCTGTGCAATCCGTCGCGCGCTTCGCTGTTGACCGGGCTTCGTCCCGACACATTGCGGATATGGGATTTGCCCACGCACTTCCGCAGCGCTGTGCCGGAAGTTGTCACGTTGCCGCAGTATTTCAAGCAGCACGGCTACTTCACGCAGAACATCGGAAAAATCTTCCACAACTGGATTCACGAGATTCAAGGCGACCCCGCTTCGTGGAGCGTGCCGGCGGTGATGCACTTTGCCAACCACGGCGCGGACAAGCCGGTGGTGGACGGCGCGCCGCCGCCCAATCTCGCCAAGGACCTCAAATGCGAACAGTGCGATGTGCCTGACGAAGCGTATTTCGATGGCCGCGTGGCGAAGCTGGCGGTCGAGGCGTTGCGCGAACTGAAATCAAAATCACAACCATTCTTCTTGGCGGTCGGTTTTTGGAAACCGCATTCACCATTCAACGCGCCGAAACGCTATTGGGACCTCTACCGGCGCGAAGACATCCCGATGCCCAACCCTGCCGACTGGCCGCAGGACGCCCCGCGCGTGGCTTGGCACAACAGCCGTGAGATTCTCACCGAGAAAGGCCGCGAGTTGACACCTGACGCCGTGCGCGAAATCCGTCACGGCTATCTGGCCAACATCAGCTATCTCGATGCGCAGTTGGGGAAAGTCATTGATGAACTCGACCGGCTACAGCTTGCGCAGAACACGATCATCGTATTCTGGAGCGACCACGGTTTTCACCTCGGCGAACATACCCTTTGGGCGAAGACATCGAACTTTGAACTCGACGCGCGGGTGCCGATGTTCATCGCTGCGCCAAAGATCAAGGCTGCCAGAACCGATGCGCTTGCCGAACTGCTCGATCTGTACCCGACGTTGGTGGAACTGTGCGGCCTGCCGATGCCGAAAGGACTGGATGGCGTCAGCTTGGTGCCCGTGCTGAAAAATCCGCGCCGGTCAATCAAACCCGCTGCGCTCACACAGCATCCGCGTCCGGCCTACTACAAGGGAGCGCCCGAAACGATGGGCTATTCGTTGCGCGCCCAGAATTTCCGCTACATCGAATGGCGCGACTGGAAAACCGGCGCAGTGGTGGCACGCGAACTCTACGACCACAAAACCGATGGATCCGAAACGCGCAACGTAGCCGCCGATCCGAGCCGCGCTGCCGATGTTCGCAACGTCGCCAAATTGTTGGAGCAGTTTCGCCCCATCGTCCGGCCCGGATGGAAACCCGCCTTGTAAGGAGGTTTTATGAACCGATTCAGCCGAAGAGATACAATCAAGGGACTTGCGCTGGGCGCAGTCGCAGGATTCAGCGCGCGTTTGGGATTCGCGGCGGAGCGAACGACGGAGCAATGGCCGGCGGTGGACGTGCTGGTGTGCGGCGGCGGACCGGCGGGCATTGCGGCGGCGCTGATGGCGGCGCGGGCGGGGCGCAAGACGTTGTTGGTCGAACGCTACGGACGCGTAGGTGGCATGGCGGTGCAGGCAATGGTCGGGCCGCTCATGGGCAGGGTCCGCAGCGCGGTGGTGGACGAAATCATTCAACACATCGGTGGTCGTCGTGTGGATTACGAGTTTATTGACCTCAAATACGCAGAGCTGCTTCAGAAAGCCGGTTGCGAAATCTTGCTGCACGCATGGGTTGCCGAGCCGCTTCTTGACGGCCAACGCGTCGTCGGCGCGCGACTGCTCACGAAACAAGGAATGATTGACGCGCGGGCGCGAGTCATCATTGACGCCACCGGCGACGGCGACGTGGCCGTCGGCGCGGGCGCGACGTTCGACCAAGGCCGCGGCGCGGGACCGACATGGGCTGCTGACGGGTTGCTTCAACCGATGACCATCATGTTTCGCGTCGCCGGCGTGAAACATGCAGAGACGATGGAAGCGCAGCGCGGGCGAAAAGGTTTTCGTTTTCCCGATGGCCGGACGTGGAACCAGGTGACGAAGGACGCCAACGCGCGCAGTGAATTGCCGCCAACGGTCGGCATGGTGCGCACCTATACGTCGTTGCGCGATGACGAACGCGTCATTAATGCCACACAAATCAATCGCGTTGATGGCACGAAAGTGCGCGACCTTACACAAGCTGAACTCGAAGGCCGGCGACAAGTGCAACCAATTGTGGAGTTTCTCCGCAAGAACGCGCCGGGTTTCCAAAACGCCTACGTGAGCGGGATGCCGGCGGTGATCGGCGTGCGCGAGACGCGGCGGATTCGTGGTGTCGAGTCGCTCGCGGTGGACGACCTCTTTGCCGGTCGGAAATGGCCAAACGCCGTCGTGCGCGATGCGTCGTTCCCGATTGACATTCACAACCCCGACGGCATCGGCCAGGCGCAAGGCGTCTCCTCGCAGGATCCGCTTGGCAAAGATCCGTCGGTCAAGCCATACGAGATTCCTTATGGCTGCTTGGTGCCTCGCAGCGTCAACGGCTTGTTGGTTGCGGGCCGTTGCATCAGCGGCAGCCACGAAGCGATGGCGTCGTACCGGGTACAAGTGATAGCGATGGGCATTGGCGTCGCCGCCGGCGTGGCGGCCGCCGAGGCGGCTCGTCAGAACATTGAGCCGCGCGATGTGGATGCCGGGAAAATCCAGGGCATGATTTTCGGGAAGGCGTGATGTTGATGCATGGAATGTTTCTTGCGCTGATTGCCGCGAGCGGTCTTGTCTCCGGTCAACCGCTGAAAGTGGCGGTCAACGGCGGCGTGGGATTGTTGGCATCGCCGAATGCTTACAAGACGGTACCAGTGGGTTGCGCGCAGGTTTTTGGCGGGCGCAGGCCGGATGTGTTTGTCAACGCCACTCACGGAATCGAGCGCGGATTGTACCTGTATCGTTGGGTGCGCGACAACGAGCAGGGACAGCCTGTGTTTGCGGAGCCGGTGCGCGTGAAGCATCCATTTGGCAATCACAGTCCTCCCGAAGGCAGCATTGTGCAGGATGCAGCGGGTGCGATTCACGGTTTCTGGATGGACAAATCGCGTTTGGTGCGATGCCGGTTCGACCGCGAGGCAATGGCATTCCAACGGGTGGCGCAGCGGACGCTGACAGGATTGCCGCGTCTGCCGGATGCGGTGGCGATTTTGGAGATGACGGCAGAGCGGATGGACGTGGTGGTGACTTGTTCCAATGGCGCAAAATATCGTCCGCCGGGAGATCAGAACACCGATGACTACCTGCTCTACAACGGCGCAGGAGTCTTCCGTGGCCAGTGGCCGCGCATGGGACTGTATCGGTTCCAGCTTCAGGGCGATTTGACCGGAAAAGTGAATCCGCCGCAACGGTTCAGCGAATCGGAAGGTGAAATCCTGAGCGGCGTGGCGCTGACAACCGTTGCGTATCCGGGCAAAAGAGGAAACTGTGTCATTGCGGGAACATCGCTGGGGAATCTGTATTGTTTCGAGGCTCCCGGAAAGCCGAAGCGCCCGCTGTTGGGGGCAGATCTCCGATTGATACGTCATCCGACGATTGGCGCGGCACCGATTGCTTATCCCAACGTGGCAGGCGAACGTGTGGACTTGATCGTCGGCGGCGAAGGTTCGCTCTATTACTACGCGTTCACCGGCAAGTTCAGCGAGGACGGCAGTCCGATTTACAGCAGCGATCAACCGGTCTGGCAGGAGAACGCGTTGCTCTACGCCGGCACGCTGGCCGTGCCGAACGCGGTGGATTGGGACGGCGACGGCGCGCTCGATTTGATCGTCGGCAACTCCGAAGGGCGCGTGCTGTTCTTTCGCAACCATGGCACCAGCCGCGACCCGCGCTTCGGCGTTGGCGTTCCGCTGAAGGCCAACGGCGAAGAGATTCATATCCAACCCGGCTACTACGGCATCCAAGGACCGTTTGAGACGCGCTGGGGATACACTTGCCCGACGGTTGCCGATTGGAACGGCGATGGTCTGCCGGATTTGCTGTTGAGCAGCGCCACCGCCCGCCATGAAGTGTTCCTCAACATCGGCACACGAACCGAACCGCGTCTTGCCGCGCCGCGCCCGCTCTACCTCGACGGCCTTGAACTGCACGGCATGTGGCGCGTGAAGCCTGCTGTCGCAAAGATTGACGGACGCATGACATACATCATGCAGGACGATGCCGGCGCGTTGCATCGTTACTGGCGGCTCGATGATTACAATGTTGCCGATGGCGGCCCATTGCGGATGGAGGACGGTTCGGTCATCACCGCGCACTGCGCTGACGCGGCGCCGGGACAGAAAAGCCGCGCCAAGATCGCCATCGCTGACTGGGACGGCGATGGCCGGCTGGACTTGATTGTCGGCACCGCAAAACGAGGCTGTCTCCCGGAACCGAAAGCGGGGTTGCCGTGGACGCTTCGTCGCGCGGGCGTGAATTGCCTGCAAGTGGTATTGCTGCGGAATGACGGCACCAACACCGAACCACGATTCCAACCACCGCGAATCCTCCAGTTTCGCGGGAAAGACATCTATCTCGGCGCGCATTCCAACGCACCGGAACCTTGCCAACTCGGCATTGTCTCGGACGGCCCGAATTTGCTGATTGGCATGGAGTCCGGGCGAATCTATTTTTTCGAACACAAGGACATAACGTTGCGACCGGAGAAAAACAAATGAAACGACGAGACGCGCTGAAATTGATGGCCGCCGGCGCAGTCGGCGTGCTGGCGGGACGAAAGGCAAACGCTGCACCCGACAAGCCCGGCGAGATCACGTGGTCGCGCAAAGTGCCGGTGCGCTACGACGCAGACGTGGCCGTGCTTGGCGGCGGGATCGCTGGCGTGGCGGCGGCGTGCGCGGCGGCGCGGTCGGGCGCGAAGGTGTTGCTCGTTGAGCGGTTCGCGATTACCGGTGGCGACCTGACCAGCGGCGGCGTGGCGTCGTTCTGCGGCGAGACAGCGGGGCAGGGGGAGGTCTTGGACGAGATCCTCGCCGACATGGAGAAGTTCAAGGCGGTGGAACCCTACAAACCGTATCCGCAGGCTGACCATCGCGTCTTTGATCATCACATCCTCGCCATTGTGCTTCAGGAAGTATTGCTGCGGCGGAAGGTCAAACTGCTATTGCACACTCGCTTTGTGGATGCTCGTGTCGTTGACGGGCGAATCACGGAGTGCATCGTCTGCGGCAAATCAGGAACGGAGGCGTTGCGGGCGAAGCAGTTCATTGACTGCACCGGCGATGCGGACGTTGCGCGCGTGGCCGGGTTCGCGGTGATGAAGGGACAGCCGTTCTCGCTGCCGATGTCCATGATGTCGTTTGTCCGGCACGTTGAGAAACAGGAGCCGCAACTACCGGAGGGCTGGTTCGAGCCGGTAAAGACGAAGGAAGCGTTGCCGATGACGAGCGTGTGGCCGAACGGTCCCGGCAGCAACGCGCTCAAAATCAAGATACCGATGTTCGATGCCACCGATACGGAGTCGTTGACCGCCGCTGAGATTCGCGCGCGGCGTCGGACGCTGGAGGTGCTCGACTATTATCAGCGGGTCCTGAAGAAACCGTGGCGCTACGATGGTTGCTCGCCGCAGATTGGCATCCGCGAAGGCGCGCGCATCGCGGGTGACTATGTGTTGACGTTGAAAGACCTGCGCGCGGGACGAACGTTTGACGACGGCGTTGCGCGCGGCGTGTATTATCTCGACGGCCACAAACCTGATGACGACAAGCGGACCTACATTCTTAAAAAGAGCGAACTGAAGGTGCCGCCGTATCAGATACCGTTGCGGAGTCTGATTGCGAAGGATGGCGTCAACCTGTTGATGGCGGGGCGCTGTTTCTCGGCGGAGCAACTTGCGTTGAGTTCGGCTCGTGTCAGCACCAGTTGCGCGATGATGGGGCAGGCCGCCGGCATTGCGGCGGCGTTGTGCGTTCAAAAACGAACCGACCCGCGCCAGCTCGACCCGCAAACCGTCCGCCGCATCGTCGAAGAACGCGGCGGCAAGCTGACATAAGAGGCTGCAAGTTCATCGAGAACGCCGGTGCGCCGAAGGCGGACTGGGTCGCATCATAACAATCGCAGCACGTCTTCCGGGTGGGCGACCAGTTCCTGGGCGCCCGCCTTGATCAGTTCTTCCCGGTCCCGAAATCCCCAGAGCGCGCCCACGGCGAACATTCCCGCGGCCAGGGCGGTCCGCATATCGGTGTTCGTGTCGCCCAGATACAGCCACTCGCACGGCGGAATGCCAAGCTCTCCCGCTATCTGTAACGCCACTGACGGATCGGGTTTGAGTGGCTGGTTTGGCAATTGACCTCGCACGGCGGCAAACGGCTCGTCCGGGAAAAAATGCGCCACCATCCGTTTCGTAAACGTGTCCGGCTTGTTCGAAAACACCGCCAGTTTCAACCCGCGCAACGAGGACACCAATTCGGGAATGCCGGGATAGAGCCGCGTTTTGTCGAAACAATGCGCGTCATAATGCGCCCGCATCAACGCCAGCGCCTTGTCCGCCAACGACGCCTTGTCGGCCGGCAACGTCCGCAACATCAGGTTCCGCGCGCCGTCGCCGACAAAATAGCGGTACGACGGCAGCGGGTGTGTCGGGCAACCGAGCGCCGCCAGCGCGTGGTTGACCGCGTCCGCCAAATCCTCCAGCGTGTCGGCAAGCGTTCCGTCCAGGTCGAATAATACAGCGCGAAATCGAGGTTTCATCCCCCGAACAATAGCTTGATTCCCGCCCAAAATCAGCCACAATCCTCGTTATGAAAAAAGCGCCGCAACAGACTTGGGGCGGACGATTCTCCGCCGGCCCGGCAGACATTGTCAAGCGGTTCACGGAAAGCGTCAGCTTCGACTGGCGGTTGTACCCGCATGACATCGCCGGTTCGATTGCCCACGCGAAAGGTCTCGCGAAAATCGGCGTCCTCACGAACGCCGAGGCCGCGAAAATCATCCGGCGATTGCGGGCCATCCGGCCCGAACCGGATCCATCGCTCGAGGACGTTCACATGAACGTCGAGGCTGCGCTTGGTTCCGTCGGACGGAAGCTTCACACCGGACGGAGCCGCAACGACCAAGTGGCGACCGACATCCGGCTCTGGCTCCGGTCGGAAATCTCGAATCTCAAATCTCAAGTGTCCAATCTCCAGAAATCGCTTGTGACGCTTGCGGACAAGAACTCCGGCGTCATTATCCCCGGCTACACACATCTTCAGCGGGCGCAACCGGTATTGCTTGCGCATCATTTGCTCGCCTACGTCGAGATGTTGGCGCGCGACGCCGCGCGGTTTGATGACTGCGCGAAGCGGGTCAACGTCTGCCCGCTCGGCTCCGGCGCCATCGCCGGGAGCACGCTGCGGCTGGCGCGGGAGTTTGTCGCAAAAGAACTTGGTTTCGACGGCGTGACGCACAACTCGATGGATGCCGTCAGCGACCGGGATTTTGCGGCGGAATTTCTCGCGGCGGCGGCGATTTGCGGAATGCACCTCTCGCGGCTGGCCGAAGACCTCGTGCTCTGGTCAAGCGCCGAGTTCGGGTTTATCCGGATCGGCGACGCCTACACGACCGGCTCGTCGTTGATGCCGCAAAAGAAAAATCCTGACATCGCGGAGCTGGTGCGGGGCAAGACCGGCCGGTTGTACGGGAATCTTGTCGCTTTGTTGACGATCCTCAAGGGGCTTCCGATGACCTACAACCGCGACATGCAGGAGGACAAGGAGCCGCTGTTCGACAGCGCTGACACGCTCAGCGCGTCGCTGCAAGTCATGGCCGACATGCTCCGTCACACCAAGATCAACAAGGCGAAGTGCGAAGCCGCCGCCAGTGATCCGTTGCTGCTGGCGACCGATCTGGCTGATTTTCTCGTCAAGCAGGGGATGCCGTTCCGACGGGCGCATCACGCCGTCGGCGCGCTTGTTGCGGAGTCGGAGCGCACCGGCGTGCCGCTGCCAAAACTCGCGGCGAAGAAATACGGCGCGTCAGCCGCGAAAGTATTCGATGTTCGTCGGGCGCTGGCGGCCCGGAACATCCCTGGTGCGCCATCGCCGAAACAAGTCTGCGCACAACTGGCGCGCTGGAAAGCGGTCCTCCGGTAGATGTATCTCGGCGTCGAGATTGGCGGGACGAAATTGCAGGCCGGCGTTTGCGACAGGCACGGCCGCGTCCGCCAAGTTGCCCGCGTCGCCGTCGAACGCGAACTTGGCCGTGACGGTATCTTGCGCCAGCTTGAGCGGCTCGTCGGGCAGCATCGCCGGGTGAACGCCATCGGAGTCGGTTTTGGAGGCCCGGTGGATGTGGAGCGGGGACGGGTGCTGAAATCGCACCACGTGGCTGGTTGGTCCGGCTTCGAACTGCGACGATGGTGCGAGAAACGATTTGGCTTGCCTGTCGTTGTCGAGAACGACTCGAATTGCGCGACGCTGGCCGAGGCACGTGTTGGGGCGGGACGCGGGAAACGCGTCGTGTTGTACACCAACATCGGGACCGGCATCGGCGGCGGTTTGGCCGTGGACGGAGAACTCTACACCGGACGGTTCGGCGCCATGGAAATCGGCCATACCCGTTACTGCCAGCCATCGCGCCATGACACAACTTTGAAACGGTCGTTACAAAGTTGTGTAATGGGGGCGACGGTGGAATCATTGGCGTCGGGGCTGGCGATTGAGCGCGGCGTCAGCACCGTTGAGGAGGCAGCGCGCTGGTACGGCGCGGCAATTGCCAACGCGATCACGTTGCTCAATCCTGATGTCGTCGTGGTTGGCGGCGGCGTCTCGTTGGCCGGCGCGAAGTTCTGGCGGCCTTTGCGCGAAACGGTGCGGCGCCAAGTCTTTCCTCCCTTTCGCAACAACTTCAAGCTCGTGCCGGCGGCGCTGGGGGAAACGGTGGTCGTGGTGGGCGCCGCGTTGCTTGCGATGGAGCGACGTCGCCCGTAACACCAGACGGCCGGTTCGGCACCCAACTCCCAGACAACACGAGGAACTGCGCGCTATCGTTTTCGCGCGAGCACGCCGGCGCGCGTGCGCAGGCGCAGGGCGTTCAACCGGATAAACCCGGTTGCATCGGACTGGTTGTACGCGCCCTGATCGGCTTCCATCGTGGCGACATACGGGTTGTAGAGCGAGACGGGACTCTTTCGTCCTGCCGTGATGATGTTGCCCTTGTAGAGCTTCAAGCGCACGGTGCCGCTGACGTTCCGCTGGCTCTCGGTTACGAACGCCTGGAGCGCCTCGCGTTCGGGACTGAACCAGAACCCGTAATAAACCAGCTCGGCGTAGCGCGGAATCAATGAATCGCGCAGATGCATGACCTCCCGATCCATCGTCAACGTCTCCATCTGCCGGTGCGCGAAATGCAGGATCGTGCCGCCGGGCGTTTCATAGACGCCGCGACTCTTCATTCCGACAAACCGGTTCTCAACAAGGTCAACCCGTCCGACGCCGTGTTTGCCGCCGAGCTTGTTCAACGCCCGCATGACGCCGGCGGGACTGAGCCGTTTCCCGTTGACGGCGATGCAATTGCCCCGCTCGAAGTCGAGGACGACGTATTCGGGTTTGTCGGGCGCGTCTTCCGGCGAAACGCTGAGCTTGAAGATTTCCTTGGGCGGTTCGAGCCACGGGTCTTCGAGGATGCCGCTCTCGTAGGAGATGTGAAGAAGGTTCCGGTCCATCGAGTACGGTTTCTTGGCGGTGGCTTCCACGTTGATCCCTTTTTCCGCGCAATACGCAAGCATCTCGGCGCGTCCCTTGAATTGTTCTTGGTACTCCGTCAACCGCCACGGCGCGATGATCTTGAGGTTCGGCGCGAGCGCCGCGTAGGTCAACTCGAACCGGCATTGATCGTTGCCTTTGCCCGTCGCGCCGTGGGCGACGGTATCGGCTTTCTCTTTGCGGGCGATGTCCACGTGCGCCTTCGCGATGAGCGGGCGCGCGATGCTGGTGCCGAGATAATACTGGTTCTCGTAAATCGCCCCGGCCTGGATCATCGGAAAAATGAAATCGCGGGCGAACTCCTCAACCAGATCGAGCGCATAGAATTTGCTCGCGCCGGTTGCCTTGGCCTTCTTATCGAGGCCGCGCAACTCCTCTTCCTGGCCGATGTCGGCGCAGTACGCAATGATGTCGCATTGGTATGTTTCCTTCAACCAATGCAGGATGACCGAAGTGTCCAATCCGCCGGAATAAGCAACGACAATTTTCATAGTGGCGGGAGTTGTACACGAAAAGTCCTGTGGCCGCAACCATCTGTTCATCGCAAGCTTCTGTCAGGGCGCAGTGTGGGCGAGACTTTTGATCCCTGCTTTGTTCCGGTGGCGCAAGCGTCTCTGCTTGCGCAGCCGAAGGCTTCTGCTTTTCCAAAAGCAACATTGCCTTGCGGCTGTTGGCACAAGCAGAGACGCTTGTGCCACGCAAAACTTGATATGTGCCCTTTTTTCTGACAACACGGCGCAATGGATAAGGCGGAAGAAGAAACCATTCGCTGCGGACAGGCTGTAGCGGCGCTTCCTTCGACAGACTCAGGACAGCGTCTGTGAAGCGCCGTGTCGCGTAGGGAGACCAATCTGCGCTTCGCAGAAGCGCAGCTACAACCTCGAATTTCTGTCAGTATTCGTTGGTATCTCGCTGCTCTCTCGCTGCTCTCCGCGCTTGACAACGTCGTCGGACTTCATAGTCTGTTGTCCGCTAAGCGTAATAGCAATATAAGGATGCTAAGCGGAATGCGACCCTATTACAATAGGTGGAATGCAGTAAAGTAACTGTTCGGGCACAAAACGGAAGGAGAAAGAGCGAAATGAGAACGCAAATGATCCTGATTGCCGCACTTGCCATGCTCGCTACTGACGACGCATTGGCTCAACGCAAAATTGTGAACGACTCCGGCAAACCAAGAGCCATCCAGAACTTAGTGGACTCAAGCGGGCAGCCATTCGCCAGACTGTTCATGTCAGGGAAAGAAATGGTTCTCGATGCAAACGGGGAACCCACGTCGGGTGCTGGATACTATGAGGCAGCGGCCAGCAATTACTACTACCTTGCAACGACTATGACATGCACGGGGGGCTTTGGGGGCTTGCATGTCGGCAAGGTCGAATGGGACGACACCGGAAAGACGACAAGCATCAGTGGATTGGAACCCTTGTTCGAGGCTGAGAAGTCACTCAAAATAGTTTCCGATGTGAAGAATCCGAAACTTGTGGATGGGATTCTCTCCCTCAAGTTTGAAGGAAAAGGCGACGTGGAGTACAAGTTCAAGATCGTATTCGGAAAGATCATCTCGATTGAGCCATCCTTGAGGGAGAAAAAGACCGGAGAATCGAAAACCAAGTAGGCCCGAACAACGGCGTGGTGCCTACTCGCCACCCGCAGCGGGTGGCTCGCGGCACACGCCGAACGTTCGCCCTCAGCCTGAGCAGCCCGCCGACGCAAAGCCAGATGCCTTACTTCCGGGTATCCAGCCGCCACTTGAGCCATGCATAGATGGTATCGCCGATTTGGTTGTAACCGGTGGTGTTGGGATGCACGCCGTTGTTGACGGGATAGCCGTCAACGGGATCGAGATTGAGTTGGGTTGGGATGAGGAAGATTCGTTCTTTTTCGCGGTTGCCCAAGTGTTCGAGTTGGCGTTCTACAAGCCGGTGTTGAATGCGTTTCCAGCCCCATCGGTGGTATTTGCCTTTGTAGTTGGCCTCAAAACCGGATTCGCGGGCATTGGGCGGCGTGGTGACGCAGATGCCAATGTCAGCTTTGGGTGCGGCGGCGCGTAGCGCGGCGAGAAGCGTTTCGGCCTCTTTGAACATCTTGTCAATGACATCATCGGTTCCCTTCGGATCGTCGGGCGGGGCGCGGAAGCAGTCGTTGATGCCGAGCATGATGGTGATGAAGTGTGGCAACTCGCCGGCGCATGTCTGTTTGAAATAGCGAGGCATGTCGAGCGACGGTTTGCCGTCAGCGCCGAGGAAGACGAACGGGCTGCTGAACTTTCGCTTGGTTTTGTCGGGTTTCGGTTCGTAGTGGTTGACGAATCGCGCCCACGTCCAGCCGCCGTAGCCTTCGTGCGCCACGCCCTTGATGGCGGCAGTTGGCCGGGGTGCGCCGAGCATCTTCCACGCAGGATTGCCGGGCAGGGAAAGGAGACGTGCGATCTCGGTGGGGTAGGCGGTTGCGGCCGTGAGGCTGTCGCCAATGATGAGGAGTCGGATGGTCTTGCCCGCACCGGCATCGGCGGGAACGATTCGAAGCATTGTGCTTTTCTGGGCGATTGTTTTGCCGGTGGCGTCGGCGACGCTGACAGTTAGCGGGTGAGCGCCAACATCCTTGTCGGTTGGTGTGAGTGTCCAGCGCCGCGCTTCGCTTTTGCCAACGCTGCAATTGACAGTGAACCGGTAATTCTCCGGCGTTTGGGTAAGGACGATGTTGTCGTAGTAGCTGCTCATTGGGACGCCGGGGACGGCGTAGCAAACGGTTGGCAAGGTCAATCGGAGCGCGTCGTCAGCGCCGAAGACTTGAAGCGCCAGGAACGGGAGGGCGAGAAGAAGGAAGCGTTTCATGGCGGTGAGCATACAGCAGTGGGTGCGGTAGGCGGAAGCGGTTTTTGGCGGCTTGACGCTCCGTGTGTCGCAAGCTAGAAGAAGCGTATGAGACCAGTTACGCGCCGTGATTTTCTGAAACATGCCGCAGCCCTCGGTGGGGTGGCGATTGCGTTTCCGACGATTGTGCCGTCGTCGGTGTTCGGCCAGAACGCGCCGAGCAACCGGATCGGCGTCGGGTTTGTTGGGATGGGGTTGATTGTGGGAGGACATTTCGGGCACGTGTTGGGACGCGATGATTGTCATGTGATGGCGATTTGCGACGTCGTGCGCGAGAAACGGGAAAGCTCAAAGGCGCGCGCCGAGGAATCGTATGCGAAGAAATCCGGGGCCGGTTCTTACAAGGGGTGCGATGCGTATGTCGAGTTCGAGCAGTTGGTGACGCGCAAGGACATTGACGCGGTGTTCGTGACGGCGCCGGATCATTGGCACGCGCCGATTTCCAACATGGCGATGCGTCACGGCAAGGATGTGTATTGCCAGAAACCGATGACGCTCACCGTCCGCGAAGGACGGATCATGAGTGACGTGGCGCGGCAATACGGCGCTGTCTTCCAGGTTGGCTCGCAGCAGCGCAGCGAGCGGGCGTTTCGCAAGGCGTGCGAGATCGTCCGCAACGGCTGGATCGGCAAGGTTCACACGGTCAACACGAGCCTCGGCGAGTTCCCGCCGCCGCAGTCGTTGCCGGAGCAGCCGATTCCCGAAGGGTTCGATTATGACCGTTGGCTCGGCCCGACGCCGTGGTATCCGTACAACGAGGCGCGCGTGAAGGGAAACTACGGCGGCGGCTGGCGTTGTTTCTGGGACTACGGCTCGCGCAAGAACGGCGACTGGGGCGCGCATCATTTCGACATCATCCAGTGGGCGCTTGGCATGGACCAGAGTGGCCCGGTTCAATTCATCCCGAAAGGTTAC
This sequence comes from Verrucomicrobiota bacterium, assembly GCA_016871575.1. Classification (GTDB taxonomy): domain Bacteria; phylum Verrucomicrobiota; class Verrucomicrobiia; order Palsa-1439; family Palsa-1439; genus CAIKAP01. Next base: position 29,774 of record VHCW01000048.1, read on the forward strand.
GAAGGCAACGAGTGGCAGACCCACATCTACGCCAGCGGCACGAAAGTCCACCGCGTTGACAAGGTCAAGAACGGCCAGATGATCCAGTTCATCGGCGACAAGGGCGAGGTGCTTGTCAGTCGTGGGGATCGCCTCGAAACCACCCCGGTCGAGTTGAAAGACCGCCCGCTCAGCGCGGGCGACACGAAGCTTTATACCGTCACGCGCGGCCACGAGGACAACTGGATCGAGTGCATCAAGACCCGCAAGCCGACGATCTGTACCGCGGAGATTGGACACCGCACCGCGACTATTTGCCATCTCAGCGGCATTGCCGAGCGGCTTGGGCGCCCACTGAAATGGGACCCGGTGAAGGAAGAGATCCTTGGCGACGCCGAAGCCTCTCGCTGGTTGGATCGTCCGCGACGGACGCCCTACACCTACATTTAAGCCATGAAATCCATCCTCATCGCATTCACACTCGCCGTCGCCGCATCTGCTGCGCAACTTGACGAACTGATTCCGAAACTGGCCGACGAAGTTGTCACGAATCGTTACGCAGCGCAGATGGAGTTGCAGGCCATCGCGTCCAACGCCTCGAAGCCTGGCAACGAACGCGCCGGCGCTGCGCTCGGCTCGGCGCTGGCCGCCAAAGCCGCCGATGCCAGCGTGCCGCAACCAGCGCGCGTCTGGATCATTCGCCAGCTTGAATACATGGGGCGGGGCGAAGCTGTGCCGGCGTTGACCATATTGCTGAATGGCACGGATGCCGAACTGCGCGAGTGCGCCCGTCGCGCGTTGGAGAAGAATCCGGACCCGAAAGCCGTTGAGCCGTTGCGTGCCGCGCTCCAGAAAGGCGGCGACATCAATTGGAAGATTGGCTTGGCGCATTCGCTCGGCGAAAAGCGCGACGCCAAATCCGTCGTGCTGATTGCGCCGCTGCTCACCGACCCCAAGGCCGGCAGTGCCGCGGCCAAGGCGCTCGGCGCAATCGCGTCGCGCGAGGCCGTGGCGGCGTTGTGGAACGTGTTCGGCAGGCTCGATGCGGCAAATGAAGCGCTGGTTTGTGCCGGCAACCGCGATGCGTCGCAAGCGGCGGCCATCGGGAAGCGGCTTTATGCCGAGTGTCCGCTGTCGCCGGTGCGCGCGGCGGCGTTGACCTTGGTCGCCAAGAGTGAACCCAAGCTGGTTGAAGACGCGCTTGTTGGCCACGATGTTCGCCTTCAGAAAACTGCTGTGGATCTGTTGTCGCCGGCGAAGCTGGCGGCCATGCTGCCGAAACTGCCGGACACGGCGAAAGTGTTCGCGCTCCGCGTGATTGACTCTGAGAAGACTGTGCTTGATTGCACGACGGAGAAGGGCGAGGCGATTCGGGTTGCGGCGCTGGAACGGCTCTCGGACATCGGCGGCGCGGCCAGTGTGCCGGCGTTGATTAACGCTGCCGCGAACGGCTCGGAGTTGGAGAAAGTTGCGGCCGTGGCTTCGCTCAGTCGCGTGAATGGAGATGGGGCAGGACAGGCAATTGTGAGGCAAGCGGGGCAGGGGAGCACAGCGACGCGTGTTGTCGCCATCACCGCGCTCGCGGCGCGCGTTGAGAAGGCGGCGTTGTCGTCGTTGCTCGCTTATGCAGGTGAGGCTGACGCTGAGGTCAGCAAAGCGGCGCTCGCGTCCATCGGCAAGATTGGTGGCGATGAGTCGCTCGATGGTTTGGTGAAGCTGGTTCTCGCCAACAAGCCGGGCGCGAAGGACGCGTTGCAAGCGGTTGCGGGCCGCAGCGCGAACAAGTCGGTTGTCGGGCGGAAACTTGCCGCGCAGGCGCAGTCCGCTGGTGTCCTTGAGGTGATGTCGTTGGTCGGCGGCGCGGATGCGCTTGCCGCCGTCGTGAAACTGGCCACCGCAGGCAACGACGACGCGATCCGCGCGCTGTGTCAGTGGCGTGAGTTTGCCGCGGTCAAGCCGTTGCTCGACGTGGCCGCAGCGCCCGGCGTGAAACAGGTTCACCACGTCCTCGCCATCCAAGCGGTGTGCCGGTTGGTGAAGGCCGGTGAGAACGAGCCGGCGCAAGCCCGCGTGGATGCCGCGCTGGCGGCATTGCAGGCAGCGGGACGGGAACAGGAGAAGAAGCAGGTCATGTCGGCGCTCGCTTCCGTCAAGGATCGCAAGGCGGCGGACTCGATCATCAAGCTGTTGACGGACGCGTCGGTGAGGACCGACGCGGCACACGCGGCGTTGTCGCTTGCGGACGGCTTGCGCAAGCAAGACCGTGGTTCGGCAAAGAAACTCGCCGAAGCGGTCAAGAAGGCGAATATTTCGTCGGACTTGAATAAAAAGGCCGAGCAATCGTTGAAAAAGAAGTAGCCATGATCCAACAAAACAGACGTGAATTTCTAAAGACAGCGTTGGTCGCCGCTGGCAGTTTGAGCGCGGTCGAGTTGTTCGCCGCGTCGAAATCAAAGAAGACATCGAAGCCCAAGGTGACGGTGAAGACGGAGAAGCCGTTGCGCGTTGCCGTGATCGGCTGCGGCGGGCAGGGCAGGGGCTCCCACGTGCCGCCCGCGGTGCGAGAGCAGCTCGTGGCGCTCGTGGATCCCGATGAGCAGTGCCTCAACAAGGCGCTGAAACGCGCGACGGACACGGTGCCTGACATTGACACGCGCAAGATCCGCACGTTCACCGATTATCGGAAGCTTTTTGACGCGATGGGCAAGGAACTTGACGCGATCCTCATCGCCTCGCCGAATCATCATCACGCGCTGCCGGCATTGATGGCGATGCAACTGGGCATCGGCGTGTATGTCGAGAAACCGCTGTGCTACAACATCGCCGAGGCGCGCCTGATGGCGGAGTTCTCGCGCAAATACAAAGTCGCCACGCAGATGGGCAACCAAGGCCACTGCGGCGAGGGCATCCGGCGGCTCTGCGAGTACATTGGGGCCGGTGCCGTGGGAAAAGTCACTGAGGTGTATAGCTGGACTGACCGCACCAACGGGGGCATGGGACCGCGTCCGCCGGTGGAGCCGGTTCCCGCTGGCATGAATTGGGACTCGTGGATCGGTCCCGCGCCGTATCGGGATTTCCACAGCGACCTGCATCCTCATGCGTGGCACGGCTGGCACGATTTCGGCGACGGCTCGCTTGGCAACATGGGCTGTCACGTGCTCGACTGTCCGCACTGGTCGTTGAAACTCGGCCACCCGACATCCATCGAACTCGAAGAAGCCAGCGGGGGAGGCGAAGAACGTTATCCCGTTGGCAACCGCATCCGTTACGAGTATCCCGGCCGCGGCGACATGCCGCCGGTGAAAATTTATTGGTATGACGGCGTGAAACTCGACCCGCGCATACCGCGTCCTGCCATCGTTTCCGGCGAAAAACTGAAAGGCCCCGCCAATCGCCCGCCATTGATGGTTGAACTGGAGAAGAAATACAACCGCAAGTTCGGCGGCAGCGGCAGCCTGTTTGTCGGCGACAAAGGCATCATGTTCGCCGGCACCTACGGCAGCGAAGTCCGCATTATCCCCGAAGAGAAGCACAAAGCCTTCCCGCTACCGGAAAAGGTCCTGCCCCGCATCGTCGGCGGTCCGCACGTTGATTTCTTCCGCGCGTGCCGCGACGGCAAACCCTGCGCTTCGAACTTCGAGACCGCGGCGCGCCTCACCGAGATGGTGTTGCTCGGAACTCTCGCCATGAGAGCCGGCGTCCACAAGAAGATCGAATGGGACGGCGACAATATGCGCTGCACCAATCGGCCCGATGTGAACCAGCTTCTCCAGCGCACCAATCGCGACGGCTGGAAAGTATGACTTCGATCCTGCTGGCGGTTGCGCTCCTCGCCGCCGCGCCGTTGCGCGATGCGACGCGCATCGTCTTCCTCGGCGACAGCATCACCTATGGCGGCGGATACGTCGTGGATTTTGCCTGCTGGCTTGCAACCGCGCATCCCAACGCCGAAATCCTCAACCTCGGCCTCAGCAGCGAAACCGTCTCCGGCCTCAGCGAAGAAGGACACGCCGGAGGCAAGTTCCCGCGGCCAGACCTCCACGAACGGCTCGCGCGTGTTCTTGCCGGAACAAAACCAGACATTGTCATCGCCTGTTACGGCATGAACTGCGGCATCTACCAGCCGCTCGACGAAGAACGGTTCAAGAAGTTCCGCGATGGCATGACGCGCCTGCACGAGGCCGTCCGAAAAACCGGCGCCAACATCATCCATCTCACGCCGGCGGTGTACGACTCCCACGACGACAAACCCTCCTACGACGATGTGCTCGCGCGCTACTCCGCTTGGTTGGTCGCTCAACGAAGCAAGGGATGGCAGGTAATTGACGTTCACAGTTGGATGAAAACGCGCATCGCCGAATTGCGCCGCAACAATCCGAAGTTCACATTCTCCCGCGACCACATCCATCCCGACAAAGCCGGCCACCGCGTCATGGCGCAGCCGCTCCTTGCCTATTTCGGTGGGACCGAGGCTGCCGCCGACAACGCTGAGTTGCGCAAGCTCGTCGAGAAACGGATGAGATTGTTGCGCGACGCGTGGCTGACCGAAACCGGTCACCAACGACCGGGCGTCGCCAAAGGGCTTCCGCTGCCTGAAGCACAGAAGCAGGCTGTTGAACTGATAAAACAGTTCGGCACATTGCTGGCGAAATAAACATTCCATTTTCCGATGGGTAAATATTCTTGACGGCGGAGGGGGGAATTTTTGTAAAGGAGCACCAGCTTCACGCGGATGTCATCGCGGCAGGAGTTCAACGGATGAACAACAGATTGATGACAATGAGAGCAAGAAAAGTGGACGCGCCATCCACGGTTGGCACGATCCTTGCGCAGGCAGGCAGTTCTTCCCCTATTAGCCCAAGTTCTCAGTCCTCAGTTCTCAGTTGTCAGTTTTCAGCGTTTCAGCGTTTCACCTTTCAGCTTCCAGCTTTCAGTTTTCAGCTTTTGGGAGGCAGGGTAAAGTGAACTCCCGATTGACCTTGATGGCGGTGACGGGTATGGTCGCGGTGGTTTCGATGATACTGCAAGCGGCAACGGGTCCGGCCTGGTGGGTGGCGCGCGGCGTGGTCAACACGAATGCGACGCCGAACGATTTTGCCGCCGTCAACCAAGGCCAGTTGAAATGGATGGCCGTCAATGCCGCCCTCGAACTGGAGTCGCAACTTCCCGGCGGCGCCGGCAGCAACGTCTGGGCGCTGATTGAGTCGTTCTCCAACACCAACAACTTCCGTCCCGTCAACCTCGGCCAACTCAAGTTCGTGGCTTCGCATTTTTATGACCGGCTGATGGCAGTCGGCTACACGACGAACTATCCGTGGAGCGGTCAACCGAACGACTATGCGCTGGCCAACATCGGCCAGATGAAGAACGTGTTCAGCTTCGATGCCGCATGGTGGATGACGCTGGACAGTGACGAGGATGGAATGCCCGATTGGTGGGAGGTAATGAACGGCTTTGACCCCTTCAATGAAAACGACGCTGATGAGGATGCTGACGGCGACGGCTCGACTAACTACGATGAGTACGCGGCGGCAACCAACCCGCACAACTCGAATTCGATGCCGGCGAACAACCCGATCAAGCAGGAATTGGATTATTTCAACTATGCGCAGGTCAACCTGTTGCGCGCGCTAGTTGGACTAGCCCATTTGTTTCACCGTACGAAAGGTTGTGATGGTTTTTCGATTTGATTGAGGCTCTGAACCCTCTGCCCAAGAGTCATCAGCAGTTTCAAAGGACGACGGCCTCTGCGGAGGCCGCGTCGGGCGGG
>VHCW01000049.1 GCA_016871575.1 Verrucomicrobiota bacterium
CCCGCCCGACGCGGCCTCCGCAGAGGCCGTCGTCCTTTGAAACTGCTGATGACTCTTGGGCAGAGGGTTCAGAGCCTCAATCAAATCGAAAAACCATCACAACCTTTCGTACGGTGAAACAAATGGGTTAGCTGTCCCTGTTCACGCCGCCACAAGCGGAAATCCGCCGAAGGAAATGACAATTGAGCTTGGGGACGGTGTGAAGATGGAATTCATCCTCATCCCCACAGGCTCATTCCGGATGGGGTCGGACAAGCGTCCGGACACGAAGCCAATGCACAGGGTGGAGTTTACCAAACCATTTTACATGGGTAAGTATGAGGTCACACAAGAGCAATGGGAAAAAGTCATGGGCAACAATCCGAGCAGGTTCAAAGATACAAAGAACCCGGTTGATTCCGTCAGTTGGGACGATTGCCAAAAGTTTATTGCGAAGTTGAAAGAAAAGATGAGAGGCCAAACATTCCGACTGCCATCGGAAGCAGAATGGGAATATGCCTGCCGAGCAGGTTCAATAACGGATTACTGCTATGGGGATAAAAAGGACAAATTAGGTGACTACGCTTGGTTCAAAGACAATAGTGGACAAAGCTCTCATCCCGTCGGGCAGAAGAAACCAAATCGTTGGGGCTTGTACGACATGCACGGCAACGTCTCTGAATGGTGTCAGGACGCTTGGCATGATACCTACAAAGGTGCGCCAACGGACGGTAGTGCATGGATACAAGCCGGCGCATTGGATGGTGTGCACCGCGGCGGGCATTTAACGTGCCTTTCGGGCTACCTTCACTCTGATTACCGATACAGGTACCCACACGGTGCCCGTAGTTCCGCCCTCGGTTTGCGGTTGGTGGCGGTGGTAGGTACTCCGTAATTCCGTTTGGCGTTTGGCATTTTCCTTTTCCATTGGCCGGCAAGGAAGATAGCACCTCTGCACGTTGTTCAGTTCGCCCTTATTCCTTGCTTTCCCCGTGAGTTGGATTGGGGTAAAACTCGGCGTGTATGAAAACGATCCTGCTTCTGTTGATTACGGCGATTGCATTGCCACGGCCAGCCGGTTGTACGTCGTAAACATACGCAGGATGAGTACGCCACGTCATGCCTCCAGACAAGGTGATTTACAGCCGCGATGCAGTTGCGATAATCTGGCGCCGTGAAAACACTTCGCTTCATTCTTGCATTGATTCTCAGTTCGTCGGCCTTTGCGTTCAACGGACACCGTGTCACTGAGGGGCCGTTGACGCTCACCATCGGCGACATCGCCACCGTCACGAATTTCGACGTGGCACAGCCTGTCAGCGTCATGCTCTCTAATTCTTCCAGCGGGCCGCTCGATGTGGCGCTGGAGATGAAAGGATTGGTTGACGATTGCCGGGCTGTCGGCGAGACGAAACGCCGTGTCACCGTGCCGGCGAAGGGAAACGCCACGGCTGAGTTCCGTTTTGCCTGCGGACGCGGGACGTACTCGGCGTTGTACCCCGTGCGCGTCGAGGCGCGATTCGGAAGCGCGAGGGTGCGCGCCGTGCAGATTTTCGAGACGAAGTTTCCGGTGGAAACGAAGTCAGTGGAGTTCGCGGTGAACAACGTGCCCGCATCGGGCGCGTTGGCGCTGACGAGTCTCAAAACCCATCGCGTCGCATGGTCCTACATCAACGGACCGCTTGCGTACGGCTCAGACGCAGTTTCGGGCGCTAGTTTCAATCGCGGCCCCATGACGCGCGGCGGCGAAACGCGTCAATCGCTCAACATGCACCCGGCATATCGTCCGCGTGCCGGCACCGTGTTCGCCGAATACCGGCTCAAGCTGCCGGCAGCGACGCCGATACGGCTGACTTTCTACAACGCCATCCGCGACAGCACGCCAAAGGAAGGCAAAAGCGACGGCGTCACATTCCGGGTCTGGGCGGGTGAGCAGAAGTTGTTCGAGCGCCACACCGATTCGAAGACTTGGCTACCCGGCGAGACTGACCTCAGCATGTTTGCCGGGAAAGAGATTCTATTGCGACTCGAAAGCCATCCCGGCCCGAAGAACAATACATCCTGCGATTCCTGTTATTGGGGCGACCCCATCATCTTTGTCGGCCCGCAGCCGAAGGTATTGACCGATGCCGAACGACAAGAACTGTTCGCTCGTGCCCGCAAGGCATTGGCGGGCGGGAAGGACTCGTTTGTGTTCGATCTGGGCAGCGGTTGCCGCGCAGTGTTCGTGCCAGGGCCGAACGGCATCACCGACGGCGTCATCGGTTTCGGCGACGGCGAACGCAACGTGTTCTGCAACGGCCTCCAAATCGCCGTGAACGACCAGCCCGTCAGCGGGGCCAAGTCCGCACTGCGCACACGCATCTGGAGCGATGGACCAGCCTTGCGCATCAAAGTCGAGTCTCGCCAGCGGATCACCAGCCTCGGCGCGGCGGCGTTCGACCAGAAGGCAACACGCGTTTATTACGGACACGGCTACTGCATCGTCGAGCCGGAAGCGTTCCGCGCAGGCGCGGGCGGACACAACCTGGCCACCAGCCATGTTGCGTGCGATTTCGAGCGCGGCGTCTCGTTGCTTACCGCCACTGACACGCCGCCGGATGCGTTTGTCGTCAATCCAGCAACGCGCATCTACCAACTCCTGACCCACCCCGACGCCACGCTGACGTTCGTGCCGAGTTTCACCGGCGCGTTCGACGCCGCGTTGAAATACCGGCCGCTCTCCGACAAACGCGCGTCACGCGGCTTCGTGCGCAAGGCGGGCCGGTTCGTGTTCGACATCTGGGGCGGCCGCTACGCTGACGATGCGGCGAAACTCGCGCGCTGTTTTGACTACGGCCTGACCAACTCGCTCGTGATGATGCACAACTGGCAACGTTGGGGCTACGATTACCGCCTGCCCGACATCTTTCCGCCAAACCCCGCATACGGCACGCTGGAGGAACTGCGCGAGCTTGGCCGCGTCTGCACGACGCGCGGCGCGTTGTGGGGACTGCACGACAACTACATTGACTTCTATCCCGACGCCGACGATTTCAGCTACGACCACATCACGTTCACGCCCGACGGCAAGCCGCGTCGCGCCTGGCTTAACGAAGGCCGCGACGCGCAAAGCTACCAGTTCCGTCCCGATCGCGTGATGCCGTTCCTGAAACGCAATCTCGATCTCATCATTCCCGCGCTGAAACCGACCGCGTCGTTTGTGGACGTCTTCACTTCGGCCAGTAGCTTCGATTTCTACGACCGCCACGGCAAACTCCACTCCAAGCGCGAGACACAACGTTGCTGGGGCGAAGCGTTCGCCCTGCTCGAACGACGTTGCGGCCCCGCCGTCAGCGAAGCCGGCGGCGACCATCTCATCGGCTGGCTCTCCGGCGCCGATTGCCAGTTCCTGCAACTCGGAACAAAACCGGAACGGTTCCACAACGTCATCGCCTGCCGCGATTGGGCGCGCGTGCCGTGGTTCGACGCCGTCAACCACACCCGGTTCAGCCTCCACGGCGTCGGCTACTCCGACCGCTACCAAGGCGGCCGCAGCCGCGAGGAGCACGGCATCGAGAGCGACGACTACATCAGCACCGAACTGCTCACCGGCCACGCGCTGATGATTGACCTCGCCGGTCTCGGTCGCGGCGCCGTCCGCAAATACTGGCTCGCGCAGGATTTCATCGAAAGCATCGCCCGCGATGAAATCGCCAATGTCGAATACGCCGGTGGCGACATCCACCGGCTCATCGTGACCTGGAAATCCGGCGCCCGCGTTTACGTCAACCGCAACGAAACCGACTGGACCGTCGCGGGCCGCACGTTGCCGCAGTACGGTTACTTCGCCAAGAACGGCGTCATCGAATCGTCCATCGAACGTTTCGGCAACGCCATCGCCGAGCAGTCCCGCGCGAAAGGGAAGTTCTACGTCAACAGCCGCGTCTTCAACCCCAACGCGCCGCTCGCCATCACGCCGCGCGCCGAGCGTGTCGAGTATCTTGGCGACCAAAAGTTTCGCCTCCTCGTCAACTGGAACGTCCAGCAGCCGGTGTCGAAAGATCTCAGTGTCTTCTACCACTTCTCGCGTCCAACGCCCGGTCGCCGGGCACTGACCGAGTTCACGGGCGGCGGCAACCCGAAACCGGGGACAAGCCAGTGGCGCGGCAACGTCCTGACCGGTGCGAACTGGACGATCAACATCGCGACGAACATGCCGCTCGGCGAGTATGAAATCCTCGTCGGCCTCACCGACCGCGGCGTGCGTCAGCGCCTGCTCGGCGACGAAGATTCACGCCGCCGCTACCGCATCGGCAAACTGATTGTCGGTGCCGACAACGTTCGCCTCGAAAAACCGGCGCGGGAATTCGTTCCCTCCACCCGCTGGCTTGCGAACACTGCCCCGGTGGATTTTGGTGTCGCCAAAACCGATGGCGCGTTCCGTTGCGAGACTTTCGACGATCACCTAATCGTCACGCCGTTGCCCGGTGGCGAGGATTTCACCGTGCGCCTGCCGGTTGAGCGCGTGAAGTCCGTCGAAACCGCGCCGTTCAAGCTCGAAGACGGCGTGTTGACTTTCACCGTCGCCAAGACAAACTTCGCTTATCGGGTGCAGTTGCGATGATGGCGGATCCGTGCGACGACACGGTAACCACGCCGCGCTTGACGTTGACCAATATGGCGAGTACATCACGCCGGAGGAGAAATCACCATGAAACGTGTATTGATGTTGCTGCTGATTCCGTTTGTTGTGAGCGCCGGGGATTGGACGCCGTTGTTCAACGGCAAGAACCTCGACGGCTGGACGCCGAAGTTCAAAGGCTGCGAGCTGGGCGAAAACTACAAGGACACCTTCCGCGTCGAGAACGGCGTCCTGAAAGTTTGCTACGACAAGTATGAGAAATTCGACAACCGGTTCGGCCATCTGTTCTGGCGCGCGCCGTTGTCCAACTATGTCCTGCGCGTCGAGTATCGGTTTGTTGGCGAACAGACCAAGGGCGGTCCCGGCTGGGCGTTCCGCAACAGCGGCGCCATGCTTCATTGTCCGAATCCCGAGACGATGACCAAGGATCAGGATTTCCCCGTCTCCATCGAGGTCCAACTCCTCGGCGGCCCCGGCACCGGCAATCGCACCACCGCCAACATTTGCTCACCCGGCACGCACATCGTGATGGATGGCAAACTTGAAACCCGGCATTGCATCAACTCGAAGTCCAAGACCTACCACGGCGACCAGTGGGTGACGGTTGAGATTGAAGTCCGCGCCGACGGCTCCAGCCGTCACATCATCGAGGGGCAGACCGTGTTCGAGTACACGGAGCCGCAACTCGACGAGAAGGACACCAACGCCCGCAAGCTCATCGAGTCCGGCGCCGACCGCAAACTGCGCGGCGGCTACATCGCACTACAGGCCGAAAGCCACCCGCTCGAATTCCGCAAAGTCGAAGTCCGCCCGCTTGGCAAGTAACCGTCCTCGCGTTCACTGGCCGGTGGCGGCCAGATTGTAGCAGGTGATGGCTTTGCGTCCGCGCAGCAGCAGCTTGCCGTCCGCGATGGACGGCGACGGAACGGACAGCACGCGGACACTGGCCTGGCCCAGCTCGATGTGCTTTTCCGGCGAGGGTTTCAACATGGCGATTCTGGAACCGCCGCTGACCAGAAGGAAAATCTTTCCGTCCGCGAACAGCGGCGATGTGATGGAGCCGCTTACTTTCTCCTTCCAACGTTCTTTCCCGGTGGCGAGATCGAAACACCAATGAACGTTGTCGTCCATCAGGTACAAATGACCGTCCAGAATGAGTGGGCTGGATTGTGAACGCAGCGGGTCGTTCGGGAAATTCCAGAGCTTGCTGAACCCGGTCCCGGTCAACTTTCCAACCATGATACCCACCTTGGCGTTGGAGCTTTGCACGGCCAGTGCGTCGTTGACAATCGCCGGCGTGCAATCGCCGCCGCCCGGCGTCGTCCAGAGCACGTCGCCGGTCTTGAGGTCAACGCCGGTCATGACGCCGCGGCCGTTGCAGATGACCACGGTCTTGCCGCCGGATTGCCATGCCACGGGCGAGGAATTGCCGCCGCCGGCTTTCGGTTGTGTCCAGAGCGGCTTGCCGGTGGCGGCATCAAAGGCTGCCAGTTTGCCGGCGTTGATGACGAGCACGCCGTCGGCGACCATCGGCGACGAGGCGGGGCCTTTGGCGGGCAACGGCGCAGACCAGACGAGTTTGCCGCTGGTCGCGTCCACCGCGTAACACTTCACGCTGCCGAGCGCATAGACCCGCCCGTCGGCCACGCAGGGAGTGCTGGAGGCTGTCCGTCCGACGGGTTCGCCAGGCGCTTTGTGTTTCCAAAGTGTTTTGCCGGTGGCGAGGTCGAGGCAAACGACCACGTCTTCCGCCGCGCGGATCGTCGGCGGCACGGCGGCCAGAATCTCCTTCTTGACCTTGTCGCTGAAGTTCTGTTCGTTGAGCCAGGCGACCAGCGCCGCCTCGTTGGGGAACGGCTTTTTCACGACGGTCACCAACTTGTCGTACACCTCCAACGGGATGGCATCCTTGCGTCGCTCGAACCGGGTGCGCACAAAGCCGGCGCTGGTTTGTCTCTTTTTCGGGTCGAGATTGTTCTCGATCCAGTCCTTGAAGAATTTGTCGAACTCCGGTCCGATCAGGTTCGGATCAAGTGCGAGACGGTCTTTCTCCATTTTCTCCACCGTTTCCTTCGGCCAGCCGGCGACGGATTGATGGCCGAGCTTGCGCATGATCAAATCGTCTATCACGCGGGTCTCGGACGGCTCATCGGTGTGCCAGACGACAGAGGCATAGACGCGTCCGTTTGCCGCGACAACGCTGCTGTGCCCGCCGTCGTCGTCGGACGGGATCATCTCGCTGTCCCACACTTTCACAAGACCCTTGCTGGGCCACTGGCCGGCCAGCGGGGGACTGTCGGGCACGAGGCCGTTGCGCAACGGGCCGCGCCATTGCGGCCAGTCGCTCCCGTTGGCGGCGGCGCTCAACGCAACGAGGCAAGCGACGAGAAAGGCGTGAATGAACAGGAACGGTTTCATTGGTTGAAAGGATCGGTTTGTCATGCGCGGCAAACTACTGATTCGACCGGTTTTCAACAAGCATAAACGGAGAGAAAAGGAAGCGCCGCCAGTTCGCCCGCAAAGCCCAACCCCGGCCTACTCCTGATCGCCGTGCCACAATCCCGCGCAACACCAGTCGCGGATTTTTGTTATAATTATAACAAAATCGTGCGACCCGCGGGGACGCGCGGCCATGCAAGGCGACCGTCTCGCTTCCGCGCCGCCGAACGAATAAACCAACGGCGGAAACGTCTGTTACGCGAATGAAACGAGCCTATCTCCTGATCGTGGCCGCCGTTGTCTCGGCGGTCGTCACGTCCGCTTCCGCTGCGGTCAAACCACATTGCACGTTCACCGACAACGCCGTTTTGCAGCGCGGCGTGCCGTTGCCCGTCACCGGCACCGCCGACGAAGGCGAACGGGTCGCGGTGGTTTTCCAGAACCAGAAGGTCTCGACCGTGGCCAAGGGCGGCCAGTGGAAAGTCACCCTCAAGCCCCTCCAAGCCGGCGGTCCGTTTGAGATGACCATCGGCACCACCGTGCTGAAGAACATCCTTGTCGGCGACGTCTGGGTCTGCTCCGGTCAATCGAACATGGGCTTCATGCTCAACCGCGCGCACGACGCCGAGCGGGTCATCCCGAAAGCCAATCACCCGAAGATTCGCCTCTACACAGTCCCGCGCGTGATCGCCTTTGAACCGCAAGCAACGTGCGGCGGCAAATGGGTCGAGTGCACAGCCGAGACGGCGAAGGATTTCACGGCCGTCGGTTATTTCTTCGGGCGCGACATCCACGCCGCAACCGGTGTGCCCATCGGCCTGATCAACGCGTCGTGGGGCGGCACGCCCGCGCAGGCGTGGACGAGTTTGCAGGGTTTGCAGAGCGAGCCGTTGCTGGAAGGATTTGTGAAAAGCTACCGCGACATCGCCGCCAACCTCGACGCGCTCGAACAGAAATTCCAAACCGTAACGTATCCGAAGTGGAAGAAAGACCGCGAGGCGGCCATCGCCAAGTCGCGCAAAGCCATTGCCGATGCCAAGGCCGCCGGCAAACCCGCGCCGCCGCAGCCAAAATCGTCGCGCGCGCCGCGCGCGCCGAAAAACAATCCCGGCACACCAACCGTTCTTTACAACGCAATGATCGAGCCGCTCCTGCCATTCCCCATCAAGGGCGCCATCTGGTATCAGGGCGAGGCCAACTCCGGCCATCCAAAACAGTATCAGGTTCTGTTTCCCGCCATGATCAAGGACTGGCGTCGCGCGTGGGGTTGCGGCGATTTTCCGTTCCTGTTTGTCCAACTCGCCAACTACATGAAACGCGAGACCGAGCCGACGCAATCCGACGGCGGCTGGCCGGGATTGCGCGAAGCGCAGGCGATGACGCTGAAACTCCCCAACACCGGCATGGCGGTCACGATTGACATCGGCGAGGCCGACGACATTCATCCGCGCAACAAGGCTGACGTTGGCAACCGCCTGGCGCTTGCCGGGCTGAAGATCGCCTACGACAAGGACATCGTTTTTTCCGGGCCGACCTATCACTCAATGAAGGTTGAGGGCGACAAAGTGCGTCTTCAATTCCAGAATACCGGCAGCGGCCTTGCGACGGTGGAGCGTCTCACCGGTTTCGCCATCGCCGGCGCGGACAGGACATTCGCCTGGGCCAAGGCGACAATTGACGGCAACAGCGTTGTTGTCTGGAGCGACGCGGTGAAAAATCCCGTTGCCGTTCGCTACGCATGGGCTAATAATCCCGAGTGCAACCTCTACAACAAGGAAGGCATCCCCGCGTCGCCGTTCCGCACCGACGACTGGGCCAGCAGCAAATGAAATTCTCGCTCATCGCCGCATTGACATTCGCAACCGCCGTCACCGCCGAGCACTGGCCGCAGTGGCGCGGGCCGTTCCTGAACGGCTCCACCACCGCAACCGGCCTGCCCACAACCAACGAGCGCATCGTCTGGGTCGCGCCGATGCCCGGCTTCAGCGGGGCCACACCGGCGATTTGGGGCGACAACATTTTCGTCTCCAGTCCCGACAATGCCAATCGCCTGAACCTGCTCTGCCTCGACCGCCGCACCGGCAAAGTCCGCTGGCAGAAAACGCTCGGAGACGGTGATTTCGTCAGGGGCCGCAACAACACGGTTTCACCCTCGCCCGTGACTGACGGGCAACGCGTCTGGGTCATGTACGCGACCGGTCTTGTGGCCGCGCTCGACTTCAACGGCAACATTCTCTGGAAATGCGATCTCTCGAAAGACCACGGCAAGTTTGCCATCATGTGGGTGTACGGTTCCAGTCCGTTGCTCTACAAGGGCAGCCTTTACATCCCCGTTCTCCAGCGCGACCCGCCAACGTATCCGCACGCGATTGACGACAAACCGTCCCGCGAATCGTTCCTGCTCTGCCTCGACCCGCTCACCGGCAAGGAACGCTGGCGTCACCTCCGCAAGACCGATGCGCTTGCCGAGTCCATGGAAGCCTACAGCACGCCGATTCCGTTTGATGACAAGCTTCTCATTGTCGGCGGCGACTACGTCACCGCCCACGACCCCGCGACCGGGGCCGAACGCTGGCGTTGCGCCGGCTTGAATCCCACGCGGATGCAAAGCGGGCGGGTCGTTCCATCGGCCGTCATTGCGGACGGCGCGATCATTATCTGCGCCCCCAAACGCAACCCGATGTTTGCGATTCGCAACGGCCAAGTGGCGTGGCAACTGGACACCATCACGCCCGACGTTTGCACGCCGCTCTACTATCGCGGCAAACTTTTCGTGTTCGATGGCGACCGCCAGATCATCGCCAACGTGAATCCCCAGACCGGTGCTGTCCTGTGGCAGGGTAAACTTGAAGTGCCCGGCGACGTCTTCCGCGCCTCGCCGACCGGCGCCGATGGCAAGATTTACTGCATCAGCGAAAAAGGAAACGTCTTCGTCCTCGAAGCCGGCGACGCCTTCAAGATTCTCGCCACGTTCACCATTGCCGAGATGCCGTGCCGCTCCAGCATCGTCGCCTCAGAAGGCCAACTGTTCATCCGCACCGCCAAGAACCTCTACTGCCTCGCCAAGAAATGACTCCCGCTGAAAAACTCGCCAAACTCCGCCGCGACATCGAGATCCGTCAAAAAGGGTATCGCGAGCGGGCGCTGCGGATGTTTCCGCACGTCTGCGCCAGTTGCGGGCGCGAATTTTCCGGCAAACGACTGCCGGAACTTACCGTTCACCACAAGGACCACAACCACAACAATAACCCACCCGACGGCAGCAACTGGGAATTGCTCTGCATCTACTGTCACGACCACGAGCACGAAAAGTACAAGCTCGCCGGGTACTTCGAGTCCGAAGCGCGTGAATTGAGCCAGCCCTCGCGGATGGCCGACCCGTTCGCCAAGCTCGACAATCTCCTGAAGCCGAACCCGGCGGACAACGACACACCAGAAAAGCAATGAGCGCCGGGTTATGACGGTTTGACGCCGATCTTCGGGCAGCGATTGCGAATCTCGCAGTGCGCGCAATCCGGTTTGCGCGCCATGCAGCGGCGGCGTCCGTGCCAGATGAGCAGGTGCGAGACATCTATCCAGTCCTCGCGCGGCACGATCTTCACCAATGATTGCTCGATCTTTTCGGGCGTGCTCTGGCGGGTCAGTCCCATGCGGCGCGCGAGACGCATCACGTGGGTGTCCACCACGATTCCCTCGGCTTTGCCGAAGGCAGTGCCGAGGACGACGTTGGCGGTTTTGCGCCCGATGCCGTCAAGCGCCACGAGTTCGGCGAGCGTGTCGGGAACGCGCCCGCCGTATTGCGTGGCGATGGTCCGGCAACACCGGCGAATCGAGCGCGCTTTGGCGCGAAAGAAACCGGTCGAGTGAATGATGGCTTCGAGTTCGCCGGGACCGGCGCCGGCAAAATCGGCGGCGGCGCGGTATTTCGCAAAGAGCGCCGGCGTGACCTGGTTGACGCGTTCATCGGTGCACTGCGCGCTGAGGATGGTGGCGACGAGGAGTTGGAGCGGGTCGGCGTGTTCGAGCGCGCAACGAAAATCGGGATACGCGCGGCGCAAGGCGGCGATGATAAAATGCACTTTGGACTTGGCATCGTTCATGCCAGCGAGTATAGCACTGGATGCTCATTGCGCGAGCAGTGGAATTCAAATCGAAGAAGGAGAACTCATCATGGCTCATGTAGTCGCAGAACCCTGTGTCGGTTGCAAGTTCACGGATTGTGTCGAGGTGTGCCCCACGAACAGTTTTTACGAGGTGGCAGACCGCATGATCATCAATCCCGACGAGTGCATTGACTGCACCTCGTGCGCGCCGGTTTGCCCGATGGCGGCGATTTTCGCCGAGGGCGACTTGCCTGAACAATGGAAGAGCTACGCCGAGTCCAATCGCGCCCAGATGTCGGGCGCCACGCAGATCACGGCGAAGAAAGAGCCGCTCGGCAAAGGCAAGCCCGAGTGCCAGCCGAAATAATGGCTCGCCCCTACTGCGGCGCCAATTGTTGGTAGGTCGGCAGGTAGCGATAATAGACTTCCAACATCAACGCACACAGCGCCGTCGAATAGACCGGCGGCTGGTTGAATTCCTTCTCCTTGCTCATTGCGGGCAGGTCCCAATGGCCGTCGTCGGCTTGGCGCTGGAGCAACGCTTCGCGAAACAGGCCGTTCCAATTCTTCCAGTACGCGCCGCCGGCGTGGAAGAAGACTTGCGTGAGGTAGTACCACTGGTGCAAGACCATGCCCAGCGGCGCCTCGGTCTTGTCCCACTCAAACCGCACTGATTTCAGTTTTTCCAATGAGACTTTCAATCGCGGGTCCGCGCCCTGCCCAAGAAACATCTGGCTGAGCACGCCAATGGCTGTCGTGGAAGTCGTGCCGCCGGGGCGCTCGTAACCGAAGGTGCCGTCGTGGTGCATGTTCCAGAGAAATTGCGACGCGCTGTCGAGCACCGACGGCGGCACGTCGAGGCCGGCCAGGCGCGCGGCACTCAACGCTTGAACGCACCAGCCGGTGACGGAAGTGTCGGCATCCACGGAACCGGCGCTGTAACGCCATCCGCCGTTGTGTAGGCTTTCGGCCTTCGGGACCTGTTGCGCCTGGAACAGCAACGCCACGCGCTGTTCGAGCGGCTGGCGCAACGACGCCGACCGGGTCATGCCGTACCCCTCGGCAAGCGCGTAGGTGACGATGGCGTGTTCGTACATGTTGATGCCCGTGTTGAACGAGGCGGTGAGAAACCGGAACGCCTTTGTCAGCGTCGCGCCAAACTCCTCCGAGTCCGGCGTCTCGCCGTGACCGAGAAACGCCAGCGTGGCCAGCGCGGAGATGCCCAGCCGGTGCGAGCCGTGACTCCAGCCGCCGTCGGCTTGTTGCTGGTCTTTCAACCAGCGCAACGCGGCGACCACACCGCGCTCCGCCGCCTCGGCGCCGGGGTGTTGACGGATGGCCTGCGCGCGCATCGGGGCGGCCCGGTGGCCAAAGCCCGCGGTTCCGCCAAAACCGGTCCCCGTGCCGAATTGCCCCGAACCGTCGCCGCCAAACGGCGCGCCAATTCCGCCGGCCTCGCCATCGAGTCTTGTCACGCCGGCAAAATGTTCGCCGACGCGGATGCCGATGACTTCGCCGACCACGTCATTGGCCCGGTGCGCGTCGAGCGATAGAACGGCGGCCTTGTGGGACGGGGCGGCCAGCGGAGTGCCGCTTCCGCCGCCGCCGCGACCGCCGCCGGCGTATTCGTACTCGCGCAAGGGACGGAATGGATCGAGGTCGTTGCGCGCCGGCGACGGAACGGGAAATTCCTCGAAAACGGCGGTAATGCTGGGGACGGCCACGACGATTTTGATCGTGGTGAGAACGAGCAGGAACGCACCGTGAGCGATTGCCGCAAACACGAGGAAGCGCGCCCAACGAAATGGCGGCGTCCGCTCCGGCGCCAGCGCCGGCAATGGGGCGCGCGGCAGACGGATCGGTTTATCGGCGCGATGTTTCGGTTGCATCAATAGCGCGCAGTGTACGCGTCGAACGAAGCGCGGACAAGCCCCGCCCGTCCTACTTGTTCCTCACGGTCACGTGCGTGGCGCAGCCGTAGAACACCTCGGCGCATTCCTGCAACGTCTCCGACAACGTCGGATGCGGATGCGTGCACTCGGCCAGGTCGCGCGCCGTGGCGCCCATCTCGACGGCAAGCACGCCTTCGCCGATCAATTCACCGGCGCCGTGCCCGGTGATGCCGACGCCAAGCACGCGCTCGCTCTCGGGTTCGATCACGAGCTTCGTCACGCCATCAGGCCGGTCAAACGTCATCGCGCGGCCGGAGGCCGTCCACGGGAACTTGACAACTTGGACGGTAACGCCTTTTTGTTTCGCGTCCATCTCGGTGATGCCGCACCAGGCAATTTCGGGGTCGGTGAACACGACGGCGGGAATGATCTGGTCTTCCGAGGTGCTCAGTTCTCCGCCGATGGCGTCCACCGCCACGCGGCCTTCGCGCGACGCCTTGTGCGCGAGCAACGCGCCGCCCGCGACATCGCCGATGGCGTAGATCAGCGGGTCGGAGGTTTTCTGCTGCGCATCCACTTCGATGTAGCCTTTGTCGTCGCGTGTGACCTGTGTGTTTTCCAGCCCGAGGTTGACTGTGTTCGGCAACCGACCAACCGACACCAGCACGCGGTCGTAAAGCTCTTCGCGTTGTTGGCCGCCCGTTTCGGAGACGACCTTGATCTGGCGGCCGGCAGTGGCCATCGTCAATACCTTGGTGCTGACGCGGACTTCCTTGAACGCCTTTTGCACATACTTCAACACCGGCCGCGCCAAGTCGGGGTCGGCGCCCGACAGCACGGCGGGCAACGCCTCGACAACCGTCACGCGGCTGCCGAGCGTGGCGTACACCGTGCCGAGTTCCATGCCGATGTAGCCGCCGCCCACCACCAGCAACTCCGACGGAATGTCCGGAACCTCCAGCGCTTCCGTTGAGGTCATGATCCGCGGGTTGCCGAGGTCGAACGCTTTTGGTATCGCCGCCCGCGAGCCGGTTGCCACGATGACGTGGTCGTAGTTGAAAAACTTCTGGCCGGTGCTCGTCTCAACCCGCAACAACTTCGAGTCCTCAAAATATCCGCGTCCGTGCAGCACCTCGACACCGCGCGTGCGCGCCAGCCCGGTGATGCCCTGGCCGAGTTTTTCCACGATTGAGTTTTTCCAAGTGCGGAGCTGGTTCAGGTCAATCTTCGGTTCCCCGAACGTGATGCCGCGATGGATGGATTCGCGCGCTTCCGTCAGCAACTTGGCCGCGTGCAGGTAGGTCTTCGACGGGATGCAGCCCCAGTTCAGGCAGACGCCGCCGAGGCGTTCCTCTTGTTCGACGAGCAAGACCTTGCGTCCTTTGTCCGCCGCGTAAAACGCCGCGGCATAACCGCCGGGACCGCCGCCGAGAACGACAATGTCAGTTTGGATGGGTTGCATGGGAGTAATGGGGTTATGGAGTATTGGAGTGTTGGAGTGTTGGAACAACATCGGCTCCGTAAGCAGCGTTGCTTTCCTTGACCATCAAGGAGTCCACCCAAGAGCCATCAACTTTCTTATGTTCGAGGCTTTCCACAAGTTTCAAGAGACCATTCTCCAGTTTGAATGCCAGATTGTTCAATGTTTCAAAATCTTCCGTTGTTAGTTGTTCTGCTTTTTGACACGCGATCAATCCAGAGACGGATTCGCCCAGCGATCCCAAGGCCACATAAAGGAATTGGATGTATTCACGGATTGAACGGCGACAATATCCTTCCGCAATGTTCCGGTGAATCGAGTCGCTTGCAGCGATTGCCTGCGAACTGACTCTTCTTAACTCATACGGAAAACGCCGAAACACCGGGCAGGTCAGACGATAGTATTCCACTGCATCCTGCCAGACTCGTAATTGCTGATACCCTCGGTTCTTGTTCCGATATTCCATCACTCCATCACTCCATCACTCCAATTCTCCAGTTCCGCCACCAAATCCACCACGAACCGCGCCGCGCTGCCGCCATCAATCACGCGGTGATCATACGACAGCGCCAGTGGCAACATCAGCCGCGGCACAATCTGCCCGTCGCGCACGACCGGCTTGAGCGCGCCGCGCCCCATGCCGAGGATGGCGATCTCGGGCTTGTTTACAATCGGCGTGAACGCGCCGCCGCCGATGCCGCCTTGGTTCGAGATGGTGAATGAACCGCCTTTCATTTCGTCGGCGGTGAGCTTGCGATCGCGCGCTTTTGCGGCCAGCAGTTCCAGTTCCTTCGACAACTCCAGCAAACTCTTTTTGTCAACATCCCGGATGACCGGCACCATCAAGCCGTGCTCGGTGTCCACGGCGATGCCGATGTGAATGTATTCCTTCCACACGACCTCGCCCGCCGCATCATCGAGGCTCGCGTTGAAATGCAGATGTTTCCGCAACAACGCTGCCACCGCTTTCAGCGCAAACCCCGTCAGCGTCAGCCGCGCGCCCTTCGCCTCATAGGCCGGGACGTGTTTCTTGCGCAACTCATTCAGCGCGGTGATGTCGGCTTCATCGAATTGCGTCACGCGCGGCACGGCGTTCCACGATTCGCTCATCCGCCGCGCAATCGTCTGGCGCAACGCCGAGATCGGTTTCTGCACCACGGGTCCCCAGCGCGAGAAGTCAATGCGCTCGATTGCCGCCGGTTGGGCGGGCGCGGCTTGCGGAGCGGCAGCCAACTGTTGGAGTTGTTGAATGTAGGCGCGCAAATCCGCCATGCCGATCCGACCGCCGGCTTCGGTGCCGCGCACGCGGCTCAGGTCAATGCCGAGGTCGCGTGCCACGCGCCGTAGCGTCGGCGACGCCGCCACCGGCAGACCGGGAATGTGCGGCGCCGTTGTAGTGGCCGCCGTCCCGGCGGCTGGGATAACCGGTTTTGCTGGAGCCGCCGGGACGGCGGCCCCTACACCGGCCAGCGTGAGGATCGGTTGGCCGACGGAAATCTTGTCGCCCACTTTGACGCGAATACTTTGCACGGTGCCGGCGGACGGCGTGGGAATGGTGCCGACGGCTTTTTCCGTTTCGAGTTCAAGGATGGGCTGGTCTTTCTGGAGGCTGTCGCCTTCCTTGACCAAAATGTTCACTACGACGCCGCTGTCGGCGCCTTCACCGAGATTGGGGAGTCGAATGTCCATACGGACGCTAATGTGCCCCGGTTCAACGGAAAGACAAGCGAGGAGTTAGCCGGCGAGTTAGCCGCCGGGACGGCGGCCACTACAACGGCGGCCACTACACACGGTCAATGGCGACAATTTCGCCTTGGTATGGCCAATCGTCCGCTTGTTTTACCAGTCCGTCGCGGACTGGATTTTCGCGGACGTATTGCCATTTCTGATCGTAGCTCTCCGAGTTTCGCAGCAAATGGTCAAAGAACCCCGGCTGCCAGATCGTTGTAGTGGCCGCCGTCCCGGCGGCTGTTTGGAGTGCGTTACGAATCACCCTCTTCAATCCGCGCACCCACAGACCGACATCAAACTCACGTCCGCCACACACGAACGCATGCACGTGATCCGGCATGATGACGTATCGGCCCACTGCCGCGCGGTTCTCCATTGCACCACGTTCCGCATATTGGCGAAACGCTTCATGCGCTGTGTCACAAGCCAGAAGCGGATGGCGTTCGTATGTGCAGAAGGTGACGAAGTACACCGGTGAATCGTAGGCCTGAAACACTTCTCGTAGTCGAGGCGGCTTGCCCTTGAAAGGAGGATTCATGTCGGGAGTATAGCATAGTTGTAGTGGCCGCCGTTCCGGCGGCCATCGCGGGCCCACGGAGCCGCCGGGACGGCGGCCACTACAACGTTACACCACTTGCGGAAACGGTTTCTCCGGGTCAACTCCCAAATCCTGGATCGCTTGCGCGGCGAGTTTCTTGTCGAGCGCGCCGAGCGTCGCGATGACAACACACTCGGCATCCACCTCGAAAAACCGCCGCAGCACCGGGCGCGTATCACTGCGGCCAAACCCGTCGGTGCCGAGCGTTGTGAGACCGCCGGGAATCCACGGGGCGATTTGGTCGGGGACGGTCTTGATGTTGTCGCTGACGGCGATGAACGGGCCGGTTTCTTTCTCCAACACGGTTTCCAGATACGAGCGGCGCGGCGGCTCGGTTGGGTGCAGCATGTTCCAACGACGGCAGGCGAGCGCATCGGTGCGGAGTTGTTTGTAGTTCGTGACGCTCCAGACGTTGACGCCGACGCCGTAGCGTTCGGCGAGGATTTCCTGCGCGCGCAACGCCTCGCGCAGGATTGGGCCGCTGCCGAGGATGTTGGCCCTGGCGTCGCCGGAACATTTCCGGAATTTGTAGAGTCCCTTGAGGATTCCTTCCTCGACGCCGTCGGGCATCGCCGGCATGGGGTAGTTTTCGTTGTGAAGGGCGATGTAATAGAAGATATCCTCGCCGTTCTCGAACATCCGCCGCATTCCTTCGCGGATGATGACGGCGATCTCGTAGCCGAATGCCGGTTCGTAGGCGAGCAGCGTGGGAATGGCGCTGGCCAGCAGCAGGCTGTGGCCGTCCTGGTGTTGGAGTCCTTCGCCATTGAGCGTGGTGCGGCCGGCGGTCGCGCCGCAGAGGAAGCCGCGCGCGCGAATATCGCCGGCGAGCCAGAACAGGTCGCCGACGCGCTGAAGGCCGAACATCGAGTAGTAGATATAGAACGGAATCATCGGCGCGCCGTGGCTGGCGTAGGCGGTGGCGGCGGCGATCCACGAACTCATCGCGCCGGCTTCGGTGATGCCTTCTTCGAGAATCTGGCCGTCCTTCATTTCGCGGTAGTACAACAGCGAAGCGCGGTCCACGGGTTCGTAGAGCTGGCCTTTGCAGGCGTAGATGCCGTAGTCGCGGAACAGCGCGTCCATGCCGAAGGTGCGCGCTTCGTCGGGAATGATCGGCACGATTCGTTTGCCAATCTGCGTGTCGCGGAGCAACTGGCTGAGCAGTCGCACGAAGGCCATCGTGGTGGACATTTCGAGGTTGTTGCTTCCCTTGAACAACTCGGCGGACATTTCCGGCGCCGATAGTTTCGGAGCATTCACCTTGCGCGCCGGCAGGAAACCGCCGAGCGCGCGCCGGTGTTCGATCAGGTACTTCGTTTCGGCGCTGTCCTCCGGGGGCCGGTAGAACGGCGTCTCGGCAATGATCTCGTCGCTGACCGGCACGCCGAACCGGGCGCGGAACTCGCGGAGTTCCTTTTCGTTCAATTTCTTCTGCTGATGGGTGATGTTGCGGCCTTCGCCGGCTTCGCCGAGGCCGTAGCCCTTGACGGTCTTGGCGAGGATGACCGTCGGCTGGCCTTTGTGTGCGACGGCGGCTTGATAAGCGGCGTACACTTTTTGCGGGTCGTGACCGCCGCGGCCGAGCCGTCGGACTTGGTCGTCGGTGAGGTGGTTGACCATGTCGTACAGCTCCGGGTATTTGCCGAAGAAATGACGGCGCGTGTAGCTGCCTGGTTCGACGACGTATTTCTGGTAATCGCCGTCCACGGATTCTTCCATGCGCCTGCGAAGCAGGCCGTGCGTGTCGGCGGCGAGCAACGGGTCCCATTCCTGTCCCCAGATGACCTTGATGACGTTCCAGCCGGCGCCGCGGAAGGCGGCTTCGAGTTCCTGGATGATTTTGCCGTTGCCGCGCACGGGGCCGTCGAGCCGCTGGAGGTTGCAGTTGACGACCCAGATCAGGTTGTCGAGTTCCTCGCGCGACGCGAGCGTCGTCGCGCCGAGCGTTTCCGGCTCGTCCACCTCGCCGTCGCCGACAAACGCCCAGACTTTCGGCTCGTCGCCGGTGAGAAAGCCGCGCGCCTTGAGGTAGCGGTTGAAACGCGCCTGATAAATCGAAAGAATCGGCCCCAGCCCCATCGAGACAGTCGGGAATTGCCAGAACTCCGGCATCAAGTACGGGTGCGGATATGAGGAGAGACCGCCGCCCTCGGCGAGTTCGCGCCGGAAATTGGCAAGATGCTGTTCGGTGAGGCGTCCTTCGAGGAACGCGCGCGCGTAGATGCCCGGCGTGGCGTGCCCCTGGATGAAAACCATGTCGTTGCCGCGGAAGAAATGGTTGAACCCGACTTCGTACAGCGTGGCCGCGGAAGCGTAGGTGGAAATGTGGCCGCCGATGCCGTGGTGGTCGCGGTTGGCACTGACGACCATCGCGATGGCGTTCCAGCGGATGTAGCTCTTGATGCGCCGCTCGATGTCGCGGTCGCCGGGGTACGGCGGCTCGCGGTCGGCGGGGATCGTGTTGACGTAGGGAGTGTTCAGTGAGTTCATGCCGGTGCCCGCAACGTTATCCGAATCTGGAAAAAACACAATTGCCGGTTATACTGGCCGCGCGTGAAACATCTCGACCTGACATTGCCGACGCCGGAGGAGAACCTCGCTTGTGACGAGGCGTTGCTGGATTTGTGCGAGGCGGGCGCAACGGACGAGGTGCTCCGGTTCTGGGAGCACCCGAGACCGTTCGTGGTGCTCGGCTACTCGAACAAGACCGGCGTCGAAGTGCATCTCGACGCCGCGCAACGGGCAAACGTTCCCGTGTTGCGCCGTTGCACCGGCGGCGGCGCCGTCGTGCAGGGACCCGGCTGCCTGAATTTCTCGCTCATCCTCCGCATCCCCGGATCCGGCCCGCTCACCGGCGTCACGGAGACCAACCATCACATTCTGCAACGCCATCACGACGCGCTGTTGCCGGTCATCGGCGACGCGCTTCGCGTGCGCGGCATCAGCGACCTGACGCTTCGCGATCTGAAAATCTCCGGCAACGCGCAGCGGCGGAAGAAGAACTGCCTGCTGTTCCACGGCACGTTCCTGCTCGACTTTGACATCGAATTGGTGGAGCATTTGCTGCCGATGCCATCACGCGAACCCCATTATCGCCGCCGCCGTCCGCACCGGGAATTCCTCACGAACGCCGCGACGGCCCGCGCCGCAATCAAAACGGCGCTGACAAACGCGTGGCAGGCCACGGAGCCGTTGCGCGCGGCGCCGGTTGATGCGGTGCGCGATCTCGTCCGCAACCGGTACGGCAGCGATGAGTGGACTTTCAAGTTTTGAACCGCCATGAAATCGTTCTTCCTCATTACCCCGGACAACACGATCCACGAACTGTTGCCTGAGAAGTCGCTGCGGATCGGCCGAAGCAAGATGAGCCAGATTGTGTTCGACGACGGCGCGGTTTCCCGTCTGCACGCCCAAGTGACGGCCACGCCGGAAGGGCCGTTGCTGCGCGACAACGACAGCGCCAACGGCACGTTCGTCAATGGCCGCGCGGTCAAGGAATCGCTGTTGCGGCACGGCGACGCCGTGCAGGTCGGCAAGTTCATCCTTTACGCTTTCCACGGCGAACGATCCGAAGCAGAAGCGTGGATCAAGCGGCGCGCCGGCAAGACCACCAACGACAAGACCATCACCGATTTCAATCTCCAGCGCCTGCGCCCCGCCGACGTCATCGGCGACCTCACGACCCTCAACGTCATCAACCTGCTCCAGACGCTTGTCGCCCAGTCCCAGAACGGTTGCCTCGAATTGAGTTGCAACGACAAGATCATCGGACGCATCTTTTTCTGCAACGGACGCATCGTGAATGCCGACACGCACGCCGGCTTGCAGGACAAGGAAGCGTTCTATCAACTCGTCACCGCCGCCGAGGGACAGTTTGTCTTTCGTCCCGGCGTGCCGCCGCCTTCGATTGCCATCTTTGAACAACCATCCGCCCTCGTGCTCGAAGCCTGCCGGTTGATTGACGAGAAACGCGCCGCCCCGCCAAACCCATGAGCGCCCATTCCCTCATCGTCCTCCAGCACGCCGCCTGCGAAACGCCCGGCATCATCGCCGATGCGCTCAAAGGCTGCAAACTGCAAACCATTCGCTCGTACGACGGCGAGCCGGTGCCGAAAGAACTCGGTCGCGCCGCCGGGCTGATTGTCATGGGCGGCCCGCAAAGCGTTTATGAAAAGGACAAATTCCCGTATCTTCTCGACGAGCTTCACCTGATCGAGAACGCCTTGCACAACAGTAAACCGGTGCTCGGCGTCTGCCTCGGCAGCCAGTTGCTCGCCTCCGTGCTCGGCGCGCCCGTGACCAAGGGGAAACAAAAAGAGATCGGCTGGCACGAGGTCACGCTGGATTTCGAGGCGCGGCGCGACGCCCTTTTCAATCACCTGCCGCACGCGTTCATGGCGTTGCACTGGCACGGCGACGTTTTTGAGTTGCCGCGCAGCGCCGTGTTGCTGGCTTCCTCCGCGCTGACTCCGCATCAGGCGTTCCGCCACGGTTTCCACGCCTACGGATTGTTGTTTCACATGGAGATGAGCCGGAAACAGATTGCCGAAATGACCGTGACGTTTGCTGACGAGTTGCAGGCCGCCGGTGGGGATGCGCAAACGCTTCTCAATGAAGCGGACCGTCATCTCAAGCTGCTTCAGGAGATCGGCGCCACCGTCTTCGAACGCTGGGCCACGCTGTTGTAGCGTTTACGATTGTTTCGGCACTTCACGCCCCAGCTTGGCGAGCACGGTTTTCATGTCCTGCCAGACTTCCTTCTTTGCCGGCGGATTCCGCAAAAGGTAGGCGGGATGGAACGTCGGCATGATCGGGATGTCGTGGTACGCGTACCAGTTGCCGCGCATCTTCGTGATGCCGATCTGGATGTCCAGCAACGCCCGCAACGCCGTCGCTCCCAACGCCACGATCACCTTCGGGCGGATCATCTCAATTTGCCTCTGCAAATACGGCAGGCAATTCGCCGTCTCATCCGGCAACGGCGTCCGGTTCTCCGGCGGCCGGCATTTCAAGACGTTGGCAATATAGACTTCCTCGCGTTTCATCCCCATCGCCTCGATGATCTTCGTCAACAACTGTCCCGCGCGACCGACGAACGGCTCGCCTTGCGCGTCCTCGTCCGCCCCCGGCGCCTCGCCGATGAACATCAACTCGGCCTGCGGATTGCCGACGCCAAACACGACGTTGCGCCGCGTTCGCGCCAACTCGGCGCATTTCCGGCACTTCTTTGTCTCCGCTTCCAGCGCGGCCCAATCGGGTGTAGCCGCCGCCGTCCCGGCGACTGGTGTTCTGCGAGTCGGTGCCGCCGGGACGGCGGCCACGACAACCGGCTTGCGCCCCAGCTCCTCCAGCGTCGCCTGCGAAACCTCGACGTGCGTCACACCGGAGCGTTTCATTTCCTCCAGCGCCTTGATGGTGTCGTCAACGATGTGCTTCAGCTTTTGCATAAATTCGCCATGTCCTCCGGCACCGGCGCCTCGAACTCCAACCAATCGCCGGTCCGCGGATGTGTGAACCCAAGTTTGTAGGCGTGCAGCATCGGACGGTCAACGGCAATCTCCGCCGCGCGCGCCCGGCCGTACACCGCATCTCCAACCAGCGGATGCCCGATGTGCGCCATGTGAACCCGAATCTGATGCGTTCGCCCGGTGTGCGGCGTCACCTCCACCAATGCGAACGCCGTCAGTTGCTTCAACACACGGTACTCGCTCAACGCCGCGCGCCCGCGCGCCACGCGCGCCGACATTTTCTGGCGGTCGCGTGCGCTCCGCCCGATATCCGTTTCGATCCGTCCGATTGGCCGGACAAATGTTCCCCAACAAAGCGCGCGGTAAACCTTGTGGATCTTTCGCGCCTTGAACTGCTCGACCAAACTGCAATGCGCCGTGTCATTCTTCGCGACCACGATGCAGCCGCTCGTCCCCTTGTCGAGCCGATGCACGATCCCCGGCCGCTCCACGCCGCCGATGCCCGACAATCCGCCCCGGCAATGATGGAGCAACGCATTGACCAGCGTGTGCTCGTAGTTGCCCGCCGCCGGATGAACGACCATCCCGGCGGCCTTGTTGACGACGATGAGGTCTTCATCCTCGTACAGCACGTTGAGCGGGATCGCTTCCGGCTGGTTGTCGAGCGGGCGGGGCGGGGGAACCTCGACGCTGACAACGTCGCCCGCGCGCACCTTGTAGCTGGCCTTGGACGGCTGGCCGTTGACAGTCGCCTGTCCCTCCTCGATCAACTTCTGGAGAAACGCGCGCGACCGCTCCGGCATCTGCGTTTGCAGAAACCGGTCAAGGCGCTGGCCGCGTTCGTTGTCGGAGACGGTGAACATTGCAGCCAGCATTACCCAGACGGCCGCATTCGGCAAGATTTTCATAAGTGGCTTGACCGACGGAGGAAAGCCGGTAGGGTGGACGCCATGAATTGGCGAATCGGTAGTGTCCCGCACCTCAACGTCCGTCCGCTCATCTACGGCATCGAGTCGGAGATGACGTTCTGCACCCCCGCGCAACTCGCCGATGCCCTGCACCGGCGCGAATTCGATGTCGGGCTTGTGCCGGTCGCCGAAGTGTTGCTCCACGACCAGTACGACATCATTGACGGCATCGGCGTCGTCTCGTTCGGCGACGTTCGCAGCGCCTTTCTCGTCCACCAAGTTCCGCCCGAACAGATTCGGAACATTTCCATTGATCCCGCGTCGCGCTCAACGGTCTGGCTGCTGCGCGTGTTGTTTGCGGAATGCTTCGGCACCGAGCCGAAGTTTCATCCGCGTGGGACGGATTGCGAAGCGACGTTCGTGTTCGGCGACGAGGCCGTCAACCGGCTCGCGCGCATTCCTGATGAACCGCGTCTCGACCTCAGCGCAGCGTGGACGGAGTGGACGAAGCTGCCCTTCGTGTATGCCGTCTGGGCGGTGCAACGCGGGGTCGCTGACGCTGCGCTTGCCGCGAAACTGCGCCAAGCCAAGGCCGACGGCCTCGCGCATCTCGACGAAGTCATCGAGAAGTCCACCCTCGGCACACCGGAGATTCGGCGCGACTATCTCACGCGACGGATTCGCTACGACCTCGACGCCGACGCGAAGCGCGGCCTGCGGAAGTTTCAAGAGTATCTCGTCAAACTCAAACTTGTAGAGCCGCACGAATTGCGATTCGTTGAGTTGGATACGGCACCAGCGTCTTCACTTCGTTTCGGCTCCGTTGGCTTCGTGGCTAAACTCGCCCCGCCCGAACAGGCGGGACGCCCGTTCCGCTAATCTGCGTCCATCTGCGTTCATCTGCGGATGCTTTGCCTGGTGTTGACTGTTGTGGGGGACTCGGACAGAGTACGCCCCGACATGAATTGCGATTCATTGCGTGACAAAGTCCTCGCCGGCGAGTGCGTGACGCCATCAGAGGCGTTGGCGCTGTATCGCGGGCTGCCGTTGACGGCGCTCGGCTCGCTGGCCGATGCGGTGCGCTGGCGGAAACACCCGGAGCGGATTGTCACCTACATCGTTGACCGCAACATCAACTACACCAACGTCTGCGACGTGTTTTGTGCGTTCTGCGCGTTCAGCCGCAAGGAAGGTGCGCCCGACGCCTACGTGCTTACACCCGAACAAGTCGGCGCGAAGGTTCAGGAACTCGTGGACATCGGCGGCGTCCAGATTCTGTTGCAGGGCGGACATCATCCAGCATTGCCGCTCGATTATTATCTCGGCTTGCTCCGATATCTCCGGACAAAATTCCCGCAGGTCAATATCCACGGCTTCTCGCCACCGGAGTTTTGTCATTTCGCGAAGCTATTTAAGATGCCGGTCGAAGAAGTTTTGCGACGGTTCAAGGAAGCCGGTCTCGGCTCGATTCCCGGCGGCGGCGCGGAGATTTTTGTCGAGAGCGTGCGCGGCAAGGTTTCGCCGTTGAAATGCCCGGCGGAAGACTGGTTGCGTGTGATGGAGATCGCGCACGGACTCGGCCTGCGTTCGTCGGCGACGATGATGTTCGGACACGTCGAGACGGTCGAGGACCGAATCGAGCATCTGCGCCGGTTGCGCGAGCTGCAGGACCGCACTGGCGGGTTCACGGCGTTCATCGGCTGGACGTTCCAGCCGGAGAACACGCGGCTTGGTGGAGCAGAGGCGGGAGCGCACGAGTATTTGCGGACGTTGGCGGTGGCGAGGATTTTTCTGGACAACTTCGACAACGTCCAGTCATCTTGGGTCACGCAAGGTCCGCAGATCGGGCAGATCGCGTTGACGTTCGGAGCGAACGATCTCGGCAGCGTGATGATGGAAGAAAATGTGGTGGCGTCGGCAGGCGCGACGTTCCGGATGGACGAGGCGACGATGCAGCGGCTCATCCGCGAACTCGGTTGCGAGCCGCGCCGGCGCAATAATTGGTATGAACTGTTGAACTAAAGAAGAAACGGAGAAAGACAATGTCAGAAAAATACAAAGCAATCCTGATGATGGGCGCCCCCGGCAGCGGCAAGGGCACACATGGCAAATGGCTCGGCAACCTGCTCGGCTTCGTCCATGTCGCCAGCGGCGATTTGTTCCGCGCGCTCGACAAGAACAGCGAACTCGGCAAAATCTTTGTGGAGTATTCCAGCAAAGGACTACTCGTGCCCGACGATTTCACCGTGCGTCTTTGGGAAGACCACATGAAACGAATGGTTGCCGCGAAGAAGTTCAATCCTGCCACCGAAACGCTCGTGCTCGACGGCATTCCGCGCAACGTGAATCAGGCAAAGATGATGGACCCGCTCATTGATGTGCAGAAGATCGTCGTTATCTGTGTCGAACACGGTCTCGATGAGATTGTCCAGCGCATGAAACTGCGCGCCGAGAAGGAAGGCCGCCACGACGACGCCAACGAAGCCACCATCCGCAACCGGTTCGCCGTGTACCAAAAGGAAACCAAACCGCTTCTCGACCATTACCCGGTGAGTTTGCAGGTTCATGTCAACGGCCTCCAAGGCGGGCCGGTGCCCGTGGCGCACGACGTCATCTGCGCGTTGCTCGGTCGCACCAACGAAATGAAGCCGCTGCCGCACTGACGGATATGCGCATTGTTTTCATGGGCTCGGCAGATCTGGCTTGCCCGTGTCTGGAGGCATTGGCCAGACTGCCGAACCATGAAGTCGTTGCCGTCGTTACCCAACCTGACCGTCCCAAGGGTCGTGATCTGAAACTGTCGCCGCCGCCGGTGAAAGTCGCGGCGGAACAACTCGGCCTTGCCGTCCAACAGCCGCCGAGCATGAAAGACCCGGCGGCGCAGGAGGCGCTTCGCGCATCGCGGCCCGATCTGATCGCTGTTGTCGCCTACGGACAGATTCTCCCGCGCGCCGTTCTTGATTTGCCGCCGCGCGGTTGTATCAACGTCCACGCGTCGCTGCTCCCGCGTTGGCGCGGCGCTTCGCCGATTCAGCACGCCATCCTTGCCGGCGACGCCGAGACCGGCGTCACGACGATGTTCCTCAACGAAAAAATGGACGAGGGCGACATCATTCTCCAGCGCGTTGAACCGATTCGCACTGACGACACCAGCGGCACACTTTATGATCGCCTTGCAAAAATCGGCGCTGAATTACTTGTTGAGATCGTGACGGGAGAGAACCTGCCGCGTCGTCCGCAAGATCACTCGCAAGCCACGTATGCCAGGAAACTCACGAAAGAAGATGGGCGGGTGAACTGGACGAAACCGGCGATTGAAATCGAGCGAATGATCCGCGCCTTCAACCCGTGGCCCGGCGCGCATACATTTTCCGGTGAGCTGATGCTGAAGCTGTGGCGGAGCGAGATTGTGGCCATCGGGAAGGACTTGCCGGGCAAGGTATTGGATGGGTTTGTGGTGGCAACCGGGGAGGGGGGATTGCGGGTGTTGGAAGTGCAGCCGTCAGGGAAACGTCGGATGGGGGCGGCAGAATTTCTGCGCGGGCATCCGCAACTTGTAAGTATGTGCTTACAATAATTTGAATGAATCGGGGGTGGGGGCGTCGAAGCAGGCAGAAAGGAGTCAATCGTATGAAGACTCGAACAATGTGTTTGGCAGTTGTCACCAGTTTGCTGGCCGTGTTGCCGCTGCGCACTGCGCAGGCTGGAACGGCGTTTTCGGTAGGCATTTCAGTTTCCAACGTCAGTGATTTCTATGCGCCGCTCACTCCGTACGGACACTGGGTGCATGTGGCTGACTACGGGCGTTGCTGGTATCCCTCCTACATCAGCAGCGATTGGCAGCCGTATGCGAACGGCCATTGGGAATGGACTGACCAAGGCTGGTATTGGGTCAGCGATGAGCCGTGGGCGTGGGCGACGTACCACTACGGCCGCTGGGTGTATGATCCGTACTACGGTTGGATCTGGGCGCCGGACACGGTCTGGGGTCCCTCCTGGGTTGCCTGGCGCGAAGGTGGCGGATACTACGGCTGGGCGCCGTTGCCGCCGGTTCGGTATTGCGGAACGGGCGGGTTGGTCATGTGGGATCGTGTGGGATGGTTCTCGCGCGCCTTTGTGTTTGTGGAGTTCGGCAGTTTCTGCAGGCCGATCCATTATCGCGGCCACCACCATCATCATCGGGGCGGCCACCATCCGGTGTTGCATCAGACTGTGAACATCACCAACATCCAAGTGGTCAACAATCACACGCACATTCATCGCGGGCCGACGGTGGAGACCGTCCAACGGCATGTTGGTCGTCCAGTGGAGACCAACCGCGCCACGGACCTCTGGCAGCGCCGGTCAGGCCAGGTGATGCAGCGCGCCTCGCTGGATCGCGCCCCGGCGCCGCCGACTTCCCCGCGAGGGTTGGAAGGCGCGACAGAACGTCCGCAACGCGGATCCAGAGGCGCGGTTGCGGAGCAACCGACGCAGCAGCGCGAAACGGAACGCCGCGAGGTGACGCCACGACCGCAGCCGCAGCGGGCACCGGAACGTCGCGAGACCAAACCGGAACAACGCCATGCTGAGGCCACCCGTCCGACCATCACGAAACCGGACATGCCACGACAACAACCGGCAGCGCCGCCGCAACGAATGGAGTCCCGGCCGCAAGTTGTCCCGCCGCAACCGCCGCAGCCGCGCCCGCAGCCGACCTACACGCCGCGTCCTGCGCCGGAGCAACGGACCGTTCGCGCGGCTCCGGAAAATCCGCGACCGACTCGGACATATGAGCCGCCGGCGCAACGGGAACAGCGTTCTTCCCCGAGTGAAAGGAGCGGTTCGGACCGCAGTGAGCGTTCGGCGCCGGGCCATGTGCAGTCCCATGAATCTCGCGGGGGCGGTAGCCCGTGGATGACGAACTCGGGCGGCGACCGAATGGGACCGCGAGGCGGACGCCGGTAAGAGACGGCTTGCTTCAAATCGCGTGGCTCATAGAATGCACGTTCAATGCGCTATGAGCCACGCTTCATTGTTGACGGTGACAGGTCATGAGGATCTGTCACGTCATTACGCGCTTGATTGTCGGCGGCGCGCAGGAGAACACCGTTGCCACGTGCACCGGGCTGCGGAAACGCGGCCACGAAGTTGACCTCGTGATCGGGCCGCAGACCGGCCCCGAAGGTTCGTTGTTGCCGCAGGCCGGTGATGTGATGGTCATTGACGATTTGCGGCGCGAGCCGAACCCCTGGCGCGATGTGCGCGCGTGTGGGGCGTTGGTCCGGTTGTTTCGGGAACGGCGTTACGACGTTGTCCACACCCACAGCGGCAAGGCCGGCATTCTCGGCCGTCTTGCGGCGCGGCTGGCCGGTGTGCCGGTGGTGGTGCACACCATTCACGGGCCGTCGTTTTATCCGTATCAGAATCCACTGGGCAACTGGTTGTTCCGCTGGCTGGAACAACTCGCGGCAGCGTGGACAACGCAGTTTGTGTCGGTGGCCGACGCGATGACGGAGCAATACCAGGCCGCCGGTGTCGCCGGTCAATTCGTGACGATCCGCAGCGGTTTCAACCTTGCACCGTACGCTGGTGTAGTGGCCGCCGTCCCGGCGGCTCCTGTCGTCGGGAAGATTGCGCGCTTGTTCCGTCTGAAAGGACACGAGTTTCTCTTCGAGGCAGCGCCACGCATCGTCGAGGCCGTGCCGAATGTGAAGTTCCTGCTGGTCGGCGACGGGATTTACCGCGAACGATACGAGCGGTGGGCGGAACGATTGGGGTTGCGCGATCATTTTGAGTTTGCGGGATTGGTTTCACCATCCGACATACCGCGATACGTGGCGCAGATGGACGTGCTGGTGCATCTTTCGTTGCGCGAGGGATTGCCGCGAACGTTGCCGCAGGCGTTGGCGTGCGGCAAGCCGGTCGTGGCGTTCGACGTGGATGGCGCGCGCGAAGTCTGCCGGGACGGCAAGACTGGTTTTTTGATCCGGCCCGGCGACACGACGGCGCTGGCCGATGCGGTCATCCGGCTGTTGCAGGACAAGGCATTGGCGGACAGAATGGGCGCGCGCGGACGCGAATTGGTTCGCGAGCAGTTTGCCGAAGAAAAGATGGTGGAGCAGATCGAGGCGTTGTACCGGCGATTGATCGCCAACGGAGACAAAGAGAGAAAATGAAAAGACAACAAATACTGATTGCGGCTTTGGCGGCGATTGTTCCCGTCTTGTCTGCCGCGCCGTCGCGCCCCAACATTCTGATCGCCATTTCCGATGATCAATCTCATCCACATACTTCCATTGCCGGGTGCAAGATGGTGCGGACGCCGGCGTTCGACAGGGTTGCGCGCGAAGGAATTTTGTTTCGCAACGCCTTTGGCGCATCGCCCGGTTGCAGCCCGTGCCGCGCCGCGTTGTTGACGGGGCGGCACACGTGGCAAATCGAGGAAGCGGGCACGCACGCCAGTTCGTTTCCGTCCAAGTACGTGGTATTTCCCGACCTGCTCGAACGAGCCGGCTACTTCGTCGGCTACACCGGCAAAGGATGGGGACCGGGCAACTGGAAAATCAGCGAGCGCCCACGCAATCCGGCAGGGACAGAGTACGCGGGCCGCAAGATTGCCCCGCCTTTCAAGAACATCAGCAACAACGACTACGCCGCCAACTTTCAGGATTTTTTGGCGAAGCGGCCCAAAGGACAGCCATTCTATTTTTGGTATGGTGGCCAAGAGCCGCATCGCGGCTACGAAAAAGGTTCCGGCCTGAAATCAGGCAAGAAACTCGAAGACGCGCAGGTGCCGCCGTTTTTGCCGGATGCGCAGGAGGTTCGCAGCGACTTGTTGGATTACGCCGTCGAGATTGATTGGTTCGACCAGCATCTCGCGCGAATCCTTCGGACACTGGAGGAAGCCGGCGAACTTGATAACACGCTGGTCATCGTCACCAGCGACAACGGGATGCCGTTCCCGCGCGCCAAGGCGAACTGTTACGAATACGGAATCCACATGCCGCTGGCGATTCGCTGGGGCGCGCAGGCCCCCGGCGGGCGCGTGGTGGATGACTTGGTCGGATTTGTGGATTTGACGGCCACCATTCTCGATCTGGCCGGTGTGGCTGCCCCCGCCGATTATCCTCTTTCCGGTCGCAGTATCCGCAACATTCTCACATCGGCAAAACAAGGAGTCGTGGATTCGTCGCGCACGGCCGTCTATGGCGCGCGCGAACGGCATTCGTCCTCGCGCTACAACAACTGGACCTACCCGCAACGCGCGTTGCGGACGCCGCAGTTCCTTTATATCCGCAACTTCAAGCCCGACCGCTGGCCGGCCGGTGATCCGCAAGTGTTGAAAGAGGACGGCACGCTTGGTCCGATGCATGGCGCGTACACGGACCTTGACGGAAGCCCGACCCTGGACTTTCTCGTGGCGCATCACAATGACCCGGTGTTTGGCCGGTTCCTGCAACTGGCCGTCGCCAAGCGTCCGGCGGAGGAACTGTTCGACATCATCAAAGACCCTGCGTGTCTTCGCAGTCTGGCGACCGATCCCTCCTTTGCGGAAGTGAAGAGCCGTCTTGCCAAACAACTGGTTGATTACCTCAAACAAACGGGAGACCCGCGCGTCACGGGCAACGGCGAGATTTGGGAGAGCTATCCCCGCTACAGTCCGATCCGAAAATTCCCTGCGCCCAGCGAGTAATTCGGTTGTTGCAGCCAGAAAGGGCGAAGGCTAGACTCGTTTGCGGATTCCAACGATGCACTGGATTCTCATCTACTTTTATGTGTTTGACGTGAGCTTCGCGCTGGCATTGCTGTTGACGCCGGTGTTTGAGCGGCTGTCGTTCAGGCTGAAGTTTCTCGACGAACCGGACAAGGAACGAAAGCTTCACGCCAAGCCGATGCCGTTGCTCGGCGGTGTTGCCGTGTTCGGCGCGTTTGCGCTGAACATCGTGATCAACTACTTCCTTCTCATGCCGCTGTTGTCGCGCTGGGCGCCGGAGGAATTGAGCATCCATGTTCCCGGCGCATTCTCAGTCTGCTCGAAGCTGCTTGTTGTGTTCGCCGGCGGCGCGGCAATGGTTGGGCTTGGCGCATATGACGACAAACATGACTTGAAACCACGCGCAAAATTGATTGGCCAAATCATCATCGCCGCGCTGGTCTGGTTTGCGGGGATGCGGATTACGCTGTTCATTCCAAGCCAGCTCGTCAGTTTCGCGCTGACCGTGCTCTGGATCGTCACCGTGACGAACGCCCTGAACTTCCTCGACAACATGGACGGTCTCTGCGCCGGCGTTGGATTGGTGTGCTCGTTGTTGTTCGCTTTTATTGCCGGGGTGCAACATCAGTATTTCGTCTGTGTGCTTGCGCTGGCGCTTGCAGGCGCGCTGCTTGGGTTCCTGCCGAGCAATTTCAAGCCGGCGAAAATTTTTCTCGGCGATTCCGGCAGCCATTTCATCGGTTATATGCTCGCGGTGTTGCCGGTGATGACGACGTTCTACCGCGCGGAAGCGACGCCAACGCATTTGCCGGTGCTGATTCCGTTGCTGGTGCTCGCAGTGCCGCTGTTCGACATGGCGCTGGTCTGCTGGATGCGATGGCGGCGCGGCCAATGGGTGTCGGTCGGCGACACGACGCACATCTCGCATCGTCTGGCCAAGCTCGGCCTGCCGCAAAGCTGGGCCGTGACGCTGATTTGTCTCATCACATTCACGCTTGGCCTTGGCGCAACCGTGCTGCTGTGGTCGGAAGCGACAGCCGCCGTTATTGTTCTTGTCCAAGCTGCCGGCATTCTCGCCATCGTGACGCTGCTTGAACAACGCGGCGGTAAGCTGTAAGTATCCGCACATGAAATTCT
Organism: Verrucomicrobiota bacterium; assembly: GCA_016871575.1. Lineage (GTDB taxonomy): Bacteria > Verrucomicrobiota > Verrucomicrobiia > Palsa-1439 > Palsa-1439 > CAIKAP01. The sequence continues at coordinate 32,059 of VHCW01000049.1, forward strand.
ATGTCACGACGCCGATTTATTATGTCAACGACCGTCCGCACATCGGGCATGTCTATACGACGACGATTGCGGACATCCTCGCGCGCTATCACCGGTTGTGCGGTGACGATGTGTTCTTCCTGACGGGCACCGACGAACATGCGGCGAAGGTCGTGGACTCGGCAGTGGAACGCGGATTGACGGCGCAACAGTGGGCTGACCAGAACGCGGCGGCGTTTCAGGAGACATTCCAGAAACTCGGCATCGCGAATGATGATTTCATTCGGACTTCGCAACCGCGCCACAAGGACAAGGTCCAGCAATACGTCGGCGAACTCTTGAAATCCGGCGACGTGTATCTTGGCGAGTACGAAGGTTGGTACGATGCCGGACAGGAGGAATACCTGCCGGAGAACAAGGCGAAGGAGTACGAGTTCAAGTCGCCGTTCAACGGCAAGCCGCTCGTGCGAAAGAAAGAAAAAAACTATTTTTTCCGCCTGAGCAACTACGCGGAGCCGTTGCTGAAACTGCTCGACGAGCAACCGAAATTTGTCCAGCCCGATGCGCGTCGCAACGAAGTCATCAACCGGATTCGCGAGGGACTGAACGACGTGCCGATTTCGCGCACTGGCGCGGGCGAGTGGGGCATCAAGGTGCCGTGCGACAACGAGCACACGATTTACGTCTGGATTGACGCGCTCATTAATTATCTCTCGACGGTGGACACCCCGGATCGGATCAAGTACTGGCCGGCGAATGTGCATTTGCTGGCGAAAGATATTTTGTGGTTCCACGCGGTGATCTGGCCAGCGATGTTGATGGCGCTGAAACGTCCGTTGCCGGGGCAGGTGTACGCGCACGGGTTCTGGATCGCCGAGGGACAGAAGATGAGCAAGAGTCTCGGCAACTTTGTTGACCTCGAAAAAATTGACCGGCACGTCGCGGAATACGGACTGGATGCGCTCCGGTATTTTCTCGCGGCGTACGGTCCGGTCGGTGCGAACGACAGCGATTTCGCGGAAGCGAAGTTTGTCTCGGTCTATAATTCCGAACTCGCGAACGATCTCGGCAATCTCGTGAACCGCGCGTTGACGATGATCGGGCGCTATCGTTCCGGAAACATTCCGGTGACGAATCGTTTTGATTTGCAAGCGGACGCAGAAGCGGCCTGTGCGGCGTATCAGGCGAAGATGAATGCGATTGAAATCGGCGGCGCGTTGGAGGCGATGCGCGGGTTGGTGACGCGCGCGAACCGGTATGTCGAGGAAACCGCGCCCTTCAAGTTGGCGAAGCAACCGGAGCAAGCGGCGCGTCTTGACGCGGTGCTGTACAATCTTGCGGAGACGGTGCGATTGTTGTCGGTGATGGTTGCGCCGGTGATGCCGGCGATTTCGCGGCAGATTCGGGAGCAGCTTGGCGTGGGCGGGAAGATCGGTGCGCTTGGGGAGGAACTGCGCTGGGGCGGTGTGGTGGCGGGGGGTAAAGTGGGGAAAGTGGCGCCGTTGTTCCCGCGGAAGACTTGACGGGCAGAGTAAGCTTGCGGTCTGTGAGACGATGGGATAATGTATGAGCAATGAAGCTGCGAACCGATTTGCTGGAGCACCTGAACGAGGCGGACATCCTCGAAGAAGCGGTGGCGACCGTTCACCGTTTCAAGCCAGAGCCGCTTTTATCAAGAACTGGGACTGGGAGTCTGTCGTCCGCATCAATCGAGGAGCGTGCGAGAGAGGTGGCGCGCAGTACGGAGCTAATTCGGAAACTCACGAAGCGTGCGCGGCAGACTGGGAAGCCAAGAGCCGGCGTGTCCTGACTCTGGCCGAAACGCTCGATCTGCTCCGGTCATTTCACCGTCGTGCGCCATTTCTTTTCTTCAATGGCAACACGTTTGCCGCCATCGGGCGGGAACTGACGCGCGTGTTGTTCGGAGACCTGCCGCCTGTTCGTAACCGGGAGATTAGTTCTGCCGTGGCGCATTACATTGCGGGTGTTCTTGATCGTGAACCGATGGTGGAGATTGTCGAGAGTCTCTGCGCCAGCGCGGAACTGAAGGCAGGCGACCGGGTAAAAACCTTGCGGGGGTCATTGCGAGGCGCGATCTGTCGCGTGCTGGATGATGGACGGGTGTTGTGGCTTCCCGACGGTGGAGCGCGTGAGTTGGTGGCGTTGCCGGAGACCTTGATGAAGGTGGAATAGCGGATTTCAATTTCTCGGAAAACTTGACCGCATTGTGCTGACTCTGGTATGCAGGGAGTGGAGACAGGTGAGAGAATGAAACATTGGGCAAAGCCGATGCACATCGCTGGCGGGAGTTCAGCCTGTTTGTTACCGGGCGCGTTCGCAACTGCCGTCGGAGGGCGCTGCTCTGTCAGCGCCCTCATTGCGCTCACGGTCGTGATGGGTCTGACGGCTCTGGCGCCTCCGAGCGCGGGAGCATCCACATCACCGCTACGGCTCGCATTATCAGAAGATTTTCTGATCCCAACGGAAAAAATTCCGCATCTTGTCCTCCCAGAGTACACATTTCCAAACGCTTTAACAAATGTAGTAGATGTTATGAATCCGAAAGATCATGGAATACATAAAATCGAAGTCGCAAATACTGGAAATGACTTTAATTTTAATTGGCTTTCATATGGAAATGCGATAAACGGCGCAGGAAAAGAACAGACATTCACAATCCCCGATTCAGAAAAATCGAGATTTCTTTCGCACACCCATTCAATTCCAAACAAAATAAACCAAGAAAATGATAATTCTGGGAACTCCCGGTAACTATCCTGCGGAACCTTGTTGAGGGTTGTGGTTCAGTTTTCTGTTTGGTTTCGGTCATGGCGACTCCTTCGGTTGTTGGTTTCATTGTACTGACTCTTTGAATTTTTCCGTTTTCTTGCTTCCGTTGGTTTTCAATTTCCTTTTCAGATGGCTCGCAGCGGCAACAACTTCAACCGCACAATTTGTTCATAGCGGGCCAGATTGTAGATCAAGTTGATGAATCCTATCGCGGCGCCGTTGCGCCGCTTCCCAATGTAACGCAAGTAAAACCCTTTCATCGTCTGGCTCATGTAGCCAAACACATGCTCAATGCGCGCCCGCACCTTCGATTTCTGCCGGTTTGCTTCTTTCTGCTCCTCGCTCAGCGGCCGATTCCGATACGCCCGCTCGTGAATCCGACTGTTCAGTTCTTTCTTTGCCAACATCGTTTCCGCTTCTGCGCTCCGATACGCGCTGTCGGCATACACTGCGCCTTCGGTGCCGTCCAGCAGCGACTCGAGCATCTGCGAGTCATGCACGCTCGCGTCGGTCACCGCATACGACTCAATGAGTTTGCTTTTGGCGTCCGCTTTGACGTGGTTCTTGTAGCCGTAATGCCGCTCGTCGTTCTTCTTGGTCCAGC
>VHCW01000050.1 GCA_016871575.1 Verrucomicrobiota bacterium
CGCCTTGCCCGCGCCAACGACCGTGTGCAGTTCGTCAATAAACAGAATGATCTTCCCTTCGCTGGCGATGACTTCCTTCAGGAACGCTTTCAACCGGTCCTCGAACTCACCCCGGTACTTCGCGCCCGCCAGCATCGCGCCGATGTCCATCGCCACGACGCGTTTCTCCTTCAACCCCTCCGGCACATCGCCGCTGACGATCCGCCGCGCCAACCCCTCGACAATGGCCGTCTTGCCGACACCGGGATCGCCGATCAATACCGGGTTGTTCTTCGTGCGCCGCGACAACACCTGCATCACGCGACGGATTTCCGTGTCGCGCCCGATGACTGGGTCGAGCTTGCCCTTGCGCGCTTCCTCCGTCAGGTCGCGCCCATATTTTTGAAGCGATTGGTATTTGTCTTCCGGGTTCTGGTCGGTGACGGTGGCGTTGCCGCGCACATCGCGTAACGCCTTCAAGATGTCGCTGGTCTTCGCCGCGACCTTCTTGTGTTCCGCCAGCCCAAGCAACAAGTGTTCGGTGCTGACGAATTGGTCCTTGAGTTTGTCTGCATGCGATTGCGCCGCGTCGAGTGCCGTGCGCAGCGCCCGGCTGAGCGTGACCTCGACTTCGCCGTGAACCTGCGGACGCCGGTTCAACTCGTCGTCGAGTTTCTTCAGCATCGCATCCGGCGCAAGGCCGAGTTTCTCCAGCAACGGACGGACAAGCCCGTCGGTCTGCTGGATGAGCGCGGCGAGCAGGTGTTCGCAGTCAACTTCCGAGTGGTGTTGTTTCTGCGCCAGCTCGTGCGCCGACTGCAACGCCTCCTGCGCCTTGATCGTCAGTTTGTCGAATCGAATCATATCTCCGCCTTCCGTCTGTGGTAGGGACGGCTCGCCGAGCCGTCCGCTTCGTTCCGCCCAGCGGCGCGCTCAGCGAGCACGCCCTACCAACGACTTCGTGACAAAACAACAGATTAGCAAGCTCGGTGCCGTCCCTATTTCAACCGCATTCTGCGCCAAGTTGACTGAATTCAGTGTGACACCGCCCGCCTCGTGCGCCACGCCGTCGCAACGCCATAACCAAATCAAAACGGAGTGTCGTTCCCAATTGGGTTACCATTGCTGAAGGAAAAACAGATATCGTCGTAGCCTGTCACTCCGATTTGATCGAACTTCCTGTTCTTACCTGCCGACTTTACTCGCACGCGCATGCCATTGCTGCGTAGTTCGTAAGGCGTACCCCAAGGATCAAGATACTCGCCCCGCTCGTTTCGTTCCTGTTGGTAGAACTCCAAGTACTTCTTCTTGGACGGATTATCCCCTCGTAGCACTTTGATGACGGACGCATTATCTCCGACTGGATACTGTCCATAGCCCATGTAATAGCAATTGAGCGCCGCGTGCAGATTGGCTTCGGCGTAGATGACACGAGTAGCGCGCATTTTGTCGAATGCGAAGCTGTTGGTTTGGTGTAAAAAAGCATCTGAGTGAGATGAAACGCCAAGTGCTGCTGTAATAACAACTGGTTCTTCCCACGGGTCTGCGGTGTGCGCTCGATTCCATGTGCCTTCGCGCTCATAGGCGATGACTTCCTTGACGATGCCGGTTGCCCCCAGATACACACAGTTCGAGTAGCGGTCAATAAGGCTCGGATCGCTGTCCCAGTGCGCCGGCAGCTTCCTGAACTCAGAAGGAACATTCGCCGGCGGATAGAACACCGATAACTTCTCAAGAGGGATGTATTTCGGCACCAAGTCGGACAGTTTCTCCGGTAGTTGCCCCTCGAAATCATACATGTAGGTGTGAAGCGCCGTCCGGATTTCAGCGAAATGGTTACGCACTTCAAAACGAGGCCCCCTTGGACGTCCTGTGCGAGACACTGGGAACGCGCACAAAAAGGCTACTACGCCAATGACCAAGATCGCGAACAAAACATAAAACAACCGGGAAGATGCAGGAAGCTTCGGGGTGGCAGCCCTTCCGTTCTTCCCATTCGACTCGCCCGTGTCGCGTTTCATGGCGAAGATTCTTTCACCAACCTTGGAGACTTTCCAGCCTTTTCATCGGCGGCCTTGTGTTCCGGTTTTGTTCCGGAGGCGCGGCTATTTCTTTCGTTTCGCGCGGTACTGGCGGGGCGACTCGGCGACCATTGCGGCGGGGGATTTACCGACGGCTTGCTCGTAGAGCGTTTCGGGGGCGATGTCCACGTCGTCGCCCCAACAGATAACACCGAAGTCGGAGTTGATGCTGAATTGTTGGAATACCTTGGGATCGGCAAGTCGCGCGAAGACGCCACCGCTTCGGATTTGTTTCGTCAAGTCCACGACGCCGGAGTTGCCATCGGCGAAAGTCACGGCGAGACGGTAGCCATCGAGATATTTTGCTGAGACGACGTGCCAGTGCATGGTTCCTCAATCCAATGGCTCAATCTTACGCAAAGGCTGACGGTTTTCAATCGCTTCCCAGTTCGCCAGTAACTCCGCGCGATGTTTCGCAGCCCATTCGATGACCAAGCCAAGCGTGCGCGGCGGCAACGAGCCGCGAGTAACAGCAAAATCGCTGATCTGCACCACGGCTTCATATTCGCCATATCGGACGTGGAAGTGTGGTGGCCGGTGTTCATCGAAGAACATGGCAATGATGATTCCGTAAAACCTGCTGATCTCTGGCATGTGTGTCCTCGCTAGCTCTTCCGCTTCGCCGTGTATTTACTGGGCGATTCGGCGACCAAGCTGGCTTGTTGTTCGGGCACGCCGATTTCGTAGAGGAATTCCGGGGCCATGTCGGCGCCGTTGTCCCAGACGACGGTGTCTAAGTCAGGATTGAGCCGGGCTGTGCGGAACTTCCGCAGGTTCTTGAGCGGCTCGAACATTTCGCCGTCGAGTTGTGCCGACAAATCTGCAACGCGGACTGAGCCGTCTTCAAACGTCAGCCGCAATCGGTAGCCGGAAATGTATTCGACTGCTGTGATCCAGTGCATCGCGCTCCAATCTACTCCAAAGGCAGAATGGGCTGCAACGGTTTCTTCGCCTGCGCCAATTCCCAGTCGCGCATCAGTTCGTCGCGGTGACGGAACGCCCATTCCAAGACTAGCGCCGTCACGCGCGGCGGCAGTGTGCCGCCCAGCAACCGTAAGTCGCTGATCGAGAACGAGGCACGTTGTGCTCCGTACTTGGCGTGGAAATGCGGCACACCATGTTCTTGCCAATACATGGCGATGATGATTCCGTAAAACCTACTGATCTCTGGCATCAGTTCTCTCCCGTGAAAGACGGTTTCACAGTTTCCTCTTTACTTCACGGCGGCCCAGACGCGATGAACGTCGTCGTGCTCTTCGAACGACTGGAGAAATTCGCCGACTTCGGCGCGTTGTGCGTCGGTCAATTCCGGATAGCTCTTTGGCAGGAAACCCAATTCGCTGGTCACCACGGTCCAACCGTTCTTGGACAGCCAAACCGACACGGCGTGCACTGCCGTGCGGTCGGTGATGAATCGCGCGCCGGCGGCTTCGCGCGGGATGTCATCGTTTTGCTCGTGGGTGAGCGGTTCGACTTCGTTGGCGCCGGCTTCGATGGCGGCGGTCTCGCGGTCAATCGTTGCGTCGGGATGATGGGCTTCGACGAGGCCGACGGGATCAAAGAGGAACCGGTTGCTGCCGGCGCCGCCGAGTTGGCCCTTGCGAAAGAGGATACGGATCTCCGGCGCAGTCCGATTCGGATTGTCGGTGAACACCTCGACGATGACGCCGACTTTGTGCGGGGCGTAACCCTCGAAGGTGACGTGTTCCATCACCACTTTTTCCTGCCCGATGCCGGCGCCCTTCTTGATGGCGCGCTCGATGACTTCGCGGTTGACGCTCTCCTTGCGCGCTTTCTCGACGGCGGCATGGAGCCGCGCGTTCAACGCGGGATCGGCGCCGCCCATCTTGGCGGCGACCATGATTTCCTTGACGAGTTTGCCGGTCGCCTGCGACTTTTTCAGCGAGGCGACTTCACGTTTGGATTGCAACCATTGGCGTCCCATGCGGCAACGTGTACCAGTAATCGCCCACAAATTCAATGCCGTCCATCGGTTATTTGTTTGTCGGATGCTGTCCGACAGCGTATAAATCCACCAAGGAACCGTACGCATGAAAACACTGCTGATTCCGCTGCTCCTTGCTTCCTTCACACTTTCCCGCGCCGCAACCGTCACCAACCTGCCCCACGTCCGCCCCGCCAATCGCGCCCATGTGACCGGCCATCACGAGGCAAAGACGGTTGATCCCGCCAAGATCGAGGCGGCCTCGGCGATCTACAAAGACTGGGCGAAATCCGCCGGCGGCAAACCGATGACGGGCGAGGTGATGAAGAAACTCTACCAGACCGCCGGGTTCGAAGGGGTGAAGACGTTGATCGAGCGCAGCGTGATCCCGGCGGAACACTCGATGCAGATGGCCGACCACCGGATTCTGTTCATGCTCCAGACCTTCGAGGCCATCGTGAAACAGTACCAGAGCGAAGGCCGCAAAATCCGCATCCACCGTTCCGATTCCGGCAACCAGAAGGCCGGCATGGGCAGTGATGTGGACCAGACGATTTTTGTCGAGGAGTTCAAGGACGGCAAATGGCTGCGCACCGAGGCGCTCGACAACAGCGTCGCCGACCTGTTCCGCAAGAAGTTCACGGAGATGCACGGGCTGACGGTTGAGGCGCTCGACATCGCCACCATCGCCGGCAAGGACAAGTTCCCGGACTGGCGCACGACGCGCATCCAGACCGACGCCGAGGGCAAGCGCCCGTTCAAGCTTCACGCCGCCGAGACGCTCGCCGGCCTCGAACGGACGCCGGGCGCGTATCAGGAGTGCGGACCGGTGGTGCAACAGGTCCAGTTGCGCTCCGCCGACAAGCTGGAAACCGATTTGCGCGAAGGACGTGCTACGGAAGCGCCGCCCGATCCGCGCGAGATGCTTGGCGCGCTCAAGGAATACAATCCTGATTTCCGCCTGAACCATCTCGTCCTCCTCACCATCGGCGCGGGCGATGACCCGAACGATAAAACGATCAAGGCGCGCGAGGCGTTCCAAGAGGATGCCGTCCGCGTGATGTTTGACGGGCTGAAACCGCAGTTGATTGCCGGGCACGGCTACGACGCGGCGGTGGCCAACTACATCGAGTTCAGCCACCATCTCCACGACAAGAACCCGGCGGTGAAATATCATCTCCGCGCGCTCGACGACGGGCTGAACACCATCCGTCGCCTGCGTCCCGGCAGCGATTCGCCGCTGGCGCGGGTCGAGTACGCGAAGATTCCAGAAGGCGTGCAGCGCAAGCAGTACCTCGAACTGTTGTTCGGCAAGGACCTCGCCGCGAAGAGCTGGGACGGCACTAGTTTTCTCGACCGCTGGCAGACGTCGTTCGACATCTCCGCCAAGTTGCGCGACCTGCACTCGGCCAAGAAACTCACCGACGAAACTGCCGCTGAAACGTTCCACCAACTCGCCACGGACATCGCCGCCAAAGAAGGCAAGCCGACGGAAAGCTGGCGCGAGTATCTGCCGAAAGCCCGCGCGGAGTACAACCAGCGTTGTCAGGAGTTCTTCATGTATAACATCGTCGAGACCTCCCACCAGCGCGTCGCCGAGTGGCTCAGCGGCGACCCGAACGACCCGAAGAAACGCGCCGTGTTCGAGGCGGCGCTCGACGAAGCCGCCGTGCGCAAGCAGATGAAACTCTCGAACAAGGTGTTCGACCACACTTGGAACATCCGCAAGGAGGAGATCCTGCGGAACTTCTCCGAGATGGCGCACCTGGAGTTGATGTCCACCTTCCGCAAGATCAATGACCGGCCCGACCTGGTGAAGCTGATTATCGAGAACGCCCAGCGCAAAGGGCTGGCTGCCGAGGACGTGGCGCGCCTGAAGATGATCGCATGGGAGTCCGCCGGCATCTTTCATGGCAAGATGGAGTACAAACAGATGCCGGAAATGTATCTGCGCTACTACGCCGCCCAGGTCCGCCAGAACCTGAAATCACCCCGCGAATACGGGTTGATGGCGATGGAACGTCTCGGTCGCGACTACGGGTTCATTGACTCGCCCGAAGGACCGCGGGCGACGAAGTGGCTGAAGCAACTCGGCATGCACGGCCTCCACACCAAGATCACCGAAGGAATGAAGACCTACAAGCTTGCCGGCATCACCGACCGGTTCCTCGGCAACAACGTGCTCAACCTCGGCGGCCTCCAGTCGGCTTCCACCGTCTTGCGCGTTTATTCCGAGAGCGGCGGCGACCCCGACGAAACGATCGACGCCCTGATCACCGAGGCGTGGGGCATCCTGCCCGGCATCGGCCAGATCAAAGGCGCGCACGATGCCGGCCTCGATCCGCAGGCGCAATTTCTCTTCGTCGCCGCGATGACCGTGCCGGCAGCGGGCATCGTCGTCTGCGTGTACACCATCGGCGAGAACGGCGTCGTGCTCTACGAACACGAAATCTCCGGGCCGTTGCTCAACGAGCAGGCCGACGCGATCTATCGCGGCTACGTCGGGCCGTCGCTCTACGGTTTCAGCCGCGAGACGCCGCCGCCCGGTTTCGACACCCTCGACATCGAGGCGCTGAAGAAGGCACGCGCCGACATCAAGGAACTCACAAGCAAAGTGCAAGGCGGCGGCACCATCGAGGATGCGAAGGCGCTCGCCCGCACTTGCCGGGCCGAGCGGCAGTTGAGCGCGAAGAAGGCCGCGTGGAAGGCGTATGAAGCCGAGGAGTTTCGCTGGCGCGGCTCCGCCATCCTCGGTTCCGGCCAGCACCTCAAACAGCAACGGCTGGAACTGCCGGCTCCGGCCGATCCGGTTTTCGCCGGGTCGCCCATCGGCCAGCCGGGGCCGTTGCTCGGGCGCATCAAGCCGATCATCTTCCACGCGCGCGGCAACGAAGGCCCCGTGGATTTCACCATCAAGGAACTGACCGGCGCCGAGAAGAGCCAGCTCGCGCAACTGGAGAAAGAACTCGCCGGACTGTTGCCGCCCCACGACTATGCGGACCGCAAGCACGAGTTTCTCCGGCTCAAACGCCAGCAGAAATCCTACGAACGCGCCCAGCGGTATCTGGCCGAGGCCGCCAAGAACCACGAGTTGATGCACCAAATCCAGCGCGACAGCCTCTACCCGAATCTGCTGCGCGATGACCCGGAACATTTCGGAATGGTTGTAGCGGCAGATTACGTCGCCAAGTGGGTCTCCGTCCGCCGCGACGTTCTGACGAACGCGCTGGCACAGGCCAGCGTGAGCGACAAGTTCATGCCGTGGAGCCGCGAGGTGCTCGACGCGCTGGCCGAACGGTTGCAGGAAGACACCGAGCGCAGCAAACGCCTCTGGCTTGCCTACGAACAACTGGAGAAAGCCAAGGCGAAAGCCGAGAAAGACGCCGTCGAACGCGAAAAAGGCGCCCTCGCCGCCGAGGTCCTCGCCGATGCCGGTGAACGCAAACCGGTCATGCTCGCCGACGACACGCAAGCCGCCATCCGCGATGACGGCGGCGACGTGGGCGCGGCTAATTCGCTCCAGCCAATCGCCGGCGCTTACCTCGCCCGTCACATTCCGGAATCGGCGCCGCGCGTCCGCATCTCGATGCGCCGCGTGCCGACGACGGACGACGACGCGAAGAGCCGGTACGACTTCCGTCCAGATGTCGCGGTCGAGGCCAACCCGGCAATCTACCAGCCGCCCTATTTCTTCGTGTTGTATGTGCTCGACCCGCTCGCCGCGAAGGCCGCCATCGGTGCGCGAGCTTTCCACGGCCTGCCGCTCGACGACGCGACCATCAGCGCGCTCCAGAAACATCTGGAAAAGAACCCGGTCCCGCCCGGCTTCGACCTGAAAAAAGACAGCTTCACGCCGGCCGTGGTGACGTTCGTGTTCTGCGACAAGGTGGAGATTCCGCAGCGCGTCATCAAGGAAACGGTGGAGGACTTGCCGGTGTTGAAGGAGTTCACAATCCCGGTGTTCCCGGGGATGAAACCGTTGCCGGAAGGACGCACGAAAGGTTTTCTCTTTGGCAGCGGCGCGGCCGGTCCGGCCACGGAAGTTGTCGCAGTCGAAGGTCCGTTGCACATTACGAGCCAGCGGGCCGACACGATGTATCTCGGCGCCAGAATCTTCGTGAAGTGCGATGCGGTGGGCAAACTCGCCACCAACACACCTGACCAGGGCATTTACCTTACGCTCGAACGCAGCCTCAGCGCCAGCGGGCCATGGACCAATGTCGAAGCCCAACGCTGGCTCGGACTCGAAAAGGGCGGCACCCGCGATGACGATGGGCGTTTCGTGTTTTTCGACAGCATCAATGCCGAGTACTCGAAGGGGACGATTCCCTACCAGCCTGTCCATTACCGCGTCTCGCAACAAGGCTTCGTCCGCGCTCCCAACTCCGGCGATTGGACCAAGGACCGCCGGCTCGACAAGCCGGTTTACTCCAACGTCATCAGCCCCATCGCGCCATTTCTTCGCCTCAGTATAACTCGACCGCCGAAACCGGCACCGGTGATTCCACCAGGCACCTCCACCGGTCGAGGAATCTTTGCCGGGAAGATGCGTCCGGTCTATGTGGATTGGGGCACCGACAACGTCATGTACGTCAACGAAGGTCCCGGCTTACAGTGGATCACCATGGGCGCCGAACTGATCATGGCCAACCAGTACTACACCTACTACGACGCGCACTTCACCGTGACTGCCGGTGATTTTACCGGCCACTTCTACGGCCCGCCCTGTCCCCATCCCGAAGACCCAAAACGCCAGCGTTACGACAGCGACAGCCTGCGCCTCCCGTGGTCGCGCTCGCTCAACTCGTTCACCGTTCAAGCCGATGCCCCCGGCGGGTCAGCCTCGCGCACGATCACCGTCACCTTCGCCACCAACATCACCGCCAACATCGAGAAACGCCTGGCGGACCTCCATCGTTGGGACGCGAAGACCGCCGAGGACCGCCAGAAATCCATCGCCACGATGCAGAAACGCATCGAGGAAGCCGACGCCAAGGTCGCTGAAAAAGCCAAGCACCTGAAACAATCGTATGGCCCGGCAGAATGGGCTGCGGCTGTCGAGTCGCTGGAGGAGGCCCGTCTAACGCTGGAACGAACGACCAAGTGCGACTGGCCGACACAGGACACCTTACAACAGACCGATGCAGCCCGCACCGCCGGTGACCACAAACGCCTCCTCCAGATCGCCCAAAGCAAACTCGCGCTCCGAAAACTCGAACTTGACTACCAGTTGCGTGGCTACACCATCACCGAAACCCGGTACCAGCGCCAGATGGACAGCGCCCGCCAGAACAAAGAGGACACAAAACACTACGAAGACAAGCTCAAGGAACTCGCCCAGTACCGGGAGGAAGCCCAGACCAAGTTCAAGAACCACGAATCCGGTTTATACGAGGACATCCTTCGCGCCGCCGCCCCTGCCGGCGACGCCGCGGCCTATCGGCAATCATTGGAGTTCATCACCGGCCGGCTGCGGGAGAAGAACCAACTGGGATTGTTGGGCGGTTGGTACTGCCAAGCCGCGCCGTTCATCGTCATGCTGACCGGCAGTCGGGACGAGGGGAAGAAACTTCTCACCGAGGGGAAACAACTCCTGATTCAAGCCGAGACCGATCCACAACGGAAACAATACCTCCAACGCAGTTGGGAGAACGACTCCAAGCCCGCGTGGTGGCCGCGCTGATCAGGGCGGTCACTTGTCAATCTTGATGCCCGGCAGCGAGCGGACTGGTGTCAGGTCAAGGCTATCGGGGCAGCCGAGGAGGCTGAGGTGTTCGAGCGGACTGTCCTTGAGCGGTCGCAAGCTTCGGATCCGGGTGCAACGGTTCAACGACAACTCCTTCAACGGCGCGCCTTGGAGCGGGCTGAGGTCCTCGACCAATGTGTCGTCGAGGTTGAGGATTTCCAGCGGCATATCGGCCAGCGGCGCAATATTGGCCAGTTCGGTGCAACCTTCGAGGTTCAAGTCCTTGATGGGTTGTCCGGCCAGCGCAGAGAGGTTCGTCAATTTCTGGCTGCCGCGCAGGTTCAAGATGATGCCGTTGCTTTCCAGCGTGGCCCGGCAATTGAGTTCGCCGCCGGGATTGTCGGCCCGGAGCTTCTCAATCGCCTTGTCGAAGGCATTGTCGTCCACGCGGATGATTCTCGGCGCCTTGCTGCCGACCTCGACCAGCGCCACCAACACATCCGCGCGCGCTTTGGCCCACTCGGTTTTGCCGTGTTGTGTCCAGTAGTTCTGAAGGGCAACCTGCAATTTCCCGCGCGCTTCGTTGGTGATTCTCGTCCGCAAGATCAGGCCGGGCAACGCGCCGGCGTCCTTGTTCAGGAAATCGGGGCTGGCCAGTTCCAGCAACTCGATGTACGCGACTTCGGCGGCGGTTTCGAGCGCGGCTTTCTCGCGTCCGGCGACAGTGGATTGCAATTCACCAATCCGGTTTGCCAGCAACGCGCCGAGCGGATGCCCGGCCCGCTGGAACATGTCACGCGCCCTGTCCACGGCCCGGCTGTAATAGGTCAACAACCCGCGCATGAGTTGCTGTTCGACGCTGTCCTCCGTCAATCGCTGCAGCCATTCCGCCGCCGTCAGGTCGCTCACCCGGTATTTTTCCTCGACAAACCCTGCCGCCTGTCCGTCGAACACGATCGTTTTCTTCAACTGGACCACGTCGCCGACCACATTGACAATCTCACCCTTGTTCTCGCCCTTGAGCGTGCGCAGCAGAATCGTCTTGCCGATGTCGCGTTTCAACGACGCCAACACGGCCTCCGGCATGGCGGCGACCTTGAGCGCCATTTCAGCGACCGCCTTGCAGTCTGAAGATGCGGACAACGCCGGGTCCGTTTCCGCCGCTGCGAGCCTCCGTTTGAGCGACGCAAAATCCGCCCGCAACAATTCATCGGTGACGCCGCTCAGGAACGGCTGGATCTTCTCCGATGCGGCGCGCTTCGCATCCAGTTGCGCCTGCAATTTGTCCGCCTGCGCCATTCGCCCCGCTTCGGTTGCTTTCTGGAGCGGGCCTTTGTAGTTCCGCAGAAGCGCAATGGCTTCCTCCAACTTGCCGGCAGCCACCAAGGCGGACACCTCTGCTTGAAAATGTTTACGAACCTCATCGAAACTCGACTTGCGGGCTGCTTCGAGCCGGCCAACCTCCATCGTCGCCTTGTCCGCCCACACCGTGCCGGCGCCTTCCTTCTGAATCTCCCGGTAACGCCTCATGATGCCGGGGAAATCGTCCGGGCTGTCTTTCTCGTAGCGTTGCGCCGCGCGGAACTGGCTCTGCAATTCCATCTCGCGCCCGCTCATCCGTTGCGGCGGCGCGCTTGTCGGGGTCACGCTTGTGGGCGACGCGATGTTGGTTTGCACCACCAGCACAGGCGACGACGGCGGCGTCTCAGGTTTTGCAAATAGTCCCTTTACCTTGTCGCGATGGATGAAGGCCGCCACGCCGACCACCGCCAAGACGACCGCCAAACCCGCCAATTCCAGCAGCAGAACCTTGCGTGAAACGGTTTTGGGTTGCGCCGATGGTTGCGCTCCCCGTCGTTGCGGCAACAGACCCGTCGCCGGTCCCGTGGCGCGGCCGAGCACCGATTCGCCTGGCTCCAGCGCGGCCTGCAACAACTTGCCGCTCTTGCGGACGCGTTGGCACCCTTTCAAAAACGTGTCCCAATCCGAATAGCGCGCCGAGGGTTTGCGCCCCAGCATCCGCTCCAGCAACACAACGCAGCCCGGCGAAATGCCCGACACAATCGTGCGCGGATCGGGCAGCGTCTCCGTGTCCAGCTTGTGCAGCGTCTCCGACGGCGTCGGCGCGTCAAACGGCAACCGTCCCGTCAACATGTGGTACAACGTCATGCCCAGCGAAAACATGTCCGACCGGAAATCCAGGTTCGGCTCATTGAACGATTGTTCGGGGCTGACGTAGTTCGGCGTGCCAAACGCATCGGACGTTTTCGCGGTTGCGGTTGACTCCGCCAAGAGCTTCGACAATCCCATGTCCATCAGGTGCGGTTTGCCGTTGCGGTCCACCATGATGTTGCCCGGCTTCACGTCGCAGTGAATCAACCGGTGCGACTGCCACGCCGCCGACAACGCGCCCGCTATTTCGTGGACAATCTCCAGCGCCCGCGCCTCGGGCAACGCGCCTTTCTTCTCCAAGATCGAGTCCAGCGTTTCCCCGTCAATGTAGGCCATCGCCAAAAAATAAATCCCACTGTCCTCGCCGGCCTCATAAACCGTCACCAGGTTCGGATGCTGGAACTTCGCCGCGGTCCGGACTTCCGACAGAAACCGCTGCACGGTTTCCGGGTCCGACTTGAAATGCGGCGGCAAAATCTTCAACGCCACGTCGCGCCCCAGCGAGAGTTGTTCCGCCAGATAGACCTCCCCCATCCCGCCGCGCGCGATCAATTTCTTGATGCGAAAACCGCCGATGGTCACCCCCGGCCCCGGCCGCACGGATGGCACCGTCAGCGACGTCCCGCATTTGGGGCACGCGATCGCCTGTCCGGTGGCCTTGGCATCGGCCTCCAGCAGCGTTGCGCAACTGACACATGCAAATGATATCTTCATCCTCAACTCTTGTAACGGCGCACCAACAATCAGGTCAAGACCGTTCCCGAAGCGTCACCGGCCCGAACAACCCCGATTCTTGCGGCTCCGACCCCGGTTTGACCCGGATATTCGTCTTCGTCCGCTCCCGATTCGGGTCGCCCACAAGCTGGTTGAACCAACTGTTGACCACGGTGATCTCCAGCAAATTGCCCGACGCTTTCACGGCATCCGTGATTTCCACGCGCCACGGCGGACACCAGACCACACCGAGATCTTGTCCATTCAACCGCACACCGGCCATCAGCGACACCCCACCGAGGTCAAGAAACAGACGCTTCGTCCGCCCCGTCGCTTCAAACGTCTTTCGATAGACCGCCATTCCGCTGAAGTGGCGCACCTCCGGCACCGTCGTCCAATCAGCCAATTCTTCAAAGCGCAATTTCTTTTCGCCAAATGTCACCTCCCACGCCCCGGTCAATTCGGCCACGGTTTTGAACTTCGGAACATTTTCGGTGTCTTTCGCAGTTCCCTTCCGGAACACCACAAACACCGATCCATACGGCGCAAACTCCAACGGCAGCGTTGTCCGTCCCTCCTTCCGCGCAAACGTGGCGGCGCCGCGACGCTCGCCCGTGACCGGATCCCAAAGCTCCGGCTTTGTTCCCGCCGCGCGAAACGTGCATCGGGCGCGGGTGACGCTGTTGGACAGGTTAGCGACAAAGTAAATTTCCGCACCGCCCTCCCGGCGATGAATGTAATCGAGGTCAGCAGACGGACTCTCCGCCTCGAACTCAAAATCCGGCTTCACCCCGGCCGCCAGCAGCACTTCGCGCGCGGTCTTGCCGGTGATGATGCGCCCGCTGTCCCACAACTCGCCGGCGATTCGTTTGATCTCCGCATCGTCATCGCGCAACCCCATTCCACACGACGGCTTCGGCCCGATGACCGTCGCGCCCGCCTTCACCAGTTCGGCGATCTTGCGGAGCGCTGCAACCGAGATCGCCTTATTCTCGCGCAACACCAGCGCGCGGTAACTCATACCGTCGGGCAACACGATGCGACCGTCTTTCACCGACGCCCGCGTCAGTAACGCTTCCTCGGTGATGACATCGTAGTCGTAGCCCGGCAACACGCGGGCGGGATCGGTTCGCTTGTGTTGCGCGAAGTTCGGAACGTGGTCGCCGTAGTAGTAGGCGACATCCGCGACGAACAATCCCTGCTGCAAAAGAAATTGGCAGCGGTTCAGGTAAGCAAAGAACGCCCCACCCATCGGCCACCACGTTGTGTTCGGGTTGATGTGCGTCCCGGCAAAATACTGAATACCCGGCAATCCGAACTCCTTGGGCGAACAGACGAACTCGTGCCAGACCAGCAAGTTCAATCCCTCGCAGCACGCCTTGTTGAACGACGGTTTCAGGTTGTCCCAGATCGTCTCCTGCCAATGCGGCCCGATGGTGGTGAATCCCTCGGCCAGAACCAACCGTCGCCCATAGGTGTGCGCGGCGGAAGCGGGTTGCTTCACGAAGAACCGGTTCGAGTCGCCGATCCGGTGACGCCACGACCACGCCCAGAACTCGCTCATCGGCGCGTCGTTGAAACCGAGACAACGCTGCGCGTCAATCGGCACCGCATGCGGCCCGCCCGATTCGGGATGAATCAGCATCCCGCGCCGGTGCGCGCCGTCGCGGAACAGCCGGTAATGATTGTCAATCGCCAGGTCGCCAATCGTCTTCCGAAAATCGTGCAGGAACCGGTGGCTCGCGCTGCGGCTCCCGACAATCTTGCCCGCCAACGCCGGCAGCCACGGCAACAGGTCGTAGCCGCGACGTTTCTGAAATTCCGCGCGCAACGTCGGCGTCCAGTTCAACGGCTCGACCTCCCAACTGTCCGTGTGCAAGTACTTCAACGTCTTTCCCGCCAGCGGCCCGGCGTCATCGAGCAGCGGCTCGACCACCGCATCCCAGTACCGGCGAAACGCGCCCGCATCGAGCACGTCAATCGCGTAGCCTTTCCAGTTGTCGCTCGAAGTCGAGACGTACGAGTGATTGCCGATGGTGCAGCCAAAACGCAACACCCGCCACACGCCCGCCGGCGCGTCCCAACGCAGCGTGCCGTCGGCGGCGAGTTTGCCGGTCAAATCCACCACGTCAGCCGGGCGCGTCTCCTCCTCGCCCGGTTGATCGGGAAGTTCGTCCAGTAACAACGTCGTGTCCGGCGCGGAGAAATGCAGCGGCTTATGCCCGGCCTTCTCCTCCCAGTGCTGGAGGCGCCGCGCCTTCACCACGCGGTCCGGCCACGATCCGTTTTTGCCCGACAATCGCACTTCGGCGATCTGGCAGTTGCGCGGCGCCTGCGGGGAACTTCTATCGAAAGCGCCCACGATCAACAGACGAAACAGACTCCCGCTAACCGGCGCAAACGTCACGGTCGTCTCCCGGTTCTTATCGGCCACGAACTCTTTGATGACGCGAAATGCCTTGCCGTCATCAGACACCTGCAACTCGCACTCCTTCGGCCCGTAACCGGGACGCGGCTGAATTGTCAGGCGGTTGATTTCTGTCGGCTCCAGAAACTCGAACTGCACCCACGCCGGCGTTTTGCGCGACGGGCCGACCCGGAGCTTGCCTGTCGTGGAAATCCAAAACGTGTTCGTGTCGCCGTCTGCCAAATACGCCAACGGGCGCCCCGGTTGTTCGGAGCATGATTTCAGCCCGGCAAAGACGCTCTGCGCCCCATCCTCTGGTTTCACCCGGTACGCCACGATAAAACTGTCCCGGTAATACCCGTCGCGCCCGGCAGGTTCTGCAAGTTTTCGATCGATCTTGCCCGGCCCTTTCACCAGCGACTCCGACCATACCATTTTCTTTGCCGCGTCATCGGCCGTGACCATCGGGCCGCCGAGGTTCCAGCCGCTCTGGATGTTGAGGCTCATTTCCAGGCCGAGCCGATTCGCCTCGCGAAGTGTGTACTTGTAAAGCGCGCGCCATTCCGGTGAAAGAAACGACACACCGTGCGGCACCGGGTCGTTGCCATCCTGCGACGCGCCACCCGCATCGCAGATCAGCGCGCCGCCGAATCCTTTCGCCTTCATCTCCTCAAGGTCGCGCGTGATGGCTTCCTTCGTGACGTTGCCGTTGAGCCACCACCAGTACGCCCGAATCCGGCCCTCCATCGGCGGATGGTTCCAACCGTCAACAAGCGGGTCCTGAGCGCGTGCTCCTGATGTGAGAATAAAAAGGACGGCAACAAACGAGCAAAAGGTCATGCGATTCATGGTGTAAGGTCCGGTTGTGATCAAACGGTCGCCAGTGTGGACACGAACGGATTGCCCGGTTCGATGAGTTCGACGTCCACGCCGTATTGCGTGCGAAAGGCGCGAGCGACGGACGGGCGGGGTTGCCATTTGATTTCGAAAGCACGAAGACGGTCGCCGGTTTTCACGACCAGGTCCACTTCGGCTTGGGTGCGCGACCGCCAGAAAAACAGTTCGCTCGGCGCGCCGTGAAGGAGATTGTGCTTGGCGACTTCGCTGATCACCCAGTTCTCCCAAAGCGCGCCGATGTCGGGCCGGAATTCGTCGGTGGCAAAGGCGTTGAGGAGGGCGTTGCGGATGCCGGTGTCCCAGAAAAACACTTTGCGGCTCTTGGCGATTTCCTTGCGGGGGTTGGTGCTGAAGGAGGGCAGACGGAAAATGACGTAGGTCTGCTCCAGCAAATCAAGATAACGTTCAATTGTCGGACGAGCCATCTGGAGTTGCGTGGCCAGTTCGTGGACGGAAACCTCCGCGCCGGTTTGATGGGCCAGCAACAGAAGCAATCGTTTGATCAGGTCAGGCGTCTTGACCAGACCGGTTTGGAGAATGTCCTTCCACAAATAGTCTGCGCTGAGATGCCGCAGCAAGCGGGGACGGTCGCCGGCCAGCACCACCTCCGGGTAACCCCCGAATGCGAGCGATTGCATCAGGAACGCCCGCAACGGCACGGCCAGTTGCGACCGGAGAACCGCGGGCGGCAGGCCGTCGGAAAACCAGCTTTGTGAGCGGAGCGCCTCTGCGAACAGCAACGGTGTCAACAGCAGTTTCTCATTTCGGCCAGTCAGGCTCTCGGCGGTTTGATCAAGCAAACTCAAGCTCGACGAGCCAAGCAACAGGATTTTCACTGGCAACCGGGCATCGTGCCAGCCCTTGATGATGCCCGCAACCGCGGGCAGACGCTGCGCTTCGTCAATCACCAGCACGGCCGGTTGTCCCAGATTCTTCAGTGCCTCGACAGGCGACAACGCAGCAACCGCCAAGAACCGTGCCTTATCCACCTCCAAGTCGAAGTTCAGGAATACCGCGTTTCGTCCTGCCAACACGTGTTCCACCAACGTCGTCTTGCCAACTTGCCGAGCACCTAAAACGATTCCGATCTTGTTCCCAGCCAAGACACGCTCAAGGGTCTCTTCAGCATTTCTTTTGATATACATACCTGTCACAATAACCGCTCATTTGGCATGCCACAACATCGAAAAAGGGTTTTATCTTGTTGGTGGTGAAGACTTGCCGGCGCTGATGCACCAGAGCGTCTGCTCGGTGCGGAAGAACAGTTCGCCGTTGGAGGCGGCGAGGGAGGAGTTCGATTTCTCCTTGAGCGAGTTGACGGCAAGCACCTCGAACTTCGGCGAGGCTTTGACGACAACGACGTCGCCGGATTGGAGCGGGAGATAGAGCCGGTCGCCGGACAACAAGACGGAGGACCACGAACTGCCTTTGGCACCGGGAATCTTTTCGTCCCAAAGGGTATTGCCGGTCGCCAAGTCGAGGCAGGCGATTGGTGAAGTCGGGAAATAAATGCGGCCGTCCTTGATGACGCCGGAGCCGATGCCGCCCTTGGCGCGGACTTGATGCCAGAGTTGCTTGGTGGCTTTCACGGCGACCGTGTTGCCGCGAAAACCGCCCATCGCCACAATGACGCCGTCGCCGGCAATCGGCGAGGTATAGACGAGCGGATTCAATCCCTCGCAACGCCAGCGGATCTTGCCGGTGGACGGATCGAACGCGATGATCTCCATCGGGAAACTCATGATGAGTTCGCCACCGACGATAATCGGCGTGCTCCACGTGCCAACGACACCGTTGGTCTTGCCCTCAAACCCGTCGGTGCGGCCCGCTGTGTTCCAGACCGGCTCGTCAAACTTCCAGACTGTCTTGCCGGTCGTTTTGTCGAGCGCAGCCAGAAACGTGTTCTCGCCGGGACCGTGGTAGTGAATGCAGAGATTCCCGTGCAGCACCGGCGACGAGGCGTTACCCCAAATATTATCGAGCGGACCGAGATCGCGACGCCAGAGTTCCCGACCGTTCATGTCGTAGCAAACCACCCCGGCGGAACCAAAGCTGGCGATCACGCGCTCGCCGTCGGTGACCGCCGATGCGGAACAGTACGGGTTGGTCTTGTGGGATCGCTCCGGTTTGTCATAGACAACGCCTTGCTGCCACAACAACCGGCCATCGGCGCGATGGAAACACATCACCGTGCGTCGTTTCTCGGGCGTGACGGCCTGCGTGATGAACACGCGGTCGCCCCAGACAACCGGCGTCGAGTTGCCGCGCTCCGGCAATGGCACGCGCCAGCGGATGTTCTCGGTGTCGCTCCACTTCAGCGGCAGGTTGGTTTCGGTGGTGATGCCGCTGCCGGCAGCGTCGCCGCGCCACGCCGGCCAGTTGGCGGCGTGGACGGATGCGGCGAGGAAGGTCAGCAAGATTAGGAAGGTCGTTTTCATGTTGTTGCGGAAGCTAATGCCCCAATACGCCCGAAAAATCCAGCCGGAAACAACGGCGATTGTACTCCTCACGCTCCGCGTGAGGACTCGATCTGCATCACGCGGAGCGTGATGACTACCATCACGGCATCGCCAGCTTCGCGCCTTGTTGCACCGCGTAGAGCGAGCGAGTCGAGGAAACAAAGAGTGTGCCGTTGGCAATGATCGGCGAACTCGCCGAGCCGATGGGAACCTCGGCAAGCACTTTCATCTTTTTACCGGTGGCGAAGACGACGAGGCGTTTGTTGGTTTTGACGAACACTTTGCCATCGGCGATCAATGGCGATGCCCACGTCTCGGCGTTGGCCTCATAGACCCAATACGGCTTGCCTGTCTTGAGGTCGAGACAATGCACGCGCCCCGGCAAGTCCACCGCGTAGAGCAGTCCATCGGCAATCGCCACGCTGGCGATGGTGCGTTCAATCGCGTCGTAGCTCCAGACACAGCCACCCTTCGTCGCGTCAATGCAGTGCAAGAGGCCGCGTCCGCGCCCGTGCATCGGGTCCTGGCCGATGGTGACATAGACGCGCCCTTCGTAGAAAACCGGCGTGGAAAGAATCTCGCTCGGGCCGACGAACGTGCCGTCGTTCTTGTTGGTCGAGTATGTCTTGCGCTTGTCGCCGATGTAGTAGTCGAACGGCTTGCCGTCGCCCAGCGGATCGCGGAAGCGGGGCGGCACGCAATCGTATTGCCAGACCTTCTTGAAATGAACCGGCTTGTCCGGCAACTTCGTCAGCGCCTCGTAGGCGTAACAAATGCCATCGGGACCACCAAAGAAGACCAACTTCTTGCCGTTCACAGTACCCATCGAGGGCGGCGCCCAAGCGGTATGCCACATCACACGACCGATGCCTTCGGTGTCGGTCGCCAGCAACCGGCCCGTCTCGGTGTCGAGCGCCATAAAACTCGGCGCATCGGGCCGCAGGCATTTTTTGTGGGGCTGATCAACGCCGTTGGAGGTTTCGATGTAGAGGAACCGTCCGTCCACCAGGGCGGAGCAACTTGCCACGTCGTGAGGGCAGATGCCCAGTTCGTCAACCAAATCGTATTTCCAGATGATGTCGGCGTCTTGCGGGCCGAGTGTGAGCGGCGCGCGCGCGGCGGCGGCCATGTACTTCGCTTCGTCCTGGAACGGCCCGTCGTTGCCGTCGGACTGGCCGTTGACATCGAGGCAGAGGACTTCCGCGGCGGTCGTTACCACGAACGCGCGTTTGCCGACAATCGCCGCCGACGAGCAGGTGCCGATGTGTTGCTGGCCGTACAGCGCGTCATCGGGCAATCGCTCTTTGTTTCGCTTCGGGGTCACCAACCGCCAGAGAACCCGGCCTGTTGTTTCGTCGAGACACCAGACCATTCCCCCGCGCGTGCGTTTGAACCGCGAATCATCCCGCAGCAAGTCATCGTCGGTGCCAACAATCACCCGTCCGCCGGCGACGGTGGGGTTGCCGTAAATGTACGTTCCGAGCGGCACGACCCAGCGGACATTCTCAAGCGTCTCGCCCTTGACTGAGAACGTGGCGGGAATACCGGTTTCGGACGAAACCATGTTCCGCCCAAAATCGGTTCCGCCCCACTGCGGCCAATCACCGGCAAGACAGACGCACGTCAGGCACCAAAGCAAAGCGGATGCGGAATGGACGGTTTTCATTGTGCGGCGCAGTCTAGCGGAAGAAAGAACTATTGCAACAGCCGGGGCTGTGCTAGAGTCGCGCCGTTTATGAAACGCCTTCTTCTGCTTGCCGTTGCCTGCGTTGCCGCGCTCACCGCGCACGCCGAACGCGTCCGCGTGTTGCGCCTGCAAACGCCCGACGACGTGGGGCTTGCCACTGCGTACTATCCCGCCAGCGGCGCTGACGACGCGGCGCCGGCGGTGGTGTTCCTGCACTCGCTGGGAGGAAACCGCGATGAGTGGGGATCGCTGCCGCTGTTGCTCCAGCACAATGGCATCGCGGTGTTGAACTTTGATTTTCGCGGGCACGGCGAAAGCACGCGCCGCATCACCGACGCCGGTCCGCAACTGGTGGACCACCAGAATTTCACGCAACGCGATTTCCAAAGCCTGCTGCTCGACGTCAACACCGCCGTGAACTGGCTGGAGAAACAGCCTGGCATTGACAAAAACCGCATCGTGTTGATTGGCGCCAGCCTCGGCGCCAACCTCGCCGTCCACTACGCCAAGGAACACGGGAAACTGGCCGGGCTGATCCTGTTCAGTCCGGGAATCGCGTACAAGGACATCCGCATTGACGAGGTGTTTCCCCAATTGATGGGACTGCCGGTGCGCGTGGTTGTTTCGGTGCGCGACACCTTTGCGCATGAGTCGGCGCGACGATTGCTGGACGCGCGCCGTCAAAGCGGGCGCGCCCTTGATTCCAAGGAGATGATCACGTGCAGCGGCGACCAACACGGCGCCGAACAACTGCGCGTCGTCAAGGAACTTCCCCCCGTCCTGATCCGTTGGCTGCGTCGAGTGCTGTTCCATGAAGGCGCGGAAGCAATCGCGCCGCCCCCGCCCTTGCCGGCACCGGCCCCGGCCACGACGAATGCGCCGCCGTCGCGCAAGCAACGGTCGCGCCCCAATCGTCCCCTACCCTGACGCTGTCGCTGCGCGCGAGGCATCCTTCCGCCGCAGCGCGTTGACCAACACCACCAGCGCCAGCACGAACAAAATCAGGCTGAGCACGCCGACAAACACACTGCCCTGCCCCAGCAGGTTCTTGTAAACCAGTTGTGTCAGCGCGATCAGCGTCGTGATGAACATGAAGATCATCGGCACGAAAATGTACGTCGCCTTGCGCCCTTCGTGACGCAGCCACGTGTGTACCACCAGCAACGCAAACGCCGCCAGCAACTGGTTGGTCGCGCCAAACGCCGGCCAGATCGCTTTCCACGCCGGGATCGGTTGCCCGTTCGGACCGGGGATCGCCACAAATACCATGATCGTCGGCAACAACAACGTCGCCGCCGTCCCGATGAGCCGCCCAGCGGTGCCCCGCATCCTGAACAATTCCTCGAAAATAAATCGCGCCAGCCGCGTGCAGGTGTCCAGCGTCGTCAACAGGAACGTGCTCACCGCCAGCAATCCGAATGTCGTTCCCACCGACGGACTCAGCCCCAACACCGACGTAAACTTCCCGATGCCTTCCGCAAAAACATCCACCGGCGTCCGTCCGCCGCCCGGGTTCTCAGCCAGCACCATCACCGTCGCCAGCGCGATCACGGCCAAGATTCCTTCCGTCAACATGCCGCCATAAGCCACGGGCTTGGCGGAACGCTCGTTGTCGAGTTGCTTGGACGTCGTCCCGGAAGCCACCATGCTGTGGAATCCGCTGACCGCACCGCACGCCACCGTGATGAACAACGCCGGGTAGAGCAATCCCAGTTGTCCATCCGACCAGCCGCGAAACGCGGGGTAGTTGATCGCCGCCTGTCCGCTGAGACCGCTCACCACCGCGCCGAGCGCGCCGCCCGCCAAACTCGCAAACAGCAGATACGCCGACAAGTAATCCCGCGGCTGCAACAACAGCCAGACCGGCAACACCGATGCGACGAAACAGTACACGATCAGGAGCACGCTCCACGTGTTCTTCACCGAGCCGCCTATCGCCGGCACCATGTCTGTCGTCAATGGCAGTTTCAATCCCACCCACAGCGCCACAAAGACCAACGGCACAAAGATGGCGGAGCCTTTCGTCAGCGAGAACTTCCACTTGTACACTGACAACCCAAACAAGAACGCCAACCCGATGTACAACAGCGACGCCGTCGCCACCGCGCCACCCTCCTTCTTCAACTCACTTGCCGCCGGCGCGAAGCTCGACGCTGTCAGGTCCAAAAACACGATGATGACATAGACCATCGCGATCCACGTGAACACCAGAAGCGAGTAGTAGGTGCTGGGGCTGAGATATTGCCGGCAGACTTCGCCAACCGAGCGCGCCCGGTGACGGACACTGGCGATCAGCGACGCATAATCATGCACGCCCCCGATGAACACCGAGCCGATGAGCACCCACAGCAACGCCGGCACCCAGCCAAACGCCTGCCCGGCAATGATCGGCCCGACAATCGGTCCCGCCCCGGCGATGGAACTGAAGTGGTGGCCAAACAAGATCAACGGTTTCGTCGGCACGTAATCCACGCCGTCGTGCTCGGAGTGCGCGGGCGTGGCGCGTTGTGCGTCCGCCCCCATCTTGTGTTCGATCCAGCGCCCATACCAACGATAAGCCGCCACGAAAATCGCCACGGCCACAATGATCAATAACGTCAGGCTCATGATTTGACCTTTTTATAAACCGCAACGGCAGTGATGCCAAGCTCCAACAAGACAAAGGCCGCGACATAGGGCGTGCCGCCGGTGCCGAAGCCGTAGGCGTGAAGGCCCTTGCCGAGAATGAAGTTGACCCCGTACCACGCCATCAACACCGTCAGGAAACAGAGCACGCTCGCCACGCTCAGGCCGAACCCGCGCAGCCAGCCGATCAAACGACCGTGCAACGGAATCACGTAGCTCAACAGCGAGATGAGCGACCACGTCTCCTTCGGGTCCCATCCCCAAAACCGTCCCCACGCATAATGCGCCCAGATGCCGCCCAGGATGCTGCCAGCCGCCAGCAACAAAACGCCCGCTTGCATCGCGCGATAGATGAAATGCTCCAGCCGATCGATCGTCTCCTGCGCCGCCGGTTTGAACACGTAATAGGCAAGCGTGACGTGACCGAGCGCCATCGCCACCGCAAACGCCGAGTAGCCCAGCGTCACCGCCGGCACGTGCACGGCCAGCCAGAAGTTGCTCCGCAACACCGGGACGAGCGGCCCGATGCCCGGGTCCAACACCGCCGGGAACATGTCGGCCAGCAACAGCATCACCGCGGCAATCGGCGCGACTGCCGCAAGGCAGAACCGGGAACGGAAAATCATCTCCAGCACGAGCGCGAACAGCGCCGCGCCGAAACTGACCCAGACGACCGATTCGTACATGTTGGTGATCGGCGGCCGTCCGGAGATCATCGTCCGCAAATAAAACCCGTAGGCGTGAAGCAAGACGCCCGCCGCAAACAACGCCACCGCCGCCCAGTACCCGGCGCGGTTCCGCGCCGGCCACGAGGCCAACAACAGGACGAACGCCAGGACGTACAGCCATTCGGCTTTTCGGAACGGATGAAACTGGTTGTAGTGGACCTCCCGCGCGAGACTCTCGCGACTCGGATACAAACTCGGACTCACCGCGCGCAACGCCGCATCGAGTTCGCCCGACAAGGCCAGCAACGCCGGCGAATCGCGCTTCAGAAACGCAGCGCGCACGGCATCAAGCCGTTCCTTGAGCGGTCCGCTGTCCGGAATCGGTTCCCACGCGCCTTTCCCGTCGGTCGAGTGCGGCACGATGGCCAGCGAATCCGCGCGGGCCAGTTCGGCCAGCGTGTGCATTCGTTGGGCCAGCGCCAGCGCTTCGCGTTCGACGCCGTTCCGCGCGTGCGAGTCCTTCCGGGAGGCGCGATCCACAATCGCCTCCAGCGCCGGCGCGGCAAGCTGCTCATGAGTGAAATATTTCTGCTCGACCGGCATTCCCAGTTGCTGTTTCAATTCCCGATGCGTCAGGAGCACCACCGGCATCGCGCGCCAGTCCCGCGCCTGGAGCCACAGGTTCAACAGCAACTCCATCGCGTCCTTCCGCCGGCCGGTGAGGCGCTGGGCAGTTTCGTTCGCCACGGTGTCGAGCGGTTTCTTGCGGCCATCCTTTTGGACGGCAATCGCGCGGAGCGCGCTGAAGTCAAGCTCCTGCGCCTCCACGAACACAGCCAACCATATCGAGCAAATCAAAATCCATTTCATCATCGTTACACCCATCGTCGCGCGTAGAACATCAAGCCGATGCCAATAATCGTCAAACCCGATCCGCCCCACGTCAGCACAATCACCCAGAGCGGGTCTTTCTTCACCTGCAACACCGTGTACTGCAAGTCCTGCGGGTTCCACGATGCCTGCGAGAATTTGTAGCCCTTGAACACGGCGGGATGATTCATCCAGACATCGGCCCGTTTCTCCGCGCCGGTGACGGCGTCCGCGAATCGCACCTTGCTCATCCAGCCGGCGACGTTGTGGTTGCCCTCGTCGCGCTCGACGACAAAATCCTCCAGCGCCACCGTGAACGGCAACGGCATCGAGTCCCACCCGAACATCAAGTGCATCGGTTTGCCGGCGGACCGCAACACGACCGGCTGGCCGAACAACAACCACTCGCTGCTGGACGTTTTGCCGTCGCTCACGGTCACGCGCAACGCGGGCTGCGGTTGTTCCGCGCCGTCCGGCAGGCGCACCACTTCCTTGCCGGGCACGGCATTGGTCAGGAACCGCTCCACGGTCATGCGGGCGTCCATCCAGCCCAATTCCAGCGTTTGCCCCGGCGTCACGGGACCGGACTTGAATCCGTCCTTGTTCTGCGCCGCAAAAAACAACCCGCTCGACCCGTCCAACGCCACGAGCGTCATCTGAGCCTGTTGCACCGGCGCCAACAACTGCAATTCAGCGCCGATGGGCGTCCCTCGTTGTTCGCGCGGCAACGGACGCATCTGCGGATTCCCGAACACAAACCATCGTTCCGCGCTCTCGCCGCGCGTCAGCGACAGCATCGCGACCGGATTGTTCGGCTCGTCGGAGGCGTTGACGATCTCATGCTTCTCGTTCATCCGAAAATCCGGCCAGTAATTCAGGACGCGAACGGTCAGGTCTGTGCCCGGCACCGTCAGGTCTTTCTCCACGTTGCCGCGCATCGGAACGTCGAGGCGGCGGTCTTGCAGCGCAACGACCAGACGGACCTCCTTCACCGCGCCAGCGGGCGGCGCATTGGTCAGGCGCGACAGGTGTGCCGCGTCGGCGGCAACGACCAGCGAGATGTTGGCTGCGCTGCGCGAACCGGCGAAGAGCCATTGCCGGGCGTCGTGCGCGGCCATTGTGCTGTGCAAACGAATCTGGACGGCGGGACTCCATTCCGTCGCGCCTTCGCGCGCGACAGTCTCGGAGGAAGCGTTTGCATGAAACTCGTCGAGGGTCAATTGGAGGCCGCCGGGCAGCGAGACCTTGTGCGGATGCACATTCCCGCGGCGATCCACGCGCAGCGTTTGCCGCGTCACTTCCGGTGACATGACGATGAGGGCGCGCTCTTCCAGTTGGACGGTGTTGCTGGGCGGTTCGCCGACGCGCAGCCCCATCAATCCTTCTGTCCCGAAATGAAACGAGGCGCTGCATCCGCCGAGGATGAGAATCAACCCGGCGTGCGTGACGATGAAGCCGACCTGATGGCGTTTCCACGGCCAGCGCAAGACGGCGGCGGTAGCGAGGTTCACACCAATCGCGCCCAGCAGGGCGTTGAACCACCAGGTCCGGTACACATGCGCCGTCACGGCGGCAGTGGTGGTGTGTGATTCGTAAAACGTGGCCGCGATGAGCACCGCTGTCACAATGCTCAGCAAAGCGACGGCCAGTTTCAGTGAGCCAAGCAACTTGGCTGTTTGTCGGAGATTGATCACCGGTGAAGCCGCACCGTGCCACAACACCCCCACAGCGTCAACCGCAACAAGACGACTTGCCAAGCATCGCCGGTTGGAGTACTGAAACAGCACGATGCAATACCGGTTTTTCGGGAAAACAGGCTGGCGCGTAAGCATAGTGGGACTCGGTTGCTGGCAGTTCGGCGGCGCCATCACCCTCGACGGCAAACCTGACGGCTGGACCGGCGTCACCGACGCCGATTCCATTGCCACCGTCAAGCGCGCCGTGGATTTCGGCATCAACTTTTTTGACACCGCCGACATGTACGGCTGGGGCCACAGCGAGGAAATCATCGGCAAGGCGCTCCAGGACATCGCGTATCGGGAGCGCGTGTACATCGCCACCAAGGTCGGGTTCTGGCACGACGAAGGGAACCGCCGCACCATCAACGAGACGCGCGATTACATTTTGCGGGCCTGCGAGGCGAGCTTGCGGCGGCTGCAAACCAGCTACATTGACCTCTATCAATGCCACCTCTGGCGCACCACGCGCTGGGAGGAATTTCTCAACGCCTTCGAGCTGCTGCAACGCCAGGGCAAAATCCGGTTCTACGGCGTTTCCACCACTGACATGGACATGGTGGAGCACTTCGACGCCCGCCGCAATCTCGCCGCCGTGCAGGCCAACTACAACCTGCTGGATCGCCGGGCCGAGCGCGAAATCCTTCCGTACTGCCGGGCGCGCGGCATCGCGTTCCTCGCGCGCGGCACGCTGGCCCGCGGCCTGTTGTCGGGCAAGTACGACAAACAATCCCGTTTTGATGCCAACGACATCCGCAGCAACTGGATCGAACCCGGCAACGGCGTCGAATTCGATCGCAGCATCGAGATTGTCCAGCGCCTTAAACCGATTGCCCAGCGGTACGGATTCCGCCTCTCCCAGTTCGCCATCAAGTTTGTGCTTCAACACGTCGGCGTCTCCACCGCGCTGGTCGGCTCGAAAAATCCCGCCCAAATGGAGGACAACGCCACAGCAACCTACCTCGCGCCGATCACGCGCGAAGAACAAGCCGAGATCGAAGCCGCGCTCGTTGGAGGCGAATCCGAAGCCAACTCGCCTCAAATCTGAGCGCCCCGGTGTGTATTCCGGTCAACACACTGGACACTGCATTGCGCCCCAACGTGACGTGTTCTTGGTGAATTGCCTTTCAGTCCTCACGGTCCATCTCCACATGCACCCCACCCCCTCCACAACCCATTGTTACCCTAATAACGCTACATATGTAGCGTTATTAGGGTATTCTTTGCCAGGTACATGATCTTTGTCTAAGACGTTGGCTATATTGTATTCAATGGATGATTACGATCAGCATTAGTTCTTTCATCCATTCAATCTTACCTTAATAGTGCTACATATGTAGCGTTATTAAGGTAATACACGGTGGGACAATTCCGATAGGGGTAAGCGCCGCTTTCCTTCAGGTGCGTCTCCCCAATGGACTCATCGCCTGCCGTCCAGCACAGGCTCCACGCCTGCCTACGGAACAAGTACATCGGACACAATCAATCTCGAATTCGGGTTTCGCCACCTCAAACAGCAGGACTCTGTTCCAGTCTTGTTCCGTCCAGAAAAAGCGGATCGCACCGTCGTGCGCCACTCCTTGTACGCGAACCATAACATGCGAGCTTGAACCGCACCCCTGCTTGCAGTAGATATGCCACGCCCATGAGCCCCGAAAACATCAGCAGACCCGCGCGCGTCAATCTCCGCCGGCCCGACATCATGGAGGCGGTGCGCGAAGAGGTCGAACAACATTACCGCAGCCAGATCGTCGAGAAACTCCGCCAGCGCGGCAGTCTCCTCGAAGCCGCCGGGTTGACCGTCCGCCTCGCCAAGGAGTTCGGTTTCTGCTACGGCGTCGAGCGCGCCATTGACCTCGCGTATGCGGCGCGGAAATTTTTCCATGACCGCAACATTTTCATCCTCGGCGAGATCATCCACAACCCCGAGGTCAACGACCAGCTTCGCGCCATGGGCGTCAGATTCCTCTCCGGGCCGCACAAAAGCGCCGATATTGACCAGCTCACTGCCGAGGACGTCGTCATCATCCCGGCCTTCGGCGCGCAGGTCGAGATCATGAACAAGCTCAAGACCAAGGGTTGCCAATTCGTGGACACCACCTGTGGCGACGTGATGAGTGTCTGGAAGCGCGTCACCCAGAATGCCCACGAAAAATTTACCTCCATCATCCACGGCAAATCCAAGCACGAGGAAACCCTCGCCACCAGTTCCCGCACCATCGCCAACCAGGGCGGCCATTATCTCGTCGTTCTCAACGTCACCGAGACCGACTGCGTTTGCGACTACATCCGCCACGGCGGCGACAAGGAGGAATTTCTCCGCAAGTTTCCCGGCGCGTATTCCCCCGGTTTCGATCCCGACCGCGATCTCGTTTCCATCGGCGTTGCCAACCAGACCACGATGCTCCGCAGCGAGACCGAGGAAATCCAACGCCGCCTGCGGCAAGCGATGATTGACCGGCACGGCGCGGACAACCTCGACAAGCATTTTCGGATGTTCGACACGATCTGCGGCGCCACGCAACAACGACAGGATGCGCTGATCCAGTTGCTCAAGGAACCGCTCGACATGATGATCGTTGTCGGCGGCTACAATTCCTCCAACACCTCCCACCTCGCCGAACTCAGCGAGGCGCAGGTCCGCACGTTCTTCATCAAGAACGCCGGCGAAATCCTTTCCGCCAAGGCCATCCGCCATTTCAACCTTCACGAACAACAGGAAGTTCTCACCGAAAACTGGCTGCCCGACGGACCCGTTTCCATCGGCATCACCGCCGGTGCTTCCTGCCCGAACAATCTCATTGACGACACGGTCCGCCGGCTGTTCGCCCTGCGCGACGTGAACGTGGATGAAATCATCGCCAACCACTGACATCACATGGACAAACTCCCCTTTCGATTCCACTCCGCCCAACTCGCCGACATCGAGCTGCCCAAGGAAGTCGCGCGCCTGCGCGAGCTTGCCTACAACCTTTGGTGGACGTGGACGCCGCACGCGCGCCGCATGTTCAGCCACATCCAGCCCGGTCTCTGGGCGATGTATCGCAATCCCGTGGAACTGCTCATCAACATCGAGCCGCACCACTGGGAACAATTGCTCGAAGACGAAATCTTCCTCACGATGTACCACAGCGTCCTCCGCGAGTTCGACGCCTACATGAAACCCGCCGCCGCAACGTGGTTCAACCAGAACTACCCACACTACAAGGGCGGCCCGTTCGTCTATTTCTCCACCGAGTTCGGCTGGCACGAGTCGCTTCACACCTACTCCGGCGGCCTCGGCATCCTCTCCGGCGACCATTGCAAATCCGCGAGCGACCTCGGTCTCCCGTTCATCGCCATCGGCCCGCTCTACAAGAACGGCTACTTCGAACAGGAAGTCGAACCCGACGGGCGCCAACAACATTTCTATCCCGCCTATGACTTCGCGCGCCTTCCCCTCATGCCATTGCTCGGCGATGACGGGCGCCAACTCACCGTCAGCGTCCCCTTCCCCAACCGCGAGATTCACGTCCGCGTCTGGCTCGCCCAGGTCGGCCGCATCCCGGCGCTCCTGCTCGACAGCGACATCCCGAAGAACGAACCGGCCGACCGCCCCATCACCGGCCAACTCTACGTCAGCGGACGCGAAATGCGCATCTGCCAGGAACTTCTCGTCGGCATGGGCGGCGTCCGCGTCCTCCAAGCCCTCAACATCGAGCCGTCCTGCTGGCACATGAACGAAGGCCATTGCGCGTTCCTCACCCTCGAACGCATCCGCGCGCTCCTTCACCAAGGGGTCGCATTCCCGGCCGCCTGCAAGGAAGTCGCAAAAAATTCCGTCTTCACCACGCACACGCCCGTTCCTGCCGGCAACGAGGCTTTCGATGTCGCACTGGTCCGCAAATACGTCAAACAATGCTGCGACGAAACCGGCGCCGACATCAACAAACTCCTCGCGCTCGGCCTGCCCCACCCGGACGCCACCAACGAACCGTTCAGCCTCACCGTCCTCGCCATCCGTCTGTCCACCTACTGCAACGGCGTCAGCCAACTCCACGGCAAAGTCTCCAACGACATGTGGCGTCACGTGTTCCACGCCAAGCCCAAGGAAGAACCCGTCAAGGCCATCACCAACGGCGTCCACACCCAGACCTGGCTCGGCTGGCAAATGGCCGACCTCTACGACCGCTACCTCACCCCGGCCTGGCGACAAAACCTCATGGACGAGATGTTCTGGAAACGCGGCGTGACCAACATTCCCGATGCCGAACTCTGGGATGTTCACGCGATTCAAAAAGACAATCTTATCCGCTGCGTTCGCGCCCGTGTCCGCACCCAGCTCGCCCGCCACGGTTGTTCACCCGACGAACTCCGCGAACTCGAAACCCTCCTGAATCGCGATTCGCTCACCATCGGTTTCGCCCGGCGATTCGCCACTTACAAACGCGCCGACCTCCTGTTCCGCGACTTCGACCGGCTCCGCGCCATCCTGAAGAACCCGCGCCGCCCCATCCAAATCATCTTCGCCGGCAAAGCCCATCCCGCCGACAAACCCGGCCAGGAACTCATCCGCCGGATTTTTGAAGTCTCACGCTACAGCGACTTGCGCGGCCACATTGTCTTCGTCGAGAACTACAACATGCGCGTCGCCCGCATGTTGGTCCAAGGCGTTGATGTCTGGCTGAACACCCCGCGCCGTCCCCACGAAGCCAGCGGCACTTCCGGCATGAAAGCGCCCGTCAACGGCGCCATCAACTTCTCCATCGCTGACGGCTGGTGGTGCGAAGTCCAAAACCCCGACGCCGGCTGGACCATCGGCAACCATCACACCACGCCCAACCCGGACCAGCAGGACCACGAAGACAGCCAGTCGCTCTACGATCTCATCGAAAACACCATCGCCCCCCTCTACTACCAGCGCGGTCCCGATGGCCTGCCAGGCGAATGGATCAAACACATGAAAGCCTCCATCGCCACCGTTCTGCCCCGCTTCTCCACTGCCCGCATGGTCCGCGACTACGTCGAAGAAGCCTATCTCCCCGCCGCCAAACGCGCCGGCGCCACCCTCAACGGTTCCACCGAAACCCAATGGTGACCTGCATGAAAACCATTCTCCTGTTTGCGCTCACAACATCGCTCGCCTTCGCCGGCAACTGGCCTGCATGGCGCGGCCCGGACCGCACCGGCATCTCCGCCGAGCAATTCACCCCCACTTCAACCCCCAAGCAACTTTGGAAAACCAACGTCGGCACCGGCTGCGCCACCGTCTCCATTGCCGACGGCCGCCTCTACACCATGGGCAACCGGCGAAACACCGACATCGTCTGGTGCCTCGACGACGCCACCGGCAAAGAACTCTGGAAACACGAGTACCCCGAACCGCTCGCCCCCCATCTGTACGAAGGCGGCCCCAACACCACCCCCACCGCCGATGGCGATCACGTATTCACCTTGAGTCGCTCAGGACAACTCTTCTGTCTCCGCGCCGACACCGGCAAAGTGGTGTGGTCAAGGAATCTCACCACCGATTTCGCTTACCCCACGCCGAAATGGGGCAACAACAACGAAGGCTGGGGACATGCCGGCTCGCCGCTCGTCCACGGCGACAAACTCATCCTCCACGGCCTCGCCCTCAACAAGACCACCGGCGCGCTCCTTTGGAAAGCCGATGAACCGCCCGCCTACACTTCGCCCATCATCGCCTTTACCAACATCGTCCTCCTTCTCAACGCCGAAGGACTCAGCCTCCGCAACCTCGATTCCGGCAAACTCATCGCTCATCACCCGTGGAAAACCTCCTACAACGTCAACGCCGCCACGCCGATCATTGACGGTGATAATATTTTCATCTCCTCCGGCTACAACCGCGGCGCCACGCTGCTCCAGTTCCGCGACGGCAAGCTCGCTCCATTGTGGGAAAACAAAAAGATGCGAAACCAACTTGCCACCTCCATCCTCTGGCAAGGACACCTTTACGGATTCAACGAAGACACCCTGACCTGCCTCGAACTCGCCACCGGCGAACCGAAATGGGTCGCCGGCAAGTTCCTCGGCAAAGGCTCCCTGATGATGGCCGACGGCAAACTCATCATCCTCGGCGACAAAGGCGACCTCGTCATTGTCGAAGCCGCGCCGGCTGCCTACAAAGAGTTGGCGCGCGCCAAGGTCCTTGACGGTCACTGCTGGAGCATGCCCGTGCTCGCCAACGGTCGCATCTACTGCAAGACCATCCCCGGCGACCTCGTCTGCCTCAGCGCCCAATAAATCCTCATACCGGGCGTCGCAGGTAACGTTGCCGTTTCCGTTCCGGAAACCGCTCGATGGCGTAGCGCAACATCGTCCGCGGCATCCGACGGTAATGCCGCCGCAGAAACGCTTCCTCGACCGCCAAGTCGCGCTTGCCGATTTCGCGCAACATCCAACCGACAGCCTTGTGAATCAGGTCGTGTTCATCGCGCAACAACAACCGCGCGATTCGAAGCGTCGGCGCGAACTCCCCGCGCTTGATGAAATGAAACGTCGCCATGATTGCAATCCGTCGCTCCCAAAGAGAGCGCGACCGGGCCAACTTCGTAAGTGTAGCCGCGCCTGTCTCAGGCGCGTTCTGCGGACCTTTGCGGCTGAGACAGCCGCCACTACACCATGCCCCAACAATATGTTCCGCCGAGCAATCCACCAAGTCCCAGTTGTTGATGAACTTCGTGCTCCGCAGGTACAGTTCGTAGATTCGCCGCTGCTCGTCGGTGTCGCCCACCCGGTACGCCTGCACCAACAGGAGCAATGCCAGCAACCGTTCCTCGTGGATCGGTGAGCGCAGCAGCGTGGCAATGTCGCGCAGCGGAAGTCCCCGGTATCGTTTCGCCAGCGCCCGCAGTTGCGGCACGGTCAGCCCGAGAAACTTGTCACCCTCCGCATACTCACCCGGCCCTGTCTTGAAGAAGCGTTGCAGGATGGCGGCGCGGATGCGGTCGGCTTGTTCCCGCAAATCACTTCGTAGCTGGCGGAGCATTAGTTGGTGCGGGCTTTGATGGCCTTTAGTTGGGTGACGCTTTGGAGATCGTGCGGACGCCCCATGGCTTCCTTGGCCTTGATCAATGCATCCAAACCCAACACGCGACAGTTCCCGAACGGCAGTTTCACCACGATGCTTTGTTTGCGGACAGCAGCGTAATCGCCGATGCCGAGCACTTCGCCGAGGCAATCCACCACGCCCCAATCTGTCTGGAGATACAGGTTCTTGAGTCCCCGGCACCGCGCCGCCGTTAGTTCCAGCGGCAGTCGTCGTGGTGTAAGCCGATGAAAAGGATGCAAGTCGTGAAGCGCCTTCTGGAGTCGGAGCAGATTGGCAGCCGTGAACCGGCAACAAATGTCCACATCCTCAGTCACAACCGATCCTCCATGCAGAATGGCGGCGAACCCGCCCACGATGACGTATTCGACTTTCTCCCGGTGAAGTCGCCCGATCAAATCGGTGAGATCAGCCACAGCGAACCACCTTGGCCTGGCGTAGCGCCTTCACCAGTGCCAGCGCCTGGCTATGGGCTGCGACGCGCTGGGCTGGCGTCATTTTGATGTTCCGCTCCAACAGCGCCATGTCGCAGCCGTAATCGGCCGCCGCTTTCCAAGCTGTTGCTGCGTTCGGTTTTCTTCGAGTGGCTTTCACTGCGCGTATTCTACCACGCCAACAACCAAAGCCAAGCCGGTGAAAAGGAGAAACAGGAGAATGCAACGAAGCGGGGAACTGCGAATCTACATCAACGGGTTTTGGGGAGGAACTGACCCGCACGGGCATCACTGGAAGTGCCGGACTGCACACCGCCAGTGAAACCCGTCACGGCGGGTTTTACTTCTTCTTCTTGGCTTTCACCGCGGCCTTCTTGCCTTTTGCTGCTTTTTTCTTCGCTGCCATTTTCACGTCACCCCGCTTTCCGCTCTGAACAGAGCTTTGTCAGCGCACAGCATGAACTGGTGCGCGCCGA
>VHCW01000051.1 GCA_016871575.1 Verrucomicrobiota bacterium
GGTCTTTGCAGGTGGTCAGGAACTTGCGGAAACGTTCGAGGGCGTCCTTGTAATCGCCGGTGCCGAAGATGGAGACAGCCTGCAGAAAGCCGGCGCTGTCGAGCATTTTGCTTTGGGGAAATTGTTTCTTGAATTGCTCGGTCGCGGCGTTTGCCTCGGTGAGGCGTTTGCTTTCGGTCAGGGCCTGGATCAGGCCGTAGAGGGAATACTCCGTGGTTTTTTCGGTTGGGTACTTTTCGATGAGGGCGCGATAGACGACCGTGGCTTGTTCGGGTTTGCGGAGTTCCTGGTAACAGTTGGCGATCCGGAACAGGGCGACCGCGCGCAGGTCTTCGCGCTTGTTGATCTGGCTGGCGAGCGTCTGCAACTGCTGGATTTGCGACGTGACGATGCCGATGTCAGCGCCGGCGCGGAGCAGTTCATTGCGGCGGGTGATGAGCGGCTCGATCTGCGTGGCGATGTTGGCCAGCAGGGCGGACTTGGACTGGACGCGCTTGAAGTACTTGATGGCATCTGTGTAATTTTTTGCTTCGTAAAAAGAGTCTGCCATCTGATAGAGGGCGGCAGTGGCGCTGGGGTTGTTGCTTTGCTCGGCGATGCGCCGAAACAGCGCCCGCGCTTCGTTGAACTTCTTTTCGTCCGTCAGGATTTGGCCGAGCAGGAAAGTGGCGTCGAGGATGGCCTGCGCATTGTTGGCGTATTGTTGGCCGACGGCGGTGATGATTTTCTTGGCGGCCTCGCGGTTGTCGTTTTTGTAGAGCACCCATGCCTCGCCGATGATGGCTTGCGGAAGGAATGGGTTGTCTTTGTATTTTTCCTGAAAGGTGCGGTACCACTGGGTGGCCTGCTTGAAATCCCGCTTCTCGCGGTAGCATTCGGCGAGCTTGAGGATCGCCTCGGGAACGATAGGCGCCTCTTTATAGTTCGTGATCATGCCGTTGAGGATCTTGATCGCCTCGTCGTATCGCTTGAGGTTGAAATAGCACCAGCCCTGATAGTATTGGCCGATGGGGCGGGCGCCGCTATAAGGGAACTTTTTGTCGAAATCCTGAAACGCCTTCAACGCCGCAGGCCAATCGCCGGATCGGTAGAGGTCCTCCGCCTGGTCAAAGGCAGCTTGGGGTGTCAACGCCCCCGATTGGGGTGCAGCCGGCGGGGCGGGGAGGGCGGCTTTCGTGGGCGCCACCATCGGCGGATTGGCGGCGGGTGCCTTGGCCGGGGTTTTCTTGGGGTCTGGTTTTTTCTCGGCAGCGGATGACGGGAACGCGCCGGCAAAGGCGAGCGCCAGCATGGCAACCAGTATGCGCAGGCCGTGGCGGATCATGGCAACCTCACGGGGCCGGCGCGGCCGGCGCCGCAGCAGGTGCGGCAGCCTTTTCAGGCAGCGGTCGGAATGCCACCTTGGTGAGTTTGGCCTGGGCGCAGGCATCCAACGCGCTGATGATGGCTTGATAATTCGTGTCGGGTTCGCCCTCGATGATCACCGTCACCGGTTGATCCGGGGTGGTGGTGAAGAGTTTCATCTGCTCGCGCAATCCCTCGGCGTCGTACGAGGCGCCGTTGACGAGGATGTTGCTCTGGTTATAGACGTGGAGTGTCAGGTCCAACTCGAATTGTGTGCCCGGCGTCATGGTCTTGCTGATCAACGGCATCTTCGCATCAATCCGTTTCTCCTTGGCTTCGAACGAGGAGAAACTCATGTAGAAGATCAGCAGGATCAGGATCGTGTCAATCAATGGGATGATTTCGATGCGGCCGCGTTTGGTGATTCGCCGTTTGAGTTTCATGGCTGTTCAGCGGACTTCCTGGGCGGTAAAGGTGACTTCTGTAATGCCGGGGGCCGAGTTTGCCGGCAGGAACTCGCGCAGGTCGGTCTTGGCACAAACCCGCATGAAATCGCTGAGGTCCCTGTATGACATCTTGCGGTCTCCGCGAAGGATGATGGAGGGTTTGACTTCGCCCGCTTTGAGTTTGAGGGCAAGGTCCGGCGCGGTGTTGGCGAGGTTTGCGTAATAGTTGCGGATGATGGCAGGCAGTTCGGCGACCTTGCATTTCACGCCGCCGATGGAGACCTCATCGCTTGAGTACATATTGACGATGATCTGCTGTGGCAACATCTTGAACTCATCGCCAGCGCGCGATTCCGGCAGCTTCAACGCGGATTCCCGCTGCGCCTCGGAGAAACGGGAAAACGTCATGTAGAAGATCAAGAGAATGACGATCGTGTCAATCAGCGGAATGATCTCGATGCGCCCGCGCTTGACGATTCGGCGTTTGACCTTCATGGCGGAGGATCAGGGGCAGGGTTATTCCGGGTTCTCGGAACTCTTCAGGATGACCATCAGTTCGCTGAGGCCTTTTTCCATGTCCATCAAGATGGCTTCCTTGCGGCCGGTGAAGTAATTGAAGGCAAAGAGCGCCGGAATGGCGACGGCCAAACCGGCTGCGGTGTTGACGAGCGCCTCGGAAATGCCGCCGGCCAGTTTGGTCGGGTCGCTCATGCCGATGCGGGCGACGATGCTGAAAGAGCGGATCATGCCCAGCGTGGTGCCCAGAAGACCAATGAGCGGGCACATCGTGACCATCGAGTCAATCTGGGGCAGCCAGCGTTCCATGCCGATCAGTTCCTTGGTGACTTCGCCCTGCACGAGTTGCTCCACCTGCTCGGAGGGATAGCCGTCCCGTGCCGCAGTCAGCGCCGTGCGCAACACCCGGCCGGAAACGCCCGGTTCGGATTCGATGGCAGTCAATGCCTCCGACAATGTGCCGGCCTGTTTAACCTTCTCGATCATCGCAGCGGTGTTGGCGGAGGCCTTGCGGTAGTACATGAACCGCTCGATGATGAGTGTCATGGTAAACACCGAGCACAAGAACAGGACGACCAGCGTGGGGCCGCCATGCTTGATCATCTCCCAGTAACTGGCTTCCGTCTGTTGGGCTGCCGGAGCCGCTGGTGCCGCCGGTGCGGGAGCCGCTGCCGCGGCCGGAGCCGCCGCAGGTGCGGCCTCCTGTGCCCAAGCGGCCGTGATGCCCAGAAGGGTGACGGTGAGTAGTAAGGCGCCAAGGATGCGAAACAGATGTGATTTCTTTGTGGCAGTGACTTGCATGTATTCCTCCATCTTGATCTTATACGAAACTCGCTCTTGTTGTGCCGCCTTATACGTAGCGGTCGTTATCTTGGCAACTCAATTCGATTCTTAATCGGATGTTTTTGCCTGTGCATCTTTCTCCGCAAGGGCCGCCTTGCGGCTGAGACGAACCTTGCCGCGGTCGTCAATGTCCAGCACCTTGACCCAGACTTCGTCGCCCATCTTCAGGACGTCTTCCACCCGCTTGACGCGATAATCGGCAATCTCGCTGATGTGGAGCAGGCCGTCCTTGTCGGGCAGAATTTCGACGAATGCGCCGAATTCCTTGATGCCAACCACCTTGCCGCGGTAAATCTTGCCGACTTCCGCCTCGGCAGTGATGCCGTGGATCTGGTCAATCGCCATCTGGCAGGCTTCGCCGCTGCTGGAAAAGATGTGGATCGAGCCGTCGTCTTCAATATCAATCTGGCAGCCCGTCGTCTCGACAATCTGCTTGATGACTTTGCCTTGCGGCCCGATGACCGCGCCGATTTTCTCGGGATTGATCTTGATGGTCGTGATGCGCGGCGCGTACTTGGACATTTCCTTGCGCGGCCCGCTGATGGCGGCGGCCATCTTCTCAAGAATCTGGACACGGGCTTCGCGCGCCTGTTCGAAGGCCTGGCGCGCCAGTTCAAACTTCAGGCCGTGCAACTTCAAGTCGGTCTGGAACCCGGTAATGCCCTTCGCCGTGCCGGCCACCTTGAAATCCATGTCGCCGTAGTGGTCTTCGGCGCCGATGATATCTGTGATGGTCATTGCTTGCCCGGTCTTTTCACAAGTGATCAATCCGATGGAGATGCCCGCCACCGGTGCTTTGATCGGCACGCCGGCGTCCATCAACGCGAGTGTTCCGCCGCAGATGGAAGCCATCGAGGATGAGCCGTTGGACTCGAGAATCTCCGAGGTCAACCGGATCGTGTATGCGAAATCCGTTTCCTCGGGAATCACCGGCAGGAGGGATCGCTCCGCGAGCGCGCCGTGGCCGATCTCGCGGCGGCCGGGACCGCCGGTGCGGCCGGTTTCGCCGACGCTGAACGGCGGGAAACTGTAGTGGAGCATGAAGCGTTTGCCGGTCGGGCCGCCGGTCCAGGCGTCCATTTCCTGCATGTCGGCCTTCGCGCCGAGCGTCGTCAACACCAAGCCCTGCGTTTCGCCGCGCTGGAACAAACCGCTGCCGTGGGTGCGCGGGAGGATGCCGACCTCGCAGGCAATCGGGCGAAGTTCACGCGCGCCGCGGCCGTCGGGACGCTTGTTGTTCTTCAGGATTGACGTGCGAATTGCCTCGGACTCAATCTTGTAGAAGGACTCGTTGATTTCGAACTTCGTCACGTCGGGGAACTTGACTTTGAGCGCCTCGGTGACCTTGGTCTTGAGCGCGCTGACCCTGCCCTGGCGTTCGAGTTTGGCAG
The DNA here is from genome assembly GCA_016871575.1 of Verrucomicrobiota bacterium. Lineage (GTDB taxonomy): Bacteria > Verrucomicrobiota > Verrucomicrobiia > Palsa-1439 > Palsa-1439 > CAIKAP01. The sequence continues at coordinate 4,541 of VHCW01000051.1, forward strand.
GCGTGAGGATGGCGGCAAGGATTTCCGGCGCGGCAATCTCCTGTGCGACGGCAAAGACTTCGGGACGCACAACGCGCAACGGCGGCGTGCGTTTCGCCTTGCCGGCCTTGGCGACGAGTTCCTTGATGCCGGCGATGATTTTCTTCACCTCGGCATGGCCGAACTCGATGGCGGCCATCATGTCGGTCTCACTGATTTCCTTGGCGCTGCCTTCGATCATGACGAGTTCCGTCTCGCTGCCGGCATAGACGAGGTCGAGGTCGCTCTGCTCGCGTTGCTCGTGCGTCGGGTTGGCGACGAATGCGCCGTTGACCCGGCCGACGCGGACGGCGCCGATGGGGCCGTTCCATGGGATGTCGGAGATGGTCAGCGCGGCGCTGGCGCCGTTGATGACGAGGACGTCGGGATCATTCACGGCGTCGGCGCTGAGCAGGATGGAGATGATCTGGGTGTCGTTGTAAAACCCTTCTGGGAACAGCGGACGGCAGGGGCGGTCCACCATGCGGGCGGTGAGGATTTCCTTTTCGGTGGGGCGGCCTTCGCGCTTGAAGTAGCCACCGGGGAACTTGCCCGCGGCGGCGGCTTTTTCGCGGTAGTCAACCGTGAGCGGGAAGAAATCGAGTTCCTCGCGCAGCCCGGCGCTGGCGACGGCGGTGACGAGCACCACGGTTTCGCCGTACTGGACGGTGACGGCGCCGTCAGCCTGTTTGGCGAGTTTGCCGGTTTCGATGATGAGGGGTTTGTCCCCGATTTGGGGGTTGATGCGATGTGTCATGTGACTCCTGTTCTGTGGAGGCACCCCGAGGGAAGGGATCGGTAGAAACGATGAAATGATATCGAAGCGCGGCGTCAGGCCTTGCGCCTCGACATCATTCCACCCATCCTATCCGTCCTCAGGAGTGCGTCCTTATTTTCTGAGGTTTAGTTTCTTGATGAGTTCGTGGTAGCGTTTGGTGTCGGTGCTGCTCAGATAATCGAGCAGGCGACGCCGCTGGCCAACCATTTTCAGCAGCCCCCGACGGGAACTGTGGTCCTTGAGGTGTGACTGCAAGTGCTCCGTCAACTCGTTGATGCGGGCGGTGAGCAGCGCAATCTGCACGTCCGCCGAACCGGTGTCCTTCGGGTGCAACTGAAATTCTTTGGTAATATGCTTCTTTTTGTCGTTCGCTATCATCTGCTTGGTTTGTCTTTCTGTGATGTACTGCCGTGAGCATAACCACGTTTCCCCGGTCCTGTAAAGTTTTTTTTGCAAGGGTGGCGGACGAAGCGTTGACCGCAAAAGGTTTTGCCGGTACTCTCCGCCGTTGTTATGCCGACGCGAAAACATGTTGTGGTTAATTATGCCGGGCGCGTGCAAGGTGTGGGATTCCGCTACACTGTGCGCGAGGTGGCGTGCGGCTACGAAGTCGCCGGTTTTGTCCGCAACCTGCCCGACGGTCGCGTGGAACTGACGGCGGAAGGCGACGAGGCGGAACTGAAGGCGTTTCTGCAGGCGGTACGCGACAGCGGCTTGGCCGGGTACATTCGCAACGAGGAAACGCACTGGTTGCCGGCGACGGGCGAGTTTGTTGGTTTTGACATTCGGTATTGAGATGGACGCCATTCGCACAGAGAACCTGACGAAGAAATACAACCTCGGCTGGGGCCGCGGACGGTTGCTCGCGTTGGATCGGCTGAACCTGCGGGTGCGCGAGGGGGAGGTGTACGGCCTGCTCGGCCCGAACGGCTCCGGCAAAAGCACCGCGTTGAAGTTGATTCTGAATTTGGTCTGGCCGACATCGGGTGCTGCGTGGATTTTTGATGTGCCGTGCGACAAGGTGGTCTCGCGGCTTCACGTCGGTTTTTTGCCGGAGAACCCGTATTTCTACCGGTACCTGACCGGCGGGGAGACCCTGGAGTTTTACGGGCGGCTGTGCGGGATGCGCGGCGCGCTGTTGCGGAGACGGGTGGCTGAACTGCTGGAGATGGTGGGGTTGACGGCGGCGCGCGACCGGCGATTGTCGGGGTACTCGAAAGGGATGTTGCAGCGGATCGGGCTGGCCCAGGCGTTGGTTCATGACCCGCGTTTGTTGTTGCTGGACGAGCCGACGGCCGGTGTTGACCCGATTGGCAGCCGGGAGATTCGCGACCTGATTCTCCGGTTGAAGGCGATGGGGAAGACGGTGATCCTGAGTTCGCACTTGTTGGCGCAGGTGCAGGATGTCTGCGACCGGATTGGCATCCTGAACCTGGGCAGGTTGGTGTTGGAGGGTGACGTCAGCCAGTTGTTGAAGGACCAACAGCGGTTGAGCATCACGGTGCAAGACCTGCCGGAGGGCGCGCGCGGTGCCGTGGAATCGGCTGTTGCCGCGGCCGGCGGGACCGTCGTGTCCGTCGAGCACCCCGAGACGACATTGGAGGATTTGTTCTTGAAGGCACTGCGCAAGGATGAAGGAGGGGCCAGGCCATGAGCGGCGCGCGACAAGAATGGGTTGGATTTTCCTTGCGGCGTGTCTGGGCGATTGCGGTGAACACGCTGACCGAATCGGTGCGGCAGAAGGTGTATCTGGTACTGATTCTGTTCGCGTTGGTGTTGATTGCGAGCGCGAGTTTCTTCTCGCAATTCGGGTTTGGCGACGCCGGCGAGCAGGGTGCGCTGGAGCAGTTGAAGTTCGTCAAGGATTTTTGTCTGGGCGCCATTTCCGTGTTCGGGATGTTGATTGCGATCGTGGGGACGGCGCAGTTGATACCGAACGAATTGGAGCAGCGCACGATCTACACGATCCTCTCCAAGCCGGTTCGCCGGTGCGAGTTTTTGTTCGGCAAATATCTGGGAAGCGCCTTGTTGGTGTTGGTGAGCTTGCTGGTGATGTCGGTGATGTTTGGCGCGGCGTTGAAGTTCAAGGGCGACAATTACCTGCGGGTCGTGCGGGAAACAGTCGAGCGGGCCGGCGAGAATGCGAACCTGGAGGAGGCTGCCCGCCAGACAGAGCGGATTCGGGCGGCGGTGCTTGACGCCGACCTGGTAAAGGCGTTGCTGCTGGCGTATGTGAAGCTCGCGTTGCTGGCGGCGATCACGCTGCTGGTGTCAACGTTTTCAACCTCGATGGTGTTCAACGTGGCCGTGGCGTTGTTGATCTTTTTCTCCGGCCATTTGGTTGGCGCCGCGAAGGAACGCTGGGCCGAGAGCGGCGCCGCGCGGTTTCTGCTGGCGTTGGTGCCGGACTTGAGCGTGTTCAATGTGGCCGACGACGTGATTCTCGGCGATGCGATTCCGTGGGGGTATGTCGCCAAGGTGATGTTGTACGGCGCGGTCTATTTGGCCGCCGTGCTGGCGGCAGCCCAGTTTATTTTTGCGGAACGGGAGCTGTGAGTCATGCGGGGGATTTTGTCGGCCATTTTGGTCTTGCTGCTGGCGGCGTGGGGGACGTTGCCGTTGCAGGAGCGGATGGAAACGCAGCGGCTGCGGTTGAAATTCGGAGGCGTGACCGTGACCCGCGAGATGCGCGATGTGATGGGGCAGGGGTTGGTCATCGGCGTGCTGGCCGGTTTTCGCGGCGTGGCGGCGGACTTCGTCTGGATCTGGAGCCACAGCGACTGGGAACAGAAACGCTGGTTCCAACAGTACAACAAGATGCAGGTGGCGACGATGTTGCAGCCGCGGTCGGTGTTGTTTTGGGATGTCGGCTCATGGCACATGGCCTGGAACATCGGCTATGCGGAGCGCGTGGACACCAACAACTATACGCTCGCGCAAGGCATGAAACGCGAGCTTGTCTGGCATGAACGTGGCCGTCAGTTTCTGGTGCGCGGCATCCAGAATGTGCCGAACCGATATGAGCTTTATTTCAAGCTGGGCTGGCTCTACGACCAGAAATTCAAGGACCCTTGTCTGGCCGCCGAGCAATATGCCATCGCTGCGGGCTTTAGCAACGCTCCAACATTTATCGCGAGGATGCATTGCCGGAAGCTTGCCGAATGCGGCAAGTATGCGGAAGCGTACGACTGTTGGAAGAGAATCTGGTTTCAAGACCACAAAAAAGTGCCTCACCTCTGGGGCGTCGTGGAACGCGAGATTCGACGGATCGAAAATGAGATGGACATTCCCGATGCACAGCGTATCTTCCCGCAACAATCACCCAAACCTGAACCAAGCCGATGAAATACGCCATCCTCGGAGACATCCATAGCAACCTGGAATCGCTGCGCGCCGTGCTCGATCATGCGAAGTCGCAACACTGCGCTCACTTTATCAGCCTCGGCGACGTCGTCGGCTATGGTCCCAACCCGAAAGAGTGCCTCGACATTGTTCGCAGCCTGAACTGCCCCGTCGTGATGGGCAACCACGACGAATACTGCGGCAGTGTCCTTGATCTCGCCGGGTTCAACCCGATGGCCTCCGACGCCATCAAGTGGACCCGCGACCACCTGACGGAAGACGACCGGGAGTGGCTTCGCAATCTCAAATACTCGCAGATCGTCGAATCCTTCTCCGTTGTGCACGCGACGCTCGACCTGCCCGAGAAATGGGCCTATGTCTTCGACAAGCTGGCCGCCGCTGCCAGCATGAATTACCAGCGCACACCAGTCTGTTTCAACGGACACACGCACGTTCCCGTTGCCTTCATCCGGACCCCCTTGGGCGTGCAAGGCGGCTTGTACACCAAAATCAAAATCGAAGTCGGCAAGAAATACTTCATCAACGCCGGTTCCATCGGGCAGCCCCGCGACCGGAACTCCGCTGCCGCCTACGTCACCTACGATCTCCCCAGCCAGACGGTCGAATTGCACCGCGTCGAGTACGATTTCCGACAGACCCAGAAAAAGATCCTCGACGCCGGGTTGCCGGAAACGCTCGCTGAACGGCTCGAATACGGCAAGTGACGCCCCAGCGCATTCTCATCGTCAAGCCCAGCGCGCTCGGCGACGTTGTCCACGCGCTTCCGACCGTCGCGCGCATCCGCCGCCAGTTTCCCGAAGCGCACATCGCGTGGCTCATCAACAGCAATCTCGCGTCCCTGCTGGAACGGTCACCGGTGATCAACGAGCGCATGCTGTTTCACCGCGAACAGGCCGGCCGGTTTCCTGCGCTCCTGAAACAACTTCACTCAGCCAGTTTTGAACTCGTCGTTGATCTGCAAGGCCTGCTGCGCAGCGGCGTAATGACGTGGGTGACACGCGCTGCGCGCCGCATCGGACTCAGCGACGCGCGCGAAGGCTCGCGAATGTTCTACAACGAAATCGTCGCGGTTCCGCGATGCCACGCTGTAGAACGTTACCTGAAGGCCGCCGACCACCTCGGTTGCCACGGTGATTCGGTCGAGTTTCCTCTCGGCTTACCCCAAGCATCGCGTGAGGGATGGATTGCCATCAATGCCTCCGCCCGCTGGCCGACAAAACTCTGGGGCGACGACAAATTCGCCGAGCTGATCCGCCGGTTGCCGCGCGACCGCGTCGTTCTCACCGGCTCGGCGAACGAGCGCAACCGCATCGAACGAATTGCCCAAGGTTGTCGGGACGAAGCCGGTAAAACGAATCTCCTTCAGCTTGCCGAGTTGTATGCGCGTTGCGCCGTTGTCGTCACCAACGACAGCGGTCCAATGCACATTGCCGCGGCAGTTGGCACGCCGGTCGTCGCCATCTTTGGCCCCACCGACCCTGCCTTGACCGGGCCGTACGGCAAACAACACGTTGTTCTCCGTGCCGGCGTTGATTGTTCGCCGTGCATGAAAGATCGTTGCGTTCAGCAACCACCCATGGAATGCATGTCAAGAGTGACGGTCGAACAAGTTCTCGTCGCCGTGCAGCCGTTTTTGGTATAAGAATTATTCATCATGACTGAACTCGAACAACAACTTCAATCTGTTCGCCGAGAAGCCGAAGCTGCGGTTGCCGGTTGCGGCGACCTCGCGGCGCTGGCGCAACTCAAGGCCAAGTACATCGGCCAGCAGGGCGCTGTCACGACGGCGCTCAAGCAGCTCGGTTCGCTCGCCAAGGAAGACAAACCGCGCGTCGGCAAACTGGCCAACGAAGTCAAAGTCGCGCTCACCGCCGCCGTCGAAGCGAAACAAGCCGACCTCGAAGCCAACGCTGCCACGAGTGGCCCGGCGATTGACACGACGCTGCCGGGACGCCGACATCGCATTGGGCATCAACATCCGCTCACCCAAGTCTTCGATCAGACCGTCACGATTTTCCGTCGAATGGGTTTTGCCGTCGAGGACGGTCCGGAGATCGAAGACGAGTGGCATTGCTTCGATGCGCTGAACACGCCCGCCAACCATCCCGCGCGCGACATACAAGACACGCTCTACGTTGACCTGCCGAAAGGCGAACACGGACGGCATCTGCTTCGCACACACACCTCGCCGGTTCAGATTCGCACGATGTTGAAGCGACAGCCGCCAATCCGCATCGTCGCTCCCGGACGTGTGTTCCGGCGTGACAATCCCGATGCGACACATAGCCCGACGTTCCACCAGATCGAGGGACTGTACGTTGACAAGAACGTGACCGTTGCCGACCTGAAAGGCACCGTCGAGTTCTTTTTCAAGCAACTGCTCGACCCCGAGACGAAGGTTCGGTTCCGTCCGCATTTCTTCCCGTACACCGAGCCGAGCTTCGAGATAGACCTGAGCACGCCGCATTTCCGCGCGCGCGGCAAGGAATGGATCGAGATCGCCGGCTGCGGCATGGTTGACCCGAATGTCTTCAAGGCGGTCGGTTATCCCGACGACGCCTATACCGGCTGGGCGTTTGGCTTCGGCATTGAACGATTGGCGATGGTCCAGTACGGCATCACCGACATCCGTTTGTTTACGGAAAATGACGTAAGGTTTTTGGAGCAGTTCTAACCAATAAAGGAAACCAACATTATGACAACAACCAATGAGAACCTGAAAGCGGCGTTTGCCGGCGAGAGCCAGGCGAACCGGAAATATCTGGCGTTTGCGAAGAAAGCGGAGAAAGACGGATTCCCGCAAGTGGCGCGTTTGTTCCGCGCAGCAGCGGAAGCGGAGACGATTCACGCACACGGCCATTTGAACGCGATGGGTGGCGTGAAGACAACTGTCGAGAACTTGCAGGAAGCCGTGGCGGGCGAGACGTACGAGTTCAAGGAGATGTATCCGCCGATGTTGGAGCAGGCGAAGAAGGACAACCACCGTGCGAAAACGATGTTCGGTTATGCGGTTCAAGCCGAGGAAGTTCACGCCAAGCTGTATGCGCTGGCGTTGGAGGCAGTGAAGGCGGGACACGACCTTGATGGCGCTGAGATTTACCTCTGTCCGCTGTGCGGTCATCTGGAAATCGGCAAACCCACTGCCAAGTGCCCGATCTGCGGTCTTCCTGCGGAGAAATATGAGTTAGTCAAGTGATATGAAATTCACCTATAACTGGCTGAAGCAATACGTTGACTTCGACTGGTCGCCGCAGGAGTTGGCGGAGAAGCTGACTTTTGCCGGGATTGAGGTTGAAGATGTGCAGACGCTTGGCGGGAAGATTCCCGATCAAGTGGTCGTGGCTCAGGTTCTCTCCAGCGAGAAGCATCCGAACGCCGACAAACTCACCGTCGCGCGCGTCAACGACGGCAGCATGGAGCGTCAGATTGTTTGCGGCGCGAAGAACTACAAGCCTGGCGACAAGGTGCCGCTGGCGTTGCCCGGTGCCGCCATGGCAGCAGGATTTACGATCAAGGAATCAAAGCTGCGAGGAGTTGTGTCGCAGGGCATGATGTGTTCCGCCGAGGAACTCGGCCTGCCGAAGGGCGAGGACGGCTTGTTGATTCTGCCGGCGGATGCGCCGGTGGGGAAGAAGTTTGCCGAGTACGTTGGGCCGGGCGACACGGTGTTTGATATCGAGGTGACACCGAACCGTCCGGATTGGTTGAGCGTCATTGGGATTGCGCGGGAAGTGGCGGCGTTGACGGGGAACCCGCTCAAGCTACCGGAGGTGAAAACCACGGAACACACGGAAGACACGGAAGCGTTGTGTTCGGTGCAGGTCGAGGCGCCGGAGTTGTGTCCGCGCTACACGGCGCGGCTGATTCGGGGGGTGAAGATCGGGCCGTCGCCGGCCTGGTTGAAGCAGACCTTGGAAAAGATCGGGCTGCGCTCGATCAACAATGTCGTGGACGTGACCAACTACGTGTTGATGGAGTGCGGTCATCCGTTGCACGCGTTCGACTGCAATTTGCTCAAAGGACATCAAATCATCGTGCGGCGCGCCGCGAACGGCGAGCGGTACGAGGCGATTGATGACAGCAAGCACGAGTTGACTTCGGAGATGCTGGTGATTGCGGATGCGGAGCGCGCCGTGGCATTGGCCGGCATCATGGGCGGCAAGAACAGCGAGATCAATGACGCGACAACGGACGTGTTGTTGGAGGCGGCATATTTCACTCCGTCAAATATCCGTCGAACATCGAAGCAACTTGGTTTGGCAAGCGATTCCAGTTACCGCTTCGAGCGCGGGACGGACATCGAGGGACTGGTCTTTGCCAGCAATCGCGCCGCCGCGCTGATTCAGCAGCTTGCCGGCGGACAGATTGCGCGCGGGATGATTGACGTGCTGGCGAAACCAATCGAGCAGCGTCGGGTGGCTTGCCGTTACGCACAGGCAACCCGCTTGCTCGGCATCGAAGTTCCACCGGCGACGGTGAAGAAGATTTTTGTGGGTCTTGGTTTGCGTGTCGCGAAGGACGACGCGGCGGCGTGCGAAGTCGAGGCGCCGTCGTTCCGCGTGGACTTGGAACGCGAAGCGGATTTGATCGAGGAAATCTGCCGGATTTACGGTGTCGAGAAGATTCCATCGGCGATGTTGCCGAGCACGGCGCAGGTGTCCGAGTTCGACGCGGAATGGGATGCGCGCCGGCGAGTGCGCGAGATTCTCAACGCGCTCGGATTCCACGAGGCGGTGAACCAGACGATGGTGCAGAGTGGACAGGCGAAGTTGCAGAACCCGCTGACATCGGAAATGTCGGCATTGCGCGACAGTCTGGCGCCGGGTTTGCTGCAGAACCTGCGGACGAATGTGTCGCGCCACCAGTACGATGTCCGGTTGTTCGAGATGGGGCGGGTGTTTGCGGCGGATGGGAAGGAAACGTGGAGATTGGCTTTGGCGGCGACGGGCCGGCGAACGACGGGCGACTGGGAGCGCACGGAGAAGACTGACTATTTTGACTTGAAAGGCGCGCTGGAGGAGCTGGGCGCGAGCGCCGAGATTCGGGAGATTCCAGCGGCGCAGGCGCGCAAGATGGATTTGCGGGACGCGGTCTATTATGCCGAGCTGGATTTGCCGGCGATCACGGCGGCCGAGAAACAATTCCGCGAACTGCCGAAGTTCCCGTCGGTGGTGCGCGACATGGCGATGGTGGTGCCGGAGGATGTGCGGCACGCCGACGTGTTGGCGGCCATTGAAAAAAGTCGAAGCAAACACTTGGAATCGGTTGAGTTGTTTGATATTTTCCGAGGCGGACAGATTCCATCGGGGAAGAAGTCCATGGCGTACTCGTTGACGTTCCGGGCGGACAGGAACCTGACGGACGCGGAGGTCAACGCGGCGCATGAACAAATGAAACGGCAGTTGCAGCAGATGCTGCCGTGTGAAATACGAGAGAGTTGATTGGCAGAGGCGGGGTTGACGTGAAAATAAACATCGAAAAGATGCTTTACCACTTGCAGTTGCTGGGGAACATGGACTATAGGTATGGCGGAGCGCGGAGATGCGGCTCCACAAGTTCTTTGGAAGTATGGCAATTGCGAAATACCCTGCCATGTACGCAACGAACGCAAATTCTTTGAGCCAACACCGTTAATCAACGGAGCTCGGAGTTCGGTTGCCAGCGGCACACCCCGCAAGGGGCAGCCAGAAAACAGCCGACAGAGCGCCCCTTTATCGAGGGGTTCAAAGAGACCGTTCCAGCGGCATTACGGCGGGGTATTTCATTCCCGCCGGCTCCGGTCAACTGGTGCAACAACAAAAGCCATGACCGAGAACCTATTCCATCGGCAATCAGAGAACGCCGCTCCCGAAGCGGTGGCAGAAGGTCATGTGTCCGCTGCGCCGCTTGCCACGCGGATGCGCCCGCAGACTCTCGATGAATTCGTCGGTCAACAGCACGTCCTCTCGCCCGGCAAACTTCTCTGGCGCGCCATCAAGGCCGACCGGATCAGTTCCATCATCTTGTACGGCCCGCCGGGCACGGGAAAGACAACGCTGGCGACCGTTATCGCAAACGCCACGAAGTCGAAGTTCGAACGGCTCAGCGGCGTTGAGTCCAATGTCGCCGATATTCGACGGGTGATTGCCACCGCCGCCAACCGCCTTGCCAACACCGGGCAGCGCACGATTCTGTTTATTGATGAGATCCACCGTTTCAACAAGGCGCAGCAAGACGTGTTGCTGCCCGACGTGGAGAATGGCACAGTGCGGCTCATTGGCGCGACGACGCACAATCCGTTCTTCTACGTCAATTCGCCGCTCGTTTCGCGCTCGCAGATTTTCGAACTGAAACCGCTCCGACCCGACGACATCAAGACGCTGCTGCGCCGGGCGTTGGAACGGGAAGAATACGAAGCTGACGACAGTGCGCTCGATTTCCTCGCAACTGCCTCCGACGGCGATGCCCGCAAGGCGCTCAACGCGCTGGAAATCGGCGCGCTCACGACACCCGGTGGTCGCATCACGAAAGCTGTTGCTGAAGAGTCCATCCAGAAGAAGGCCGTCGTCTATGACGCGGACGAGGACGAGCATTACGACACCATCTCGGCGTTCATCAAGTCCATGCGCGGCAGCGATCCCAACGCCGCGCTCTACTGGCTGGCCAAGATGGTCGTCGCCGGGGAAGACCCGCGCTTTATCGCCCGTCGAATTACGATTCTCGCGGCGGAAGACATCGGCCTGGCCGACCCGATGGCGCTGGTCGTGGCCGTCGCGGCGCACCACGCCGTTGAATTCATCGGCTGGCCGGAAGGGGAATTGCCGCTGGCGGAAGCGACGGTGTATTGCGCGACGGCCCCGAAGTCCAACGCGAGCGCGAAAGGCATTTGGGACGCGAAAGCCGACGTGGAGCAGGGGAGGACGTTGCCGGTGCCGGAACATCTCCGCGATACGCACTACCAAGGCGCCACGCGTTTGGGACACGGCAAGGGTTACAAATACGCGCACGATTTCGAGGGACACATCGTCGAGCAGGAATACGTGCCGACGACGAAGAAGTATTACGAGCCGGGTGACCAAGGGTTTGAGTTGAAGGTTCGTGAGCGAATGGAGAAATGGAAACAGCAACTCCAAAAACAAAAATAGAACTTCGTCGCGAAATACAGAGCAGACTCGCGTCGCTGACGCCGGGCGATGTACACACGCGCAGTGCGTCCGTGTGCCGATTGGCAGGATCCATGCGCGATCTGGTGTCGGCGGAATGGGTGATGGGGTTCGTGTCGTTTGGGCGTGAAGTGCACACGCACGAGTTGTTGCGCGCGATGCTTGCGGAGGGGCGGCGTGTGTGCGTGCCGAGCTTCGACGTGGCCGGGCAGCGATACATTTGTTCGGAGTTGAAACATTTTGATTGGGACTTGAGGGAGGGGAACATGGGGATCTTGGAGCCTCGGCATGAGGTGATCCGACCGGTTCGTGCTGACAAAATGGACGCATGGCTGGTGCCGGGGTTGGCGTTTGATGAGCATGGAAATCGGCTGGGCCGGGGGATGGGGTACTTCGACCGTCTCCTGTGTGGAGCACGAGGCGTGAAGATCGGGTTGGCCTACGATTTCCAATTGATGGAGGAAGTTCCGTCGGAGCCGCACGATGTCCGTCTGGACTTCATCGTGACCGAAACCAGAGTGATACACTGCAAAAGGACTGATCAATGAACGAGATCATCATCGGCCTCGTCGCGTTGCTGCTCGGTGCGGCGCTCGGCGGGGGCCTCTTCCTGTTGCACGCCCGCAGCCAGGCCGGCCGAGACGGCCGCGCGCTGGCCGCGGCGCAATCGGAAGCACAAAACATCTTGCGCGACGCCCGCGCCGCCGCGCAGGAACAAACTTTGAAGGCGCGTGAAGAACTGGACCGTGAATTGCGCGAGCGGCGGAAGGAAGCGAGCGAAGCGGACCGGCGCATTGGCCAGCGCGAGGCGAGTCTCGACCGGAAAGCCGAGTTGCTCGACCGCAAGTCGGAGGAAACGGTGAAAAAGGAACTCGCCATGGTGGGCCGCGAGCGGGAACTGCACAAGCTTCAAGCGGAACTGGACGAATTGAAACGGCTGTCGCACCAAGAACTACAACGGATTGCCGGGCTGAGCGCCGAGCAGGCAAAGGCGATGTTGTTGCAGCAGTTGGAGGACGAGGTGAAGGCCGATGCCGCCTCCATGTCGCGACGAATGCTGGAAGGCGCCCGCGAAAACGCCGAGCGCGAGGCGCGCCGCATGATCGGCATCGCGGTCGAGCGATGCGCGTCGAGCCACGTGCAGACCGCCACGAGTTGCACGCTCACGCTGCCCAGCGAGGACATGAAAGGCCGCATCATCGGGCGCGAAGGACGCAACATCCGCGCGTTCGAGGCTGCGACGGGCATCAACGTGCTCATTGACGACACGCCGCAGGCGGTCGTGCTCAGCGGGTTCGATCCCGTGCGGCGCGAGGTGGCGCGGATTGCCCTGGAGCGGCTTGTGGCCGACGGACGGATCAACCCCGCCCGCATCGAGGAAGAAGTCGCCAAGGTGCAGGCGGAACTGGAGGAAACAATCCGCCAAGCCGGCGAGGAAGCCGTCGCGCGCACCGGCGTGGTTGGGGTTCACCCCGACCTGGTGCGGATGCTCGGCCGGTTGAAGTTCCGACACAGTTATGCGCAGAACGTTCTCGACCATTCCGTCGAGGTCTCGCACCTGGCGGGGATGATTGCGGCGGAAATGGGATTGAACCAGCAACGCGCCAAACGGATCGGTCTCTTCCACGATGTCGGCAAGGCGGTGGACCATGAGGTGGAAGGCTCCCACGCCGGTATTGGATCGAACTTGTTGAAGAAATTCGGGGAGTCGGACGAAGTCTGTCAGGCTGTGGCAGCGCATCACCATGAGACAGACGGAACGAGCGTCTATGGCACGCTGGTCAGCGCCGCCGACGCCATCAGCGCCTCGCGCCCCGGCGCGCGCAGCGAAAGCATGGAACTGTACATCCAGCGCCTTGAAAAACTGGAAACACTCGCGAACGCGTTTCCCGGCGTCGAGAAGAGTTACGCGCTGCAAGCGGGACGCGAGATTCGCGTGCTCGTCCAGCCGGACAAGGTCAACGACGGGGACACAACCGAGTTGGCCCGGCAAATTGTCCGGAAGATCGAGCAGGAACTCCAGTACCCCGGCCAGATCAAGGTCACCGTCGTCCGCGAAACCCGCGTCACGGAGTTTGCCAAGTGAAGATACTTTTCATTGGCGACATCGTGGGCAGTCCGGGGCGACACGCAGTGGCGACGCTGGTGCCGCGGTTGCGGCAGGAGCGCGGCCTGGATATGGTGATTGCCAACGGCGAAAACAGCGCGCACGGCGCCGGGTTGACGGAAGCGACGGTTGGGGCGCTCTTGGGGTCGGGTGTGGACGTGATTACCACCGGCGATCACGTGTGGGACCAGAAAGGATTTGAGAAATTCATTGAGCTTGAGCCGCGAGTCGTGCGTCCGCTGAATTACCCTGCGGGAACGCCCGGTCGCGGTTCTTCTGTCGTCAACGGCGTAGCGGTGATCAATCTGGTGGGCCGGGTCTTTATGCCGCCGTGCGATTGTCCGTTCCGAGCGGTGCAGGCCGAGGTCGCCCGTCTGCGTCAACAGACCAATCTCATTGTTTTGGACATTCACGCGGAGGCGACCAGCGAGAAGATGGCGATGGGCTGGTTTCTGGATGGACAAGTCAGCGCCGTCCTCGGCACCCACACGCATGTGCCGACCGCCGATGGACAGATTCTGCCAAAGGGCACTGCGTTCATCACGGACGTCGGCATGACCGGGCCGCACGACTCTGTTCTTGGCCGCGACAAGCAAGCTGTCATCCGCCGGTTTGTGACGCAGATGCCTCAGAAACTCGAAGTGGCAGATGGCAATGTCCTGCTTAATGGCGTTATTCTGGACGTGGACGACAGCACCGGTCTGGCGCGGAGCATTGAGCGCATTCGGGCATGATTATTCGCGCTCGATATGTACTGCCGATGGACGCTCCGCCGATCAGGGACGGAAACGTTCTTGTCGAGGGCGAGCGAATCGTAGCGGTGTCGTCGTCGGGCGCGATTCCAGATGTGGATTTGGGCGAGGCGGTACTGTTTCCGGGGCTGATCAACGCGCATTGTCATCTCGACTACACGGACATGCTCGGTTTGGTTCCGTGGCGCGGCGATTTCCGCGATTGGATTCTGCAAATCACGGCGCTGAAGAAACAATGGACGGAAGACCGCTATCTGGCTTCCATCAACCACGGCCTTGCGGAATTGGCGCGCACCGGCACGACGAGCGTCGTGAACATCGAGTGTTATCCGAAGTTGGTTGCGCGATTGGCGCCAACGCCGCTGCGGGTGTGGTGGTGTGTGGAGTTGCTCGACCTGACGTGGAGCGAGGACTCGCGGCGGATGGTCGAGCACGCCGACCGCTGGCTGAAGACGCAGCCACGTGGCGGACTTGCGCCGCACGCGCCGTACACGACCAGCGCGCCGCTCTACCGGCTTGCCGCCCGCACGGCGCGGGAACACGGCTGGCTCTTGACGACGCATCTTGCCGAGACACGTGGTGAGAACGAGATGTTCCGACTGCAAGGCGATCCAGTGTCGCTGGCGGAACTGGGGGTGCTTGGGACCAATTGCGTGGCGGCGCACGGCAATCATCTCTCCGACGCTGAAGCGGAATCGCTGGCGCGCGCGGGAGGGAGTGTGGTCCATTGTCCGCGCGCTCATCGGTTCTTCGGCCGCGGTGAAGCGCCGTGGGGGTTGTGGCGGCGAGCCGGATTGAACAGCTGTCTGGGCACCGACAGCCTTGCCAGCAACGAATCGCTTGAT
This sequence comes from Verrucomicrobiota bacterium, assembly GCA_016871575.1. GTDB lineage: Bacteria > Verrucomicrobiota > Verrucomicrobiia > Palsa-1439 > Palsa-1439 > CAIKAP01. Next base: position 19,546 of record VHCW01000051.1, read on the forward strand.
TTGCGGGCCGAGATGCGAACCGTGACACAGTTCCCCGCGCGCGACGTTTTGGCGATGGCGACAGTGAATGCGGCGAAGGCGTTGAATTGCGAGGGAAAACTTGGCAAGATAGCTGTTGGCAGTTGGGCCGACCTGGCTGCCGTGCCGCTCGATGGCGATCCCTACGAATCGGTCGCGCGCTCGGAGAAGCCGGTCTGCTTCTCGATGGTCGGCGGAAAGGTGGTGCAGCAATGAAATGGATCGCTTTGATTGCGAGCCTGTGGCTGCTCTGCGGCAGCGTGAACGCAGCCGAGCAGCCGAAATACACGCAACAGCATTTGGACAAACTGTTTCAAGAGGCGGTGATGCTCTCGCAGGCCGGGTTGTACGACGAGGCGGAGGCGCGTTGCCGGAAAATCCTTTCGCAGATGCCAAACCAGCCGTCAGTGAAACGTCTCCTGGAAGACCTTCAGGAAAAACGACGGCGCACGGGACGTCCGGACGCCTCGGCGGAGTTGAGGTCGCTGCTGAATTCCATCGTTCTCACGGAGGTCGTGTTCCGAGAAGCGCCGGTCACTGACGTGATCGCCTTCCTGCGTGAAGAGAGCAAGAAGCACACAAAGGACAAGACGGAGATCAATTTCGTGTTGATGTTGCCCGAAGGCAAGACGCCGACGCTGACCTTGACGCTTCGGAAAATTCCGATGATGGAAGTGTTGCGGTACATCACGGTGATGACCGGCCTGCAATGTCAGGTGGACCCGCACGCCGTGGTGCTGTCGCCGCCGCTGAAGCTTGCTCCCGCCAAACCAAATGCCAAATCTCCGTGACACGCTCGCTGCCGAGTTGGATGAACTGCGCGCTTGCGGCCTCCATCGCGGGCTGCGCCGCATTGATTCGTCGCAAGGCCCGCGCATTGTTGTCGGCGGGCGCGATCTGCTGAATTTCTCCAGCAACGACTATCTCGGCCTGGCCAATGATCCTGTGCTGAAATGCGCTGCCGTTGCGGCCATCAAACGGTGGGGTGTCGGCGCCGGTGCGTCGCGGTTGGTTTGCGGCAACCTTGCGCCCTACGAAGAACTGGAGACGAAACTTGCTGCCTTCAAGCGCAAGGAGGCGGCGATTGTGTTTGGGAGCGGTTACGCCGCCAACGTCGGCACGATTACGGCGCTTGCCGGGAAAGGGGACGTTGTCATTCTCGACAAGCTTGATCACGCCAGCATGATTGACGGTGCGCGACAAAGCGGCGCCACCATTCGCGTGTATCCGCACAAGGACATGAGGAAACTGGAAGCGTTGTTGCGCACGGCGTCAGGGCGCGTCCTGATCGTGACGGAAACGGTGTTCTCAATGGATGGCGACGCCGCGCCGTTGGCCGAGATCGTCGCGCTCAAGGAACAATACGGCGCGTGGCTGATGATAGACGAAGCGCACGCCACCGGCATCTCCGGTAAGAACCGGCGCGGTCTCGCGGAAGAATTGGGCGTCGAGGACAAGATTGACGTGACACTGGGCACACTCAGCAAGGCGCTGGGCGGTGTCGGCGGTTTCGTCGCCGGGAGTTGTGAGTTGATTGAGTTGCTCCGAAACCGCGCCCGCAGTCTCATCTACTCGACGGCACTTCCGCCATCGGTCTGCGCCGCGGCTGCAGCGGCGGTTGATCTTGTCATGAGCGGCGAAGGCGCCCGACGGCAAGAAGGTCTGTGGGCAAACGTCCGCGCGTTGGGCGCGCAAAGCCCGATTCATCCTGTGATTGTCGGCGACGAAGCGGCGGCGGTCGAGTTGTCGCAGAAGCTTTTCGAACGCGGCATTTTCGTTCCTGCCATTCGCTATCCGACCGTTCCCAAAGGCAAGGCGCGGCTGCGCGTCACGCTGAGCGCCGCACACATGCGCGAAGACATCGAACGACTCCGCAATGAACTCTCTCGCTGACAACGATCATCGTTACCTCTGGCATCCGTTCACGCAGATGAAGGAGTGGATGGCTGAAGAGACTCTCATCATCGCCGCGGCGGAGGGCGCCGTGTTGCGCGACACGGAAGGACGTGAGTATCTCGACGGCAACTCCTCCATCTGGACGAACCTCCACGGTCATCGTCATCCCAAGATCACCGCAGCCATCAAGGGCCAACTTGACCGGGTCGCGCATTCCTCGTTTCTCGGCCTTTCCAACGTCCCGGCCATTGAATTGGCGGAACGTCTTTGTGCGCTGACGAAGCTTGACCGCGTGTTTTACTCTGACGACGGTTCGACCGCGATGGAAGCGGCGATCAAAATGGCGCTCCAATACTGGCAACATCGCGGCCAGCCGCGTCGCGTGAAATTCGTCGCGTTCACGGACGCCTATCACGGCGACACGCTTGGCGCTGTCAGTGTCGGCGGGATCAGCCTGTTTCACGCGGCATTCAAACCGCTGTTGTTCGATGTCGTTCGCGTGTCGAAAGCCTCGGAACTGCCTTCCGGCAACGACGTGGCGGCCGTCGTCATTGAACCGTTGGTCCAAGGCGCTGCGGGAATGAAGTGGTGGCCGCGCGGGATGTTGCGGGAACTCCGGGAATGGTGCGACAAGACCGGCGCGCTGCTCATCGCCGACGAAGTGATGACCGGTTTCGGCCGCACCGGGACGATGTTCGCCTGCGAACAGGAAAAGGTTCGGCCCGATTTCATGGCGTTGGCCAAGGGGCTGACCGGCGGCTATCTGCCGCTGGCCGCCACGTTGACGACAGAACAGGTCTTCCGCGCGTTTCTCGGCGAGTACGGCGAGTTCAAGACTTTTTTCCACGGCCACAGCTACACCGGCAATCAACTTGGTTGCGCAGCGGCGCTGGCGAGCTTGCGAGTGTTTGACGAAGAAGGGACGTTGGGAAAGCTGACCGTTCTCAGCTCTCAGTTGTCAGACGGACTACAGCGGTGCCGGGAGTTGGTGGGGGTCGTGGATGTCCGGTGTCTGGGAATGATTGGCGCGGTGGAGATCGGACCGTATCCGCTCGAAGCGAAGATGGGGATCAAGGTCTGCGCGGAGATGCGTCGGCGCGGCGTGCTCACGCGCCCGATCGGCAATGTGATAATCCTGATGCCGCCGTATTGCGTGACGACCGGGCAGTTGGAGCGGATGACGACAGTGCTCCGTGAGTCCATCCGCAGCGTCTGTGGCTAGTCCCAGCCGAGTTCGGCGAGCCGCTCCTCATCAATGCCGAAGTGGTGGCCGACTTCGTGAACAACAGTGCGCGCGACTTCGCGGCGCAGTTCCTCTGGGGCGTCGAAATCCTCCAGCAACGGCCGGCGATAAATGATGATGCGGTCGGGGAACGCGCAGTAGTCGCTGGTCCGTTCCGTGAGCGGCGTGCCTTCGTAGAGGCCGTAGATCGTCTCGTCTTCGGGCACGCCGAGGTCATCAAGCAAGTCGTCGCTGGGATGATCTTCAATGACAATTTGGACGTTTTCCATGAACCGCCGGATTTCGCCGGGAATCAGTTCCAATCCCTCATCCACCAACTTCTCGAATTGACTTGCCGAGATCTGCATGAGTTCGGGAGAAGCGCCAGTTCAGTGAACGGCGTTGCTTGCGGCAGCGAGAATCACGACGCTGGAGATGGTCTTCATGTCCTTGTGGTTCTCGTAGGTCCACACGAGTTTCTTGCCAGGCGTGACCTCAAGGAGATGCGGAGCCTTGCCGAGATGGCCGTGGCCGAGCCAGTTTGACATCACGGTGTTGCCGTTTGGGAGACGGTGAAAACCGGTCATGAATTTCAACGGCGCGCCGGGGAGGTCGTCGTTGGTGAATTGCCAGACGACCTTTCCGTTCTTGTCCACTTCAAACAGGCCGGTTTCGACTCTTGTGGTGTTTTTGATCTTGTCGCCGACGGCGATGAGTGTGTTGCCGTTGGGCAGGCGTGCGGCGCTGTGCGGTCCGCCGGGGGCCTTGATTTCGCGGACGATCTCACCTTGTGGGCTGTATTCGCGGACCACTGCATCGGCGTACAGGCAGCAAAGATAATTGCCGTTTGGCAGACAACGGGCGTTGCGCATGTAACCGTGGCCGCCGTTGGCGCCTGCGGGAAGCGTGCGAACCTCTTTGACGATGGTCTTGCCGTCGGGCGCGATTTCGAGGAGCCGGCCGCTGTTGCATTCGCCGACGAAGGTGTTGCCGTTGGCGAGGCGTTGGCACGCGTAGATTTCGGAGGGAGCTTCGACTTGCTTGGCGCTGCCGCCCTTTTGTTTGACAACGCCCTTGACCGGCGATCCCGTGTATTCAAAGACAATCTTCTTGTCGCGCGTGACTTCCAAGACGCCGTTGAAGGTGTTGAACAGCAGGTTGCCATTGGGCAATACCCAGAGGTCGTTGCACTGGCGGGTTTCGTACTCCCACGTGACCTTGCCGTCCTTGCCGACGAGGAAGACCTTGCGCCCGGTGTAATCGGTGCAGGCGAACTCGTGCTCGGCGCTCACGACGAACGGCAAACTGGCAATAGCGAGAAGAAGTCGAATGTTCATTGGCTGAGGTCAATCACAGAAATGGTCTGGATGTTGTCGGCCTTGTTGGGGCCGTAGGTGATGTCTATGTTGGAGACATAGACTTTGTTGCCGCGACGGATGCACTCGCTGGGAGCGTCGAGTTCGCCGTACGTGCCGTCGCTGACGGTGTTCTTGGCGATGATGTTGACTTGGCCGGTCCGCGTGGGGATGCAGGCGATGGCGTTGCCGAGGAAATCGGCCACCCAGAGGTTGCCCTGCGCGTCGCACTGAAGGCCGTCCACGCTTTCGAGGCCGCCGCCCTTCACAAAGACGCTGGAGGAAGTGACTGTACCGGCGGCGTCAAGCGACAGCTTCCAGATTTCGATGTCGCCGAAGTTGCAGACGTAAAGATTGCCGCGCAGGTCAAAGGCGATGCCGTTGGCGCCGACTTTGTGGTTCGCGTTCCTCGTCTTGAGCGTGAATATCAGGCGCGGGTCGCCTTTGCCCGTGACGCGCGCGGGATGGGCGGCGTTCAACTCGGAGAGCGTGAAACGATAGACGCCGCTGGTCATCGGCGATTCCTCGTCCAGCGTGGTGTCGCAGATGTAGATGGCGCCGCCGTGCGCCGTGATGCCGTTGGCCATGTTCAGGCCGGTGGCGACGACCTCCACGTTCTTGGCGTTGCGGCCGTCCATGTTGACGCGCAGCAGCCGCGACATGCCGCGTTTCTGCGTGGCGAACATCTGGTTGTCGGAGACGTACAGGTTGCCGTCGGAGCCGAAACAGATGCCGAGCGGGCTGGCGACGCCCGTCTCGGGGTGCTTGGGCAACTCGCAGACTTCCTCGATCTTGTCCCTTGGCGTGATGCGAACAATCTTTGCCGGGAACTTGAACTTGAAATCCTCGCCGGCGTTATTGATGGCCACGTAAATGCAGCCGTCCTTGCCGAGCGCCATGCCGTCGGGATTGCGGCAATGCTCCGGCAACTTGATGGGAACCGGCTGGTAGGTCTTCGTGACCGCGACCTTCGTCGCGCAACCGGCGGCGAGCAATGTGAGAATCAGGAGCGTTTTCATAAGGCCATTTCTACCAAACGATTTCCAAGGCGTGAACTATTTTCCGGTAGCGTTCGTACTTCTCCGCCATGGAAGAGCGCGGTTCGTGACGGCGCGCGATCTTCGTCATCGCCTTCACCGCCTCCGCGTAGCTGGCGTAACATCCCGCTGCAACGGCTGCCGCGATGGCTGCGCCGAGCGCGCCGAGTTCGCTTCCCGCCGGCACCTCGACGGGAATCTGGAAACAATCGGCAAACAGTTGCACCCACACCTCGCTGCGGGCCGCCCCGCCGGTGAAACGCACGACTTCCGGCGGCGGACGGAATTGAAGGAGGCGTTGCAGATGCCAATGGTGGGCGAACACGATTCCTTCATAAACCGCCCGCAACACGTCAGCGCGCGTGTGCCGGCCTTCGAGGCCGACGAGTGACGCTTTCGCCGACGGATGCGCGTTGGAACCGTACAGGAACGGCACAAACACAAGGCGCGGATCCGTTGCCGCTGTCGTGACGAGTTTGTTGCATTCGTCGTAGGAAATTCCGTAGTCGGCAAGGAACCATTCCAGGTTCGCCGTCGAGGTCGGACTGGCTTCGAGCATCAGGTAGTAGCCGGGAATGCTGTAGCACGAACTCATAAACAGGTCCTTGTCCACCAGCGGCTGTTTCGCGATGTACTGGCTGATGCCCCACGTGCCGGCAACGACGGTCATCTGCTGTTCGTCCACCAATCCCGCGGCCAGCCCGCAAGCATCCACATCAAACATCCCGCCGGCGACCGGCGTTCCGGCCGCGAGGCCGGTCGCAGCGGCAGCTTGGGGCGTGACCTTGCCGCAAATCTCCGCCGTCTTCGCCAGCGGCGGCAACAGTCGCTGCATCTCGCCGATGCCGAACGCCTCCAACACGCTCGCGTCGTACTGGGCCGTCACGACGTTCATCAAGCTCGTGGCCGACATGTCGCTCAACTCCGCCCGCGCCTCGCCGGTGAGCCTGAACCGAATGTAGTCTTTGCACATCAACGCCCATTTTGTCCGTCTCAACGTCTCCGGCTCGTTGTCGCGCAGCCATGCCAGTAAGGCGTTCGGTTGCCCCGGCCAAAGGCACTGAGCGGTCTTTGGCAGCACGTTCTCCCACACGCCCTCGGCGCGCCAACGTTCGATGTGGCGTTGTGCCCGGTTGTCAGTCGAATAAATCCCGTTGCGGACCGGCAGGCCGTCGTGCCCGACAAGATATAGCCCGTTTCCGTGGCCCGACCCCGCGATGCAGGCGATGTCGCGCGGGTTGATCCGCGATTTGACAAGCACCTCGCGGATGGCCTCGGCGGTGCCGTGCCAGAGAGTGTTGGCGTCGCGCTCGTGCGGCGCCGCCATCCCGGCCTTTCGGCCCGCGACAGCGACCTCGTCGCCGTTGAGCGTGAAGAGCGCAGCCTTCGAGACAGTGCCGCCGTTGTCAATGCCTAGCAGGTACTGGGGCATGGCTTTTCTTTAGCAACGGGGGAGTGTGGGAGGCGAGAAGATTCTTTCACTACGCTTCCACAACCATTCAGGCAGCTAGTGGAGAGGCGCATTGCTTTGGAAGGAGAAATGAGAGTAGTAATGAGGGCGATACTATGAAGACGCACGGCGTTATTGTCATCGGCGGCTACATCAACGGCCTTGGCTTGTTGCGCGCGTTGGCGTCGCGAGGGATTCCCAGGGCAGTCATCACAACGAAACCCTACGACATCGCGCAATACTCGCGCTGTATCGCAGGTCACGCGGCGGCGCTGGATTTGGGCGAACGTCCGGAATCGTTGTTGGAGGTCCTGGAGCGACGCGCCTCGGAATGGAAGGGTTGGGCGTTGTTGCCGTCCAACGACGAAGCGTTGGCGGCGTTGGCGCTGCATCATGAACGGCTTTCAGCGGCGCATCTCGTGATGGGGCCGATGCAGGGAGTGGCGGACTATTTTCTGGACAAGGCGAAGATGCTGGAGTTGGCGCGGGCCGTCGGACTGTCCGTCCCGCGTTGGTATCGTGACGCAGCGGGCGTGCCGTTTCCCGTGTTGGTCAAGCCATTGGCCGGGTACCGGTTTGCGCCGCGGTTTGGGTGCAAGCTGTTCGTGGCGCGAGACCGAAAGGCGTTGGATGCTTGCCTTGCCCAAGCCGCGGCGGCGGATTGTCCGTGCCTGTTGCAGGAATACGTTCCGGGACCGGATTCAGAGATTCATGTCTATTGCCTCTATGTGGACGGCAACGGCGAACCGAGCGCAGGTCTGACACTGCGCAAGCTTCGGCAAAGCCCGCCTTTTTTTGGCGTCGCGCGCATGATGGAACTCATTGAACACAACCCGGCCTTGCGCGAGGCAACCGTGGAGATGGCGCGTCGGATCGGTTTTCGCGGAATCCTGGAAGCGGAGTTCAAGCGTGACGCTCGCGATGGGACTTTCCGGTTCCTAGAGTTCAATGGACGCTCGATCCTTTCCAATGCGCTCTTGCGGAAGGGGGGGATGGATGTGGCATGGCTTGCGTGGTCGGATTACGTGGAAGGCCGTCCGGAGGTGGTGCGCGCGAACGGCTGGCCCGGCGTGTGGGTCAACCTGCATGCGGATCTGGCGTACTCGACGCTGTATCGCCATCTCGACCCGATCAGCCTGCGCGAGTTTGTGACGCCGTACCGTCGCCCGGTCCTTGAGGCGGTCTGGTCGTGGCGGGACCCGTTGCCGTTTGCGGTACAGTGGACGCGACTGCGCGGAACTTCCGCCCCGAAACGCGCGCCAACTCCGTCCGGTGCTCCGCTGTGATAAGCGCGTCGGCGCCCAGCAGACGGTCGAGCAGGGGACGGGCGCGTTCGAGGGCGCGCTGAAAGGAAGGCCCGTCCACGGTCACCAGCATCAACGAGAACCGACGGGGTTCGTGCTGCGTAAGTTGGTACTGGAGCACCTCGCGGTCGTCCTTGAACACCTGCCAGACCGCGCGCGGATGCACGTGCCGTCCATCGGCAAGCGGCAAAATGTCCTCCACGCGACCTTCGAGTTCCGAAAGCACGCGGAACGTGCGTCCACAAGGACAAGGCACCGGCGAGATTGAGCCGAGATCACCGATCGGATAGTTGAGCAACACGGTTGCGCGGTTGATGAGATTGCTGATGACGACTTGGCCTTGTTGTCCCGGCGGAAGGATGCGGACGTGACACAGATCTTCGTGGATGTGAAAGCCACGGCGTTGTTCGCAGAAGAAGCCGATCTTGAAGGACTCGACGGCGTTGTAACGCGACATCACGGGAATCCCGAACTGTTCCTCGATGAACTCGCGCGCCCCGTGCGGCAACGCCTCGCCCATGTACATCACCAACTGTGGCGGACGCAGCGCGAGGTTTCGGGCGGCCACCGCGCGAAAGAACAACGCGACCCAGCCTCCGTAGCCCACGAGGATGTCCGGGCGTTCCGTGTTCGCCAGCTCGACGATGCGTTCGATTGGTTCGGTCAGCGACAGCGTCCGCCGGCGCGGGCGGACGGGAAGCATCGTGTGTTGTTCGTAGAACGCGATGACTTTCTTGAACGTCGAGGTGTCGTAGCCGACGTAGAGTTCCTTCGGGCGGAACGAACCGCCGCAGAGCCGGTTCACGGGGTCGCGCTCGCGTTCGCCGTGCGGGATGTTCGCCAACAACGAGTCGTGGTCATGGTGAATCTCGACGGGCGCGCCCGTCGAGCCGCTTGTGAGAAACGAAAGCGTCCGTCGCGCGTTCTCCGCCACGAACAGGCGCGGCTGAGCGCGAACCAGTTCCTTGTTGAGCACCGGCAGGCGGTCGAGTTCGGCTGCGCCCTTGATGCTGCGCGGGTCAATTCCCTCACGGGCGAACCACTCGCGATAATACGGAACGTGCCGGGCGGCGTGGCGGACGATGTCGCGAATGCGGCGGTCGCGGAGCGCGTCGAGTTTCTCGCGCGGGTAAAACGGGGCGCGCCGCTGGCCGCTCAACCAGTGCGCCGCGATCACGGCGTTGCCTCGAAGGCGTTGGATCATTTCCCCTCCAGCAGAAACGGCGCGCCGCACGCCCGGCAGACCGCGCGCAGGTCTTCAACCACTCCCCGCGACAACGGAATCCCGCTCCGGCTTCGTTCCGCATAGGCAGCGCGTTCCGGATCGCCGGCAACGAGCACCGGCTGCAACGAGTCGAGCGGTTTCGTGGCGCGCAGATCGTCCACCAGACCGTCAATATCCGCGGCAAAGCCATCGCGGAACTGTTGCGGATCAAGCGCGAGAAAGAAATGGCCGACTCCCTCCATCGCGCCGGGGAGCAACGTGGCGAGAATCTGCATCGCCACGGCGAGGCCGTACCCTTTGTGGCCGCCCAGCGGTGTAAGGCGTCGCTGTTGGTAGGCGCGCCGCGGATTGGTCACGGGATAACCTTTGGCGTCGAGCGCCCAGCCGACGGGGAGCGCGTCGCCGGTGCGCCACGCCTCAACCAGCCGTCCCAGCGGCACCGTGCTCGTCGCCATGTCGAGCACGAACGGCTCGTTGCGGGCCGACGGCGCGGCAAACGCGATGGGGTTTGTGCCGAGTTTTGCTTCGACACCAAATGTCGGCACGACGGCCGGCTCGGCGGTGTCTGTGGTGACGAGGCCGATGAACCCGGATTGCGCCGCAATCAACGCGTATGCACCCGCGGCGCCGAAATGGCCGGAGTTGCGGACGGCGACCGCGGCGAGTCCGGTCGCGCGGCACTTGGCAATGGCAAGTTTCATCGCCATGTCGGCGGGAACGTGCCCGAGTCCGCCACCGCCGTCGAGCAATGCCGTGGTCGGACCGTCGCGGACCACTTCGATCTGCGGCTTCATCGTCAATGTGCCGGCGCGCAGCAACCGATGATAGTGCAACAACATTGCGCAGCCGTGAGAGTCAATCCCGTGCAGGTCGGCGTACATCATGTGATCGAGCGTGATCTTGGCGTGCTCGTCCGACATAGCCCACGCGCCGAGGATTGCCGCCATTTGCCGTCGGAGCATTTCGGAAGCAACCACCTGGCGCGGCCACCAGCCGAGCACCGGCAGGCCAAGCCTGTCTGCCACCAGAGAGAGAGTCCACAACGGCCCGGAGGTTCGCAATGACATGCGCGGATTCTAGAAGCGCGCCAGAGACAGTCAAGCTGCATTGCATTTGTCCGCGGCTCGGGGTAAGAAGTGGCGCATGAATGTGCGAGGAAAAACTTATCGGGCGGTCTGGATGCCGGGCCGCGACGTCGTTGTCATTGACCAGCGGTTGTTGCCGCACCGGTTCAAGCTGTTGCGGTTGCGAAACCACCGTGAGACTGCGGAGGCAATCCGCAACATGACAATCCGCGGCGCCGGCACCATCGGCGCAACGGCGGCCTACGGCATGGCACAGGCGTTTCTCGAAGGCGTTTCACTCCCCAAAGCGTACGAAACACTGGTCACGACACGTCCAACGGCGGTGGACCTGAAGCACGCGCTCGACCGTGTGTTGGTTGAGGCGCACGATGCAAAGACGGCCGTCGCTGTCGCAGAGCGGATTGCCGATGAGTATGTCGCCCGGATGAAACGGATTGCTGAAATCGGCTGTCCGCTGATTCCCAAGAACGGGCGCGTTCTGACGCACTGCAACGCCGGCTGGCTGGCCATCGTGGACTGGGGGAGCGCCACCGCGCCAATTTATGCCGCGCATCGAAAAAGACGCGGCGTCTTCGTGTGGGTGGACGAAACGCGTCCCCGTTGCCAAGGGGCGCACCTCACCAGTTGGGAACTGTTGAACGAAGGCGTCCCGCACAAGGTCATTGCCGATAATGCTGCCGGATATTTCATGCGACATGGCGACGTGGATCTCTGCATTGTCGGGGCCGACCGGATTGCGGCCAACGGCGACACAGCCAACAAACTCGGCACGTACGAAAAGGCGGTGCTCGCAAAAGAGAACGGCATTCCGTTTTACATCGCCGCACCCAGTTCGACGATTGACCCGCACTGTCCGAATGGCGACTCCATTCCCATCGAGGAACGCAGCGAGGACGAAGTGCATTTCGTCGGCGAAACACGGGTGACACCGCGCGGCGCGCGCGCTGCCAACCCCGCGTTCGATGTGACGCCCGCCAAGTACATCACCGGAATCATCACCGAACGCGGCATCCACAAGCCCGGCGAAGTACGGAAACTATGGAGGCAGTAATCTTCGACCTCGGCAACGTGCTGTTGCCGTTCAACTGGGGCCTCGCCGCGGAGAGGTTCGCGCTCCGCACAGGACGGAGCCTTCGCGAAGTGGACGATTACATCGTCACGACGCCGTTCCTCAACGACCTTACGTTGGGGCGTATTGCGAAGGATGAGTACTTTCATGTTGTGGCGAAGGATTTTGAGTTTGACGGCAGCTACGAGGAATTTGCTGTCATCTGGTCGGACATCTTCACGACCGATGACGAGATGATCGCTCTGGCTTCACGATTGAAGGGGAGGTGCCGGCGTTATATCCTCTCGAACACGAGCGCGATCCACATGGATTTCATCTTTGCCAGATATCCGTTTATGCACACATTTGACGGATACATCCTTTCGCATGAAGTCGGCTTGCTGAAGCCGGACCGGCGCATTTACGAGGTCACGCTGCAACGGTTCGGATTGACGGCCTCGGAGGCGGTTTTCATAGACGATATACTGGCGAATGTTGAGGGGGCGCGCGCCGTGGGGATTCATGGCATCCATCATCGCAATGCACAGGGCACGCGAGAGGAGTTGACGAAACTCGGCATAGCCGGTATATAACCCGCGCCCGATTTCGGTTCCGCAGTAGCTCAATGGTGGAGCGAGTGACTGTTAATCACTAGGTTGAAGGTTCGAGTCCTTCCTGCGGAGCCAATTTTTCTTTTGCTTGCTTCTTCGGTCATCGTCGGTGAACGCGATTCTCATGCGCGTTTCGAGTTGGCCTTCAACCACTCCGCGTAGGCGGCTTCGGACATTTCCCCGGCAGCCAAGGCCAGTGTCCGCACGACAGCGTCAGCTTCCTCCGCCTGAAACCGGTAGCCATTGAGTTCGAGGAATGACACGGACGCGGTGAACCCGATTCGCTTGTTGCCGTCCACAAAGGGATGATTCTTCGCCAAGCCGAAGCCATAGCTGGCTGCAAGTTCAAAGACAGTTGGCTTTCCGTAGGCGAATAGATGTTGTGGCCGCGCCAAAGCTGAGTCAAGCAGATGCTCGTCGCGCAGTCCGGCCGACCCGCCAAATTGCGCCAGCAATTCCTCCTGCACGGCGAGCACGGTCTCGCGCAGCACCCAAACCGGCTCTTTCACTTGGCCAATTCCCGGAGCGTGTTGCGGTAACGATTCAGAACGTCCTGCGCCACCGCCAACTGTCGCGCGACTTCGGCCCTATGTGGGCTGATGCGCAGGCTGCCATCGGCGGCTTCCGTGACGCTGACCGTGTCGCCCTCCCCGACCTTCAGATGACTAAGTGCCTGTTTGGGCAGGATCACGCCCACCGAGTTGCCGACCTTGCGGATTTTGAGTTCGAGTACCATGTCTTCAGTGTAATCACAAATGTTATAACGTCAAGCCGCCATCACTTCTTCAGGTCTTCCGCTATCTCCGAGAACTGTTCCATCGCTGCCTCCAGGTCTTCGGTGATTTCTTCGGCGATGACGTGCGGGGCGGGGAGATTGGCGCTGTCTTCGAGGCTTTCGTCTTTGAGCCAGAAGATGTCGAGGTTGACCTTGTCGCGTTTCAACAGGTCGTCGTAGCTGAATGACTTGAACCGGTCGCTTTCCTTGCGGTTGTGGCGGTTCTTGGGGTTGTAGCACTTCACGAAATCATCGAGGTCGGGGCGTTGGAGGGTGTTTTCTTTGAGCGTGAAATGTTTGTTGGTGCGGAGATCGTAAATCCACAGCTGGGTCGTCCACGGTTTCTCCTGCGCGGGTTTGCGGTCGAAGAACAGGACGTTGGCCTTCACGCCTTGCGCGTAGAAGATACCGGTCGGCAGCCGCAACAACGTATGCACGTCGGCCTGCTTGAGTAGTTCGCGGCGGATCGTCTCCCCGGCGCCGCCTTCAAACAGCACGTTGTCCGGCAACACCACGGCGGCTCGGCCATGCTGTTTGAGGATGGTAAAGATGTGCTGGAGGAAATTGAGTTGTTTGTTGCTGGTCGAAGCCCAGAAATCGTCGCGGTTGATGACGAGGCTTTCCTTCTGTTGTTCCCCGGCTTCGTTGACGATGGTGACGCTGCTCTTCTTGCCGAACGGCGGATTGGCCAGCACCATGTCGAACTCGCCATGCTTCCCGGCCAACGCATCGCGGACGGTGACGGGGAGGTTGTAGGCCGCGTCACCTGACGCGGCGTTTTGTTTTCCGCCCGGTGAGGTCACCGGGCCTACATCGCCCCCAATCCCGTGCAACAACAGATTCATCGCGCAGAGGCGGGCGACGCTGTCTACCAACTCGACACCGTGCAGCGTACCGGAGCGGAGACGTTTCTTCTGTTCCTTGTCCAGCCCGGGCGTCTTGGCGATGTAATCGTGCGCGGCCAGCAGGAAACCACCGGTGCCGCACGCCGGATCGCAGATGGTCATGCCTGGCTGCGGCGACATCACCTCCACCATCGCCGTGATGAGCGAGCGCGGCGTGAAATACTGCCCGGCACCGCCTTTCACGTCCTCGGCGTTCTTCTGCAACAGCCCTTCGTAGGCGTCGCCTTTCACGTCGGCG
>VHCW01000052.1 GCA_016871575.1 Verrucomicrobiota bacterium
ACCCGTTCGAAAAAGTGCCTCTCTACGAGCTACTTGCGGAAACCGACTTCAGCCCTGTGGACACGCTAAACCACAACCAGTTGTTGCTGTGGACGTTATGAGCGGACACTCGTGACGTTTGCAGTCTTTTCTTTCGCTGTTCCCAGATGGCTTGCAAGCTTTGCGAAGGGCGTGACGGGCGGCAATGGTTGCGCTAAGATGCGGCCACGATGAATCGGCGATGGCAACTTGCATTTTGTCTGGCGGCGCTTTGCCTGTTGTACGGTTTTCATGTCGCGCTGAAAACCGGCAAGATTTTCGCGAATCCCACGTGGGATTCGCGCGATGAGGTCGGCCAGTTCTGGAGCGAGTTCGCCTTTCAATACGGGTTCGCCAAGTTTTTCGCCGAACGCCCGGTCTCGGATTGGGCGCAACTGGCGCGCGACCGTAACGTCCAGCATCCCGACGAGATCAACGACTGGGCCGAGTTCACTGTCGCGATGGAGGTGCCCGTCGGGGTGTTGTATCGCTGGTTGAAACCGTCCGTGCCGTTTCACGTCTGGGTGGTTTGGTACGACTGCCTTGTGGGGAGCCTGACGTTGTTCGGATTGTTTCTGCTGGCGCGGGCGCTGTGGCGGAACGATTTTGCCGGGCTGATGGCGGCGGTGTTCTACGCCGCGCTCTATCCGAGCTATGGACGGACGGTGAAGAACCTGTTTCTCCGCGAGGATTTCGCGTTGCCGCTGATTGTGCTGGCGTTGTGGGCCACGGTGCGGATGTGGCAGGAGGAAAAATCTCCGCGATGGGAAGTGAGCGCGGCGTTGTTATGGTTGGCGGCACTGGCAAGCTGGCATCTGACGCAGTTTGTGCTGGCCGTCGGTGTGGCGGCGACAGTGCTGGTGTATCTCGGTCGGGGCGAAACGCCGCGCCGGCCGTGGTTTGTCCTGACATTGCTGGCAGGAGCGTTGGCGGTGCCGGTGCTGCGGGTGAAACAATTTTATCTGTCGCCGACAATGTGCGTGTTGGTGGCATTGTCGATCGCGGTCTGGATCAACGGCGGACGGAAGAAGGCGACGATGGTGTTCGCCGCGTGGCTGGCGGTGTTGCTGGCGGCGGGCGCGTTGTGGCGGACATCGTACGGCGAGTATGCGCACGTCTATCAAATGTTTTTCTACAAGCTCCGGTTCCTCGGCGTAAAACCGGCGGAGCCGTCGCTGTTGCCGTGGGAGGCGCGATGCCTGTGGGAAGGCGCGTTCAACACGGCGGCGCTGGCGGATTTCTGGAGGCATTTGCTTTGGTGCGGGCCGTTGGCGGTCGTCGCGGCATGGAAGACTGGAAGAATGGAAGTATGGAAGATGGCATTCGTGGTGTTCGCGGTGTTGCTGGCGCCGCTGAGTTGGATGGTGGTGCGGTATTTCACGTTCCTCGCGCCAGCGGTGGCCGTGGTGGCAGCGGGCGTCGTGACGCGGGGGTTGGGTTGGAAACTAGCCGCGGGGGCGGCGGCGGTCTGGCAATTGGCAATGTTGGATTGGCAACCGCTGGATCGAACACCGGTGCGGCCGGAAGTGTATCGCCCGGTGGTGGCTTGGTTGCGCGAGAATACCGAGACAAACGCGGTCGTGTTGTCGGGTGTGTCGGAGTCGCCGGTTTGGTGGGCGTTTACGGGGCGGCCGACGGTGCTGCATTCGAAGTTTGAGAACCAACGGATCCGGGAACGGTATCGGGAGTTCTTGGCGGCGTTGTACGGGAGCGAGGCGGAACTGGCGGCGTTTGCCCGGAAGCACGGGGCGAAGTACTTCGTGTACGACCTGGGCAGTCTGGTGACCGGCCCCGACACGTGGCGGTACAAGGCGGACCGGTTGGGCGCATTGCCGTCGGATTGCGTGGCGCGTCGGATGGCGGAACGACCGGAGGAGTTGAAGGAATTCCGTCTGGAATTCCGTTCGGGCCGGTTTGCGGTGTTTCGGGTGTTGCAATCAGAGTGGCGGTCGTTTAGTGGAGAACAATCATGAACGGGACTTTCGCTGCTGCGGGTTCAAGATTCTTCCTCTGCTGGCTTGGGCTGGTCGTTGGGGTGGCGGTATTGGTGCGAGTTGGGTATGCGTGGAGTTTGGGTGCCCAGCCACCAACATGGGCGGATGAGTATGCACATGATGAGATTGCGTGGAAGCTGGTGGAAACGGGGCGTTACGAATCGTCGGCGTATCGGGCGGCGCCGTTTGTACCGTGGTGTATGGCAGCGGTGTATGCAGTGTTCGGACATGATTACCGGGCGGCGAGGATGTGTCAGGGGATTGCCGGCGGAGTCCTGTTGGTTCTGGCGATTATTGGGACCGGCTCGATTCTTTTCAATCGCGCCACGGGACTGTTGGCCGGAGTGGGAGTGGCGTTGTATCCCCAGTTAATATACTTCTCGGGAATATTTTATGCAGAACACATGTTTGCGGTCTTGCTGGGGATGATGGTGTTTTGTCTAGTGCGGTGGCAACAGGTGCAACGAAATGCGTGGTTAGTGGCAGGTGGTGTGTTGTTGGGGTTGTCAGCATTGTGCCGTCCAGTAGCGTTGGGGTTGGCTCCGTTTGTATTGGCGTATGTGGTGTGGAAGGCACCCGGTCCGCGGAGGTGGCGGAGTGTGTTGTTTTTTGTGTTGGCTGCGGGACTGGTAATAGCGCCATGGATAGCCCGAAATGCGGCAGTCTTTCGTCACTGTGTGGTGATATCGACGGGAAGCGGCATTCATCTCTGGCGGGGCAACAATGAGGTGTCGCGAGGAGATGCGGATGACCGGCACTTGATGCCTTTGGGGGATTTGTGGAAGGAACGCGTTGCATGTTTGAAGGCTGCAGAACAGGAGGAAGCTTTCAAGCGTGTGAAGAGATTACATCTGGAAGTGGGTCAACTTGATGAAGTTGATGCAGATCGTCGCTTCGGTGCGGAAGGGCGTCGTTGGTTGCTGGCGCACCCGCAGGAGTTCTTCAAACAGAGTTGTCGGCGTTTGATTACCCTTTACTCGGCTTTCTCGAAAACGTTGACTCAGAATGACACCACAAATGCACGGAACAGGTTCATTGCCGCCATCAGTTTCTACCCGGTGCTGGGACTTGGTTTGATTGGCGCGGTGTTGGCTTGGCGTCGGACACGGGCAAGCTGGGTGGTGCATGCTGTGATTGTGGGACTGACGTTGGCTTATCTTCCCATGACCGCATGCACTCGTTTTCGCATCCCGCTGGACAGCTTGTGGATCCTGTTGGCGAGTGTCACCGTTGTGGAGATGTGTCGTTGGGTCGGCGGCAGATTTGACTTGGGTAAACCGAATCATTAGAGTACAAAATTAATAAGTACTTTGTGCCGCATGAGCAAGATCCTGACGATGCTGTTCGCAAAGAGATCGCCCTCTTCCTTGAATTGGGTGGGGTACGCATTGTGCGGGGCATTGATCGGATTCGTCTATCAGGCGTATTGGGGCCAACTCATCGGTCCCAGTATGACAACCTATCAATGGTTGATCGTGCACTGGAAGGATATTTCGCACTATTCGCATGGTCCGTTGATTCCGTTGATCGCTGCGGGTCTGGTGTGGTGGAAGCGTCAGGAACTCACGGCGGTGGCGATCCGTCCGCAATGGCGCGGACTGGAAGTGGTGGCGTTGGCAATGGCGCTCTATTACGCGGGGATCAAGGGAATTGAACCCAGAACGGTGGTGATCTCATTTGTGATGTTGCTGTATGGGTTGGTGTTGACGCTGGCGGGCCGGGAGGCGTTTCGAGTATTGTTCTTTCCGATATCGTTCTTGTTCCTGATGATCCCTTTGAACTTCCTGGAGGAACGCGTGGCCGTGCCGTTGCAGCATTTGATGGCCATCTGTTCGACGGCGGTTCTGAACGCTTTTGGGATCGCAACGCAACGGGTCGGCACGCAGATGTACTCGCAGATGTTCCAGTTTCACGTGGACACGCCGTGCAGCGGCATCCAATCGCTGATGGCTTTGACGACGGTGACGGCGGCTTATGCGTACGTTACACAACACAAGCAGTGGAAACGCTGGCTGCTGTTTCTGTCGGCGATTCCGCTGGCGGTGCTGGGAAACATGGCACGCGTGATTGTGGTGGCCATGGTGGCGCAAATCTACGGACAGAAACTGGCAATGGAACTGCACGACACGGTGGCGGGTTACATTGTGTTTGGCGTGGCGCTGGTGTTGATGGTGTTTTTCGGCTGGCTGTTGGAACTCCCGTACGGACGGCTGTGGAGCCACTCCGTCAAGCCGGTTGAACCGCAGAAAGACTTGTTGCGAGACATCCCATGAATCCTCCCGCTCCATCCAATCCGACTTCCGCCGCACCCGTCACGCGGGTGCTCGGCGTGAAACAGCTCGCGTTGATTGTCGTCATCCTGGGCGCGACGGTCCTGTTGACCTCGTTGACCTCCGACGTGACGAAAGTCTCCGAACCGGGCATCCTTCTTGTCAACGGCAAACTCCATCTGCCGGATACCGTTGGCGATTGGGCGGCCGGCCCCGCCGAGGGCTTGAGTGAAGCGGAGAGGCGCATTTTGCCGGCCGACACGGACGGCATCCGCCGCCGCTACAGCCGGGCCGGGAAAGGCGAGATCACCTGCTCGATCGTCTTGTCGGGCCGCGACGTGACCAGCATTCACCGCCCCGAGCTTTGCCTGCCCGGCCAAGGTTGGAACATTGAGTGGGCACAAATCGAAACAATCCGCAGCCCCGCCGCGGAAGGGGGGGGACTGAAGGTCATGCGGATGAATGCGGCGCACACCGTCACGATGGCAGGCCCGAACCGGCCGGCGCGCGCCATTTTCATCTACTGGTTTGTCGGCAAGGACCGCGTCACGCCCCACCACTGGCAACGGATTTTCTGGACGACCCGCGACCGCGTCCTGCGCAACCGGAACCACCGGTGGGCGTACCTGTTGATTGCCGCTCCCGTGCGTCCCGAAGAGACCGCCGAGGCGCTCGAACGCGCCAATGCGGACGCGATGCAGTTGCTCAGCGGGTTTGTGGAGCAATTGTATCCGGTGCTTCGTCCGCCGCCATGAACTTTACCGTCATTCCGTGCCATGCTCCAGCAACAACGCGATATTTACATTGATCTGCATCAGCTTCTGGATGCGCTGGTGATTGCATTTGTTTTTTGGGTTGCCCATGTCCTGCGCGAACAACTGGCGATTCAGTTTCCAGAGAACTTCGTCATGGTCGTTCCTTTCAGCCAATACAAATGGCTGTACCTGATCATCCTGCCGCTCTACCCGTTCCTCTTGAACGCAAACGGGTTTTACTCGCGTCCGTTCCATGTGCCCCTCCCGCAGACCTTGTGGATTCTCTCCAAGAGCGCCTCCATCTGCGCGTTGATTGTCATCGTGGCGATGTATTTCCTGAGCCTGACCATGCTCAGCCGCGGGTTTATCGTCTTGTTCGCCTTCTTCAGCGTGGCTGCGCTCGCCGCCAAGGACATGCTGCTGCGCGCCTATCTTCGCTCCCGCGTGGGGACAACCATTTCCACAAGACCGGTGCTGCTGGTCGGCTCGCCGGAGCGGAACGCGGAATTTGAAAAACTGCTGACGGAACGCCCCGAATGGGGCATGACGGTTGTTGGGAAGCTCGATGCCACGCGGGAATCGCTCCGCAAACTGCCGGCCTTGCTCCATCGCCAGCCGATCGGCTGCGTCATTTTCAACGTCGGCCGCACCTATTTCGACGACGTGCAGACGGCCATCCTCGCCTGTGAAACCGAAGGCGTCGAGACCTGGCTGGTGGCCGATTTCGTCCGCACCGCCATCGCCCGCGTCGCCATCGCCGATTTTCACGGCAAACCGATCCTCGTCTTCCGCACGGCGCCCGACGTCTCCTGGCAACTGGTCACCAAACGTGTGATGGACATCATCGGCGCCGTGCTGGGGTTGCTGGTCATCGGCCCGTTGGTCATGCTGCCCACGATGTTGGCCATCCGCCTCACGTCGCCGGGACCGGTGTTGTTCCGCCAAAAACGCAGCGGCCTCCACGGACGGCTGTTCACCATGTACAAGTTCCGCTCCATGACCAACAACGCCGAAATGCTCCGCGCCGAACTGGAGGCGTTCAACGAAATGACCGGTCCCGTCTTCAAAATCGCCAACGATCCCCGCGTCACGCGCGTCGGCCGGTTCATCCGCACGACCAGCATTGACGAGTTGCCCCAGCTCTGGAACATCCTGAAGGGCGACATGAGCCTCGTCGGCCCGCGCCCCCCCATCCCCAGCGAAGTCGAGAAATATGACACGTGGCACCGCCGCCGTCTCTCCATGCGGCCCGGTTTGACTTGCTTGTGGCAAGTCAGCGGACGCAACCGGATCGGGTTCGACCAGTGGATGAAACTCGACCTCCAATACATTGACACATGGTCGGTCTGGCTCGACCTGAAAATCCTCGCGCGCACGGTTCCCGTCGTTTTCAGCGGCTTCGGCGCGCACTGATTTCTTATGACAACCAAAACCAAAACCCCCGTCAGCGTCATCACCGGCGGCGCCGGTTTCCTCGGCTCACACCTTTGCGACCGTCTCCTCGCCGAGGGACACCGCGTCGTCGCGCTGGACAATCTCCTCACCGGCAGCACCGACAACATTGCCCACCTCGCCGGCGAACCGCGGTTCACCTTCATCAAGCACAACGTCACCCAGTACCTGTACCTGCCCGGCCGCGTGGATTACGTGTTTCATTTCGCCTCGCCGGCCAGCCCGATTGATTACCTGGAGTTGCCGATCCAGACGCTCAAAGTCGGCTCGCTCGGCACGCTCAACTGCCTCGGCCTCGCCAAGGCAAAAAACGCCACCTTCCTGTTGGCCTCCACGAGCGAATGTTACGGCGACCCGCTGGAGCATCCACAAAAGGAAACCTACTGGGGCAACGTCAATCCCATCGGCCCGCGCGGCGTCTATGACGAGGCGAAACGCTTTGCCGAGGCGATGACCATGGCCTACCACCGCTATCACGGCGTTGACACCAAGATCGTCCGCATCTTCAATACCTACGGCCCGCGCATGAGATTGCGCGACGGACGGGTGGTGCCCGCCTTCATCAGCCAGGCGCTCAAGGGAAAACCGCTGACCGTTTTCGGCAACGGCTCGCAAACCCGGAGTTTCTGTTACGTCAGCGACGAGATAGACGGCATCTGGCGGCTCTCGCAAGCGAACTATCACGAGCCAGTCAACATCGGCAATCCGACCGAGTTCACCATCCTCGAATTCGCCGAGCTGGTCCGCCGGCTTCTCAACAGCAAATCGCGCATCGTCCGCAAACCGTTGCCCGTGGACGACCCGAAACAACGCCGGCCCGACATCACGTTGGCGAAAAAACTTCTCGGCTGGCAGCCAGGAGTGGACCTCGAAACCGGCCTGCGCCGCACCATCGAGTATTTCCGCAACAAAGTATAGCCGCGGCGCCGGTTACTTCGCCAACTCCGCGCAGGTGGCGTGGAAGAACTTCACGCACTGGGCGATTTCAGGCACGGAGTTGTCCCAGTTGTGCTCGTACTCGACGCAGAACGCGCCCTTGAATCCTTGCCGCTTCAACTCCTGCATCACACCCTTGGTGTTGCCAACGCCGGTGCCCCACGGCACATCGTGCGCCTTGGGCGCCTTGTCGTTGAGGTCCTTGAAATGCAGCGCAATGACGCGCCCTTTGAGTTTCTTGATGCACTCGACCGGGTCCAGCCCCGAACGAATCCAATGCCCGGTGTCCGCGCACGCGCCCAACAGCGGGCTGCGCCCCTTGACGGCGGCCAACACGGTTTCCGGGTCCCAGTAGAACGACGGCTTCGGATGATTGTGGATGGCGACCTTGATGTTGTATTCCTTCGCCAGTTTCTCGACGACGTCCATCACCTTCGGCAGGTTCTCCATCTTCTTGCCGGTCTCCGGCTCGGCGACGAGCACATCAATGCCGAACTTCTTGGCCGCCTCGAAAATCTTCCGGCTCTCCGCTTCATCGGCCGTCGGCTTGACGACGCCCATGTTGACGAACTTCGGGTGGATGCCTTTCGCTTTCATCCGCGCCTGGATGGCGGCAAAATCCGCGTCGGAAAGCGTCGGCGTCGGGACCCGCGTGAGTTTGCCGTCCACCATCATGCCCACGCCGCCGGAGACGCTCATGTGCTTCGCGCCGGTCTCGGCGGTCTTGTCAATGGCGTCGAAGATGGTGAAATTCTTGAACGTGTAGGAATGGACGGCCACCGTCCAGCCGAGCTTGTCGGCGGCGGTTTTCTTCTGGGCCATCGCCCACGGGGCGAGCAACACGACAACGGCGAGAATGAGTAATTTTTTCATGGTGCAGGACTCTTACTACTCTTGCGTAAGAATTGCAACGCTTCTCCGTTTCCGGTACTCTGTGCCCCGTGCATAAACGTCCCATCACAGAATGCCGGTTGTACGGTTTCGTTGACACCGCCTATCTCGCCAAGCGTGACCCGGCGGAAGTCGCCCGCCAGCTCATTGCCGGCGGTGTGGACATCATCCAGGTCCGCGCCAAGAAGGAAAACCATTCCAAGCTCGTTGCGATCGGCTCGGCCGTCGTTCAAGCCGCGCGGGAATCGCCGGTGCCCGTCATCATCAATGATGACATCGAGGCCGCCATCAAGACCGGCGCTGATGGCGTGCACCTCGGTCAGGAGGACTGGGCAAAACTTCCGCGCGCCGAGCGGTGCCAACGCCTGATGAAACTGGATGTTGTCGGCCTGAGCACCCACTCGCTCCAACAGGCCATCGAGGCCGAGCGCGACGGCGCCAGCTACATCGGTGTCGGCCCCCTGCACGCGACGGGAACAAAACCCGGCCGCGCGCCCGTTGGCCTGACGTTGGTTCATCAAGTGGCCGCGCGCGTGCACGTGCCGTTTTTCGCCATCGGCGGCGTCACGCTGGAGAACCTCAACAACGTCCTGATCGCCGGCGCGAAGCGCATTGCGGTGGTCTCCGCCATCCTGAAAGCGCCCGACGTCACGAAAGCCGCGGCCGCGTTTAAGGAACGATTGGCATGAGCGCGTTCCCGGTCAATCCCGACAAGGAGTCCCAACTCGCCCAGCGCATGGCCGCGCTCGGCGTCCACGAAACGGACATCGAGGAAACGTTCGTCCGCTCCGGCGGCCACGGCGGCCAGAATGTCAACAAAACCTCCACCTGTGTGATGCTCGTCCACCGGCCCACCGGTCTCTTGGTGAAATGCCAGGCCACGCGCCAGCAAGCCTTGAACCGGTTTCTCGCCCGGCGATTGTTGCTCGACAAGATTGAGGCTCGACAAAAGGGTTTTGTGGACGCCGAGCGTGCCGCCCGCGAAAAGATCCGCCGCCAGAAACGCCGTCGCAGCCGTCGCGCCAAAGCCAAGATGCTCGACGACAAATCCCATCACGCCGCCAAGAAAAAAGCCCGCCAGTCTGGCAATTGGGATTAGCCGCGTGGAAACCTTGCAGTAATCAATTCGGCTGTGCTCATGTTGACATGATTATGCGTGGAGATGGTTGGAATCAAGCGGGGAGAACCGGTTTTACCCCTTGCCTGTCCTTTTACGCGCCGCCCTTTCAAACTCGCCCATAGCACTACGGCGTCTGGATGGTCAATTGCGGAAAGCTGGGTCGAAAATCAGCCGGATTGCGTGTGAGCAGTCCTTGAAAGCGCATGGCAAATCCGCCGATCAACACATCTGCCAACGGACGTTTCCGTGCCGTCCCGGTCCGCCGTCCGACCACATGGCGATTCCAAGCAATTGCTGACGCGCGCGTGTCAGTCTCCGTCCACGGTTCGCGCCAATCAACACATGCGTGATAGAGAAATTCTTGCTGCGCCTTCACATCACCGTCAAAGACCGGCGACAATTCCACGTAACTGACCGGACAAACGATCAACCCTTCCGTGCGCAGGCGATCCAGCAGTTGAGCGAACGAAATGCCATAAGTCGGATCGGCTTCCGCCACATCAATCAGCAAACACGTGTCCACCACCTACGCCATCAATCAGCCTCGCCGGCGCGGAGTTCGGCCATCCAGTCATTGGTTCGGCGCGGTTGGGGATGAATCCGGCGCGCGAATCCCAACATCGCCCGGGCCCCCAGCGGCAAGGAGGAAGCGGCCGGTGCGGTTTCTTGCGCTTCCAGCCAAGCCAGCAACTGGCGCGCGTGCGCGTCATCAAGACTGCGCACTTTTTCCAAGACCATATCCACTGTGCTCATGGCCAAACCATAGCCTGTCGCGTATTGGCTGGCAAGCCAACACCCGCCCTTTTTCGGCTTGTTCACCATATCCGGCCTTGCTACTCTCTGCGCCGAAGGAGAAACCAGCCACATCAAACTGAACCAGTAACTCAAAACCTATTTGCGTAGCTTCGGCTGCGGGTCTCGTTAGAAAACCGCGAATTTTCAGGAGAGGACCCACCGGAGCCGCGCCCCACAAGGGCGCGGCTTGGCGTATTCCTCTCCAAGGCGCTTCGCGGTGCCTGTAACGGGGGTGCGTTGAGTTCGCGCCCCTTTGTTTTGTCCGCAGTCTGGCGCGCGCCAGATAAATGTCCGCCCACCACACCGCCCAAGAACTCGCCGCACTCCGCCAACGGGTAGATGCCCTCTACACGCCGTTGGAGGACGCTGTTCGGGAACTTCATTCCCGTCGGCGTCGTTTCGCGGGACGCACGCCGGGGCGCGATTGGTTGCCCACCGGTATTCCCGATCATTCGCAGGGCTACGCTTTTCTTTGTCGTCACGTCGCCACCCCTTGCTTCGAGACCCTGCACTTTCTGGAATCGGCCAAGCAGGCGGGACTGTTACCGGTTCTTGGAGATTTTTCCGAAGACAAATTCTGCACCAAGAACGCCACAAAGCTCGCGCTTGGTCGTATGGGGTTTCAGTGCGGGTTCAACCGCCACGGACACCGGCTGGTCGAGTTCGTCAATGTGGTGCGTTTGGACCAGCGGGCTTGCCGGATTGGCGACCTGAAGACGCTCTGGAACCAGAACCTCATTGCCTTTCACCATGAACTCCTCGCCCACGCCCTCAACAGCAACCGGCATCCCTTCGTGCATGATTACTCCGCCCAATGCACTCATGCGGGCAACTGTCCTACCGGGTTTTACCGTCATTATCTGCTACGAATCTGTCTGGCCGATCTCATCTTATTTGAGGACTTCTTGCTCGACGAACAGGAGCTGCCCTTCACCCGCGACATCGTGCTGCCCGCCTTTGATGCAGTGACCGCTGAGTACGGCCTCAAGCCTCTCATCGTTCGCCTCACCTCAGCGGAAGAAGAAACCTCCCCACACTGGCTCTGGTATCCGGGGGAGTTAAAGCCTTTTGTCCAAGATGCTCTTCGATCTGATGCCGGCGTCCGTCTTTCGCATCACCGCCGAAAGGTTGAACCATGCGGATAAAAAAACATATCCCGCCGCTGCGGATTGAAATCAAACCATCCAAGATACTTTGGGGACAAGTTGGGTTGTTCGCCGCGTGTCCCTTACGGAAAGGAGCATTGGTTGCTGCCGCCAAGGACTTTGCTGAGGTATTCGTTCCCCAAGCGAAAGTCCGTAAGATGGATCGAGTCACGCAGGACAGAATAATCGCTCATTGTGGCGCGACGAGAGGCGGGTATTTATTGCCGCGCCATTGCGACCTGAATCGGTTGTCGATCCAATGGTACATGAACCACAGTTGCGACCCGAACGTGGGATTTGATCAGAAGGACAATTTCGTGGCTTTGCGCAAAATCGTGGCCGGTGAGGAGTTGGTATTTGATTACGGGACTCTGCATGAGAATCCAAAATGGCGGTTGGCGTGCAAATGCGGCACGTCGAAATGTCGCGGTGTTGTAACTGGCAGTGATTGGAAGCTGCCGGAACTCCAGCGGCGCTATCAAGGTCATTTTGTGTCGTATCTTCGGGCGAAAATCCGGAAAGCAATTCAGGGTGAAAACAAGACCGCAAAAGCGAGTTGATCCGTGACTAGCTTTCGTGGCCTGTTCAAGCGCAGTTCGGAGTTAGCGCTCGGCGTCTCCACAATGACCGTCATCGCTTTCGCCTTCGACTACGTTCTTTACCCGGCAGTGATCTACTGGCTTGGCCTTGTGATTGGCGGGGTGGTGATGGCCGGACTGTCGTTTCTGGTTTGTTGGTTGCTGTTGTGGTTCTACGACCGCAGCGGACGCGACTGGCTGGGGATTGAGGCGGCCAAGCAGATCCGGGAATACGTCGGACATTCGCGCTGGCGACGCTGGCTGGCGTGGGTGTTGCGCCAAGGTGACTTTGTGGTGTGCGTCGCGCTCTCCATCAAGTTCGACCCGTTCATCACGACGGCCTACATGCGGCACGGGGCGTTCAACGGGATGAGCCGGCGCGACTGGCGCATCTTCTGGGCGAGCTGGTTCATCGGCAACGCCTACTGGACGTTCGTCTGCTTCGGCGGCGTCACAACCCTTCAATGGCTCTGGCGCGCAGTCATGCCGTCATAGCGGTCCCCCTCCCGGTGAATACGCGTTGTAACGGGACTTGAGATTAACGCTCCGCCAACTCGTGAAGCCGCGACTCGGCTTCTTCCCACTCTCGCTCCGCACGAACCAATGACTCAGCGATCCCGGTCAACTGACGGTTGATTTCCACGGCGCGGCCCGGTTTCTCATACGTCTCCGGTGACTCTAACTCGGCGGTCAGCTCACGCTGCGCTTTCTCCAGCTTGGTGATCTCAGCTTCCGCATCGTTCACGGCTTTCTGTGCTTCACGACGCTCGCGGGCGCGGGCTTGGCGCGCTTCGGATTCGGCGCGTTTTTGGAGGGCTACGCTCTGTCGTGGCCGAGAGACAGGGGCGGACGCGACGGAGCGTGTCCTTCCAGACGGCGGCAGCTTGGCGGACTTGTCGAGGTAGTATTGGTAGTCGCCGTGGTAATGGGTGAGTTTGCCGTTGTCAACGTGCAGGACGTGCCGGGCCAGTTGGCGGATGAAATAAACGTCGTGGCTGATGAAGATGAGCGTGCCGGTGAATTGTTCGAGCGCGCCGATGAGTGCGTCAATGCTCGCCATGTCGAGGTGCGTGGTCGGCTCGTCCATCAAGAGCAGGTTCGGCGGATCGAGCAAGAGTTTCACGAGCGCCAACCGGCTTTTCTCGCCGCCGCTGAGGACGCCGACGGGCTTGAACACGTCGTCGCCGCGAAACAGGAATGAGCCGAGCACAGTGCGGACAAATTCTTCCCCGACGCGCTGCGGCGTGTCCATCGCCTCTTCGAGCACGGTCCGGTCGGCGCGCAGCATCTCGACGCGATACTGGGCATAGTACCCGACCCGGACATTCAACCCAGGCTCGCGCGCGCCCGCCTGCACCGGCAGGACGCCTGCCAGCAGTTTCAGCAACGTGGACTTGCCCGCGCCGTTGGGGCCGACGAGCACGATGCGCTGGCCGCGTTCCACATCGAGGTTCATCCCGTGGTACACAATGGTCTCGCCGTAGGCGTGATGGATGTCGTTGAGCGTGATGACGCGGTGGCCGCTGCGCGGCGGCTGCGGGAACCGGAACTTGATGGTTTTGCCGTCCTTGACCGGCGCCTCGATCTTGTCCATGCGCTCAATCTGCTTGAGCTTGGCTTGCGCCTGGGTGGCCTTGGTGTTCTTGGCGCGGAACCGGTCCACGAACTCTTGAAGTTGCTCGATCTTCTTCTGCTGGTTCTTGTAGGCGGCGAGCAACTGCGCCTCATTCGCCTCGCGCTGGACGAGGTAGTCGTCATAGTTGCCCCGGTACCGAATGAGCTTGGCTTGGCGGATCTCGACGATGCTGCCGACGAGTTGGTTGAGGAAATCCCGGTCATGGGAGATCAACAGGATCGCGCCAGGATAGTTCATCAGATATTGCTGGAACCATTGCAATGCTTCGAGGTCGAGGTGGTTCGTCGGCTCGTCGAGCAGCAGCAGGTCGGGCTGTTGCACCAACAACCGGGCGAGATACGCGCGCATCACCCAGCCGCCGCTCATCGTCTTGGCGGGACGGTCGAAGTCGCGCTCGCGAAACGCCAGCCCGCTCAGGATTTGTTTTGCCTTCGGCGCGAGTTGGTGGCCGAGAAATTCGGCAGCCTCCCGCGGAATGGACGTCGCCAGTTCCAACACCGTCTCCTCGCCGACCGGCGCGGTTTCCTGCGGCAGATGGCCGATGGTGGCATTGCGCTCCAGCAGAATGTCGCCCGCGTCGGGCGTGTCCTGTCCGAGTGTGAGCGCAAACAGCGTGGACTTGCCGGCGCCGTTGGGGCCGACCAGCCCGATCCGCTCGCCGCGATTGACCTGCAACGTCGCATCCTCGAAGAGAGTGCGCGCAGCGAATGATTTGGTGATGGCGGAGATCGTCAACATCGGAGGCCGCGCACCGTACTGGCAGATGACAAACCGGGCAACAACAATTCGCGTGCATTCAGGCGGGTTCGTGGCTAGTGTTCCGTCCAAGCACAATGAAAGGGTAGTTCGTAGTAAGCCACGCAGCGAAGCGAAGTGGCGTTGTGGATGTCGTCGCGTCCAAACGGTCCGCACTCCGCCCCGAAACGACACGGGGCTGCGTGCGTTACTACAAACACACCCTTCCATTCGAGTTTGACGGAGCACTGGAAAACACAGCATGAAACATATTTCTCTTTTTCTCTGCCTGGCAGCGGTACTGAGCGCCGCCGAAGAATCCCCCTTCCCCGGCCCGCGCGGCGAAAAACTCGATCTCACGACGCGCGAGGACATCTGGGACAAACCACCGGGCAAGCATTTCCTGGCGGAGTTCGTCCGCGTGCCGCGCGACAAGGTGGTCGGGTTCGCCCTCTACACGCACGAGAACAGCGTGTTGAAGATGACGGCGCAACTTTATCCGTTGCAACCGGGCGAGCCGCGCGAAGTCCGTCTCGAACTGAAGACCGGCGATCAATGGCGCGAAGTCGCCCGCGCGCCGGTACTTTATCCGGGCTGGTCGGCGCATTTCCGCATCAAACCGTGGAACGCCACCCGCAACGTGCCCTACCGGGTCCGGCACGGCGAGACGGCGATGTTCGAGGGATTAATCCGACGCGATCCCGTGAACAAGGATGTGATTGTGGTCGGCTCGCTCTCGTGCGATTCCAACAAGGACCGGGGCGACCGCGCGGAGATTGTCGAGAAACTGAAACGACAAGACCCCGACCTGCTTTTCTTTGCCGGCGACCAGAGCTACGATCATCAGGAACACACCGCCGCGTGGCTGTTGTGGGGCTGGCATTTCCGCGACGTCATCAAGGACCGGCCCGTGGTGACGATTCCCGACGATCACGACATCGGTCAGGGCAATGTCTGGGGCGAAGGCGGCATTGTGGCGGACTCGCCCAACGGCGATTCGGGCGGCTACTTTTACCCGCCGGAATACATCCGCATGGTTGACCGGTGCCAGACGTGGCACCTGCCGGATCCGGTTGATCCGCGTCCGATTGCCCAGAACATCGGCGTTTATTTCACACGGCTCCGCGTCGGCGGCGTGGACTTTGCCATCTTGGAAGACCGCAAATTCAAAAGCGGCCCGAAGGGGAAAATCCCCCAGATGGGACCGCGTCCCGACCACATCCGCGAGCCGGGCTACGACCCGAAAGCGATTGACCTGCCCGGCCTCCAACTGCTCGGCGAACGTCAGATGGCATTCCTGCGCGCGTGGGGACAGGACTGGACGCGCGCCCGCATGAAAGCGGCGCTCTCGCAGACCGCATTCTGCGGCGCGGTCCACATGCACGGCTCCAAGGCGAACCGGCTGTTGGCCGACCTCGATTGCAATGGCTGGCCGCAAACGCAACGCAACCTGGCGCTGGCCGAGTTGCGACGGGCGCTGGCCTGTCATCTCTGCGGCGACCAACATCTCAGCGTCGTCGTCAAACACGGCATCCACGCCTTCCGCGACGGCCCCTACGGTTTCACCAACCCAGCCATCGTCAACAGCTACTATGGTCGCTGGTGGGAACCGGAAGACGGCAAGCCCGGTGCGAATCCGATTCCGAACAGTCCGTTGCCGTGGACCGGCGATTATCTCGACGGCCTTTACAACCGGATCACGATGGTTGCGTACGCGAACCCGACGTTCGCCGACATCAAGACGATGGCCCAACATCAGCGCGACCCGAAAGCCGAACTCGGCGACGGCTACGGCCTGATCCGCTTCAACACCAAAACCGGCCAAACCACCTTCGAGTGCTGGCCGCGCTACGCCGACCTCCACCGCGGCGATGCCGCGCAATATCCCGGCTGGCCGGTGACGTTCCGCATGGAGGACAACGACGGACGCGCCGTGTTCGGTCATTTGCCGGAACTCGTCGTGACCGACGCGCAAGACGCGGTGATCCAGGTCGTCAACGAAAAGGACGGCGACATCCTCTACACGCGACGGATCCGAGGCGACCGGTTCCGTCCGCCGGTGTACGAAGCGGGCACCTACACGGTAAGAATCGGGCGGGACCGGCCCGATCTATGGAAAACCGAAAAAGTTTCACCGGGCCAGTCTCGCAAAGAAATCCGCGTCCCATTGGGAAAACCCAAGCCCGTCAAGAAACGCTGAAAGAAAGAGGAGCGGGGCAAAGAAGTTCATTCGTCGCCGAAACAGACGCCGAGGGAACGGGCCATGCGGATCGCATGCGAGTCGGGTTCGAGCAGGCGCGGCGCTTGGCCGGGGACGCTGAGCGAGACGCTGCCGATGCGGCCTTGTTGGACGCAGACCATCCGGTTGAATTTGTTTTGTGCGAGCAACTCGACGGCGCTCGTGGCGAATTGCGTGGCGAGATAACGGTCGAAGGGCGACGGTCCGCCGCCGCGCTGGAGGTGGCCGAGAATCGTGTAACGCGTCTCGATGCCGGTCCTGTCTTCAATCTGCTGGGAGAGCACGGCGGAGATGCCGCCGAGACGAACGGCTTCCGGTGACCCGGCCACTGTCTGGCGAATGACAACCCCGCCGCCGACCGGCTTGGCGCCTTCGCTGACGACGATGATGCTGAACCGCCGGCCGCGCCGGCAGCGCGCGTGGATGGCTTCGCAAATGTTGTCGAGTTGATAGGGGATTTCCGGAATCAGGATCACATCGCCGCCGCCGGCGATGCCGCTGCCCAGCGCCAGCCACCCGGCGGTGCGGCCCATGACTTCGAGCAGCATCACGCGATGATGCGAGAAGGCCGTGGTGTGAAGTTTGTCCACAGCCTCGGTCGCCGTGGTCATGGCCGTGTTGTAACCGAACGTCCATTCGGTGCCGCGCACGTCATTGTCAATCGTCTTCGGGACGCCGACGATGCGCAGGCCGAGCTTGGACATTTTGTGGCTGCATTGCAGCGTGCCGTCGCCGCCGACGGCGACCAGCGCATCGAGCTTGAGCTTGCGGTAGTTGCGGACGACGTCGCCGGAGGCGTCGCGGCGTTTGTCGGGGCAGCGGTGATCGTCCACGTAATCGAACGGGTTGTCCCGGTTGGTGGTGCCGAGGATGGTGCCGCCCTGCGTGAGGATCCCGGACACGTCGTCCCATTTCAGCCAGCGTCCTGCGCCGGTGACAAGGCCGCGAAAGGCATCGTAGAAACCGTACACCTGCCAGCCGTGGGCATGAATGGCGGTCTTGACGATGCCGCGCACGACCGCGTTGAGTCCGGGCGCGTCGCCGCCGCCCGTGAGGATGCCGATGCGTTGGATGCGTTTCACGGGCGCAAGTGTGGCACAGGAACGCCGGCAGTGAAAGCGTTTTCCCGTCGCAGGAAACCCAGGCGATTACGCGTGTGCCGAAGCTTGACCGGGTTCCGGTGGAGGAAGAAAAACGGCCTCGTCCGCCGTCGCAACACCCTTCGGTTCTTCCGGCGACGCCGGAGCGGCAGGCGCCGATGTGGAGGGCGGAGAAGCAAGGCGACCGGTCTTGATAATCTCTTCAATCTCCGAGGCGTCGAGTGTTTCGCGTTCCAACAGCGCCTCGGCCATCGCCACCAAGCGGTCCCGATGTTGGGTGAGGATTCCCTTCGCCCGGTTGTAGCAGGATTCGATAATGCTGCGGACTTCTTCATCAATCTCGCGCGATGTCTGTTCGCTGACGTCGCGTCCCTTGAAGAGGTCCCGACCGAGGAACATGTGTTCTTCCCGGTCGCTGACGTTGACCATGCCGATGCGCTCGCTCATGCCCCATTCGGTCACCATCTTGCGCACGATTGCCGTTGCCTGGCGGATATCGCCGGCGGCGCCGCTCGTGTAATCGCCAAAAATCAGTTCCTCGGCAATGCGCCCGCCCATGATGCCGGCCAGTTCGTCCAGCAACTGGCTTTTGCTTTCGTGGTACTTGTCTTTTTCCGGAAGCGAAAAGGTGGCGCCGAGATACATGCCGCGCGGAATGATGGTGACCTTGTGCAACGGCTCGGTGTGTTCTAGCTTGCACATCACCAAAGCGTGTCCCGCTTCGTGGTACGCGGTGATCTTCTTGTCTTTCTCATCGAGCACGCGGCTGCGGCGTTCGCGTCCCCACCGCACCTTGTCGCGCGCCTCCTCCAGGTCTTCCATGGCGACCGATTTCTTGTCGCGGCGCGCGGCCAACAGCGCCGCCTCATTGATGAGATTGGCGAGATCAGCGCCGGAAAAACCGGGGGTGCCGCGGGCGATGACTTTGAAATCCGCGTTCTTGTCCAGTTTCACGTTCCGCGCGTGAACGAGGAGAATCTCCTCGCGCCCGTTGAGGTCGGGCATATCAATCACAATCTGACGATCAAAACGCCCCGGCCGCAACAACGCGGGATCAAGAACATCCGGGCGGTTGGTGGCCGCCATGATGATGACGCCTTCTTGCGTGTCGAACCCGTCCATTTCCACGAGGATCGCGTTGAGGGTCTGCTCCCGCTCGTCGTGGCCGCCGCCGATGCCGCTGAAACGGGAACGGCCGACGGCGTCAATTTCATCTATGAAAATGATGCACGGCGCGTTGCGTTTGCCCTGCTCGAACATGTCGCGCACCCGGCTCGCGCCGACGCCGACGAACATCTCGACAAAATCGGAGCCGCTGATGGAAAAGAACGGCACGTCCGCTTCGCCCGCGATGGCTTTTGCCAGCAACGTCTTGCCGGTGCCCGGTGGGCCGACCATGAGCACGCCCTTGGGAATCCGCCCGCCAAGGCGTTGAAACTTCTTCGGGTCCTTGAGGAACTGGATGATCTCCTCGACTTCCTCCTTGCCCTCCCTCATGCCGGCGACGTCCTTGAACGTGACCTTGTTGCGCTCGCGGCTGAGCAGGCGGGCGCGTGACTTGCCGAAACTCATTGCGCCCTTGCCGGCCACTTTCAATTGGCGGATGAACAGGAAATACAACAACACCACAAAGAGAATCGGCCCCAGCGACCATGACAGGACCTGCACCCACCACTGGCTGGTTTCCTCAAACGCGATCTGGATATTCCGCGACTTGAGGTATTTGTAAATCTCATCGCTGTACTTGGCGCGACTGACAAATTGAACCGCGCCCTTCTTGTCGTCCTCGTATTGGCCCTTGAGTTTGTCGAGCGCGCCGGTGCCGGCTTCGATGATGATGCGCTTGACGTGTCCACCATCGATTTTCTCCTCCAACTGGCCGTAGGAAAGCTCCACGACCGGCACGCGCTGTGACTGTTGGTAGCGCCACAGCAACGGGAGCACGATCAAGACCACCAGCCAGACCACCAAAATGACACGGTTCGACAGCCCCGGTCCGCCGGACGGGGGCGTGCGTTTCAGCCGCGGAATAAGTGGAGGTTTTTCTTCCATGACAGAGCGAACGGTCGCACGCTAACACAGCCCCCCCGCCAATGCAACCGGTTTGATGGCGCTTTGATGGCGCTGCGGAAAAGTTGTTGACGAGATATGCTTTATGATGTAAAGCATATCCCATGAACACGAACTGGGCCGAAGACAATCTTTCCCTGATACGCACTTTGATGGAACGCGCCTCCATTTACCGGCGCGCCCTCGCCCCCATCATGATCGCGGCGGGCGTCATTGGCACAACGGCGGCGGTTGCGGGCTTGTCTCTCCGCCTTGATGCGCCAAGCCAGTTTCTGGCGTGCTGGATCGGCGCGGCTGTGGTGGCGTTGCTTTCAGCCTTTGCGTTGGCACGGCGCGAAGCCATCCGCCTGCGCGAGGCGTTCTGGTCTCCACCCGCGCGGCGCGTGGGGCTGGCGTTGTTGCCGGTGGCCGTGGCAGGAGTCATCGCTGCGTTTGTTGAGTCTGACCCCGCCCGTCTGGCGGGATGGTGGCTGTTGATCTATGGCGTTGGCCTGCATGGCGCGGGTTTTTTCATGCCGGGCGGCGTGCGACGGCTGAGTTGGTTTTTTGTTGCTGCCGGTGGTGTCGCCTTGGGATGGGGCGCTTGCTCGCCCCACGTGATCATGGGGCTTGGCTTTGGCGGCCTGCATTTGGCTTACGGAATCTACCTCTACACCACTCGTTCGAGGCCAATATCGCTGTGAACCTGGACGCGTTCCAACAGTTGGACAAGGTCATCCACGAGAAAACGCGCCTTGCCATTGCGTCGCTGCTCGCGGCGTCGCCGGAACTCTCCTTTACGGAAATCCGCGACAACCTGAACCTGACGGATGGCAATCTTTGCATTCAGCTTCGCACGCTTCAACAGGCGGGATACATTGCCATCACGAAAACCTTCGAGAACCGGCGTCCACGCTCAACGTGCGCCTTGACCGCCAAGGGACGACGGGCATTTAGTGATTACATCGGCATTCTGGAGCAGATCGTCCGCCAGAATCGCCCGAACTAGAGAATACCCATGAATAAACACCACAGCCCCGTCATGGCCATGCACTTTGTAATATAAAGTTATGAAAATCCTGCGCGCAACGCATCTCGGCTGGTGCTCCGGCGTCCGCAACGCCGTGGCGCTGGTCGCCAACGAAGCCCGGCGCGGTCGCGTCGCCGTGCTGGGCGAGTTGGTCCACAATGAAACCGTCAATGCAGCCCTTCGCGCTGCCGGCGTCCAGTTGACCGGCAATCTCGACGCACTCAATGCCGACACCGTCATCGTGACGCCGCACGGCTTGTCGGACACGAAACTGGCGCGGGTGCGCGAGCGCGTCCCGCGCGTGCTCGACGCGACCTGTCCGCTTGTCCGCCGCGCGCACCGCGCGATGCGTGAACTGGTCGCTGCCGGGTTTCATCCGGTGGTGATCGGGCAACGCGGACACGTGGAAGTCCGTGGATTGACCGAAGACCTTGCCGAATTCGATGTCGTCCTGACGAAAGAAGACGTGCGCCTGTTGCCGCCCCGCTGGCGCTATGGCGTCATCGCGCAAACCACGCAGCCCGTCGAACGCGTTCAGCAATTGCTGGATGCCATTCGACGGCGGTTCGCCGAATCGGAGGTGCGGTTTGTGGACACCGTCTGCCGGCCGACAAAACTGCGGCGGGCCGCGGCCATTGCGTTGGCGCAACACTGCGACGCGGTGGTGGTGATTGGCGGCGCGCGAAGCAACAACACCCGCGAGTTGGCGACGACGTGCGCACGGTGTTGCCGGCGCGTCTTCCGCGTCGAGAGCGCCGGCGAACTGAACGCGTCGTGGTTTGACGATGCGGAAACGATTGGCATCACGGCGGGCACTTCCACGCCGGATGAAGTAATTGAGGCGGTGGAACAATGGTTGTGGACGCTCGCGGAGGTGAAACATGAGATCCATCAAGCTGCGTAAACAGATGTTTGAGGCGCCGCCGTTGCCGGCGACGCGAAGCGGTGCGGTGCAAGAGCGGCTCGCATTGCTGGTGAACCCATTCTATGCAAAGGACGTTCACACGAGCTTTGGAAAGCACGTGTTGACGCCGAGCGTGGCGCTCACCAGTGTCGCAGCAGCGACACCCAAGGAGTGGTCAGTGCGCTACTGGGACGAGAACTTGTTGCAAGGAACGCCGCCATGCGACCCGGTGCCGCAGGTGGTCGGGATCACCGTGCACCTGACATTTGCGCGGCGGGCGTTCGAGTTGGCGGACTGGTTTCGCCGGTGCGGCGCCGTGGTGGTGCTCGGCGGAATGCACGTAACGGCTTGTCCGGACGAGTGCGCGCCGCACGCCGACGCGATTGCGATCGGCAACGGCGTTGTGTTGTGGCCGCAGATTTTGCGCGATGTGGAGGCGGGCACGCTGGCGAAAGTGTACCGGGCAGACTACACGAACTCGTTTGCGGACGAACCGCCGCCACGACGCGATGTGCTGGACCGGGAAAGTTACCTGACAACGACGAGCCTGATCGCAACGCGCGGATGCCACAATCGTTGCCGGTTCTGTTACATGGCGACGCAGGGTGTGCGGATGCCGTTGCAAACGCGCGACCCGCAGGCAGTGGCGGCGGAGTTCGCGGCGGAAGGAAATCCGTACGGCGTGTTCATTGACAACAACCTCGGCTCGCAGCCGGAGTATTTGCGGGCGTTATGCCGGGCATTGCGGCCGCTGGAGAAAATCTGGAGCGCAGCCGTGAGCCTCGATGTGGCGGACGATCCGTCGGTCGTCCGCGAAATGGCGCTGGCAGGTTGTACGGGCGTATTCGTCGGATTTGAAACGCTGAACGACCAGAATCTCGCGGACGCGCGAAAGAAAACGCCACGCTGCGCAGACTATGCGCGGCGGGTGCGGTTGTTTCACGATAATGGCATTCAAGTGAACGGCAGCTTTGTATTCGGATTCGACGGCGACGGTTCGGATTGTTTTGCGCGGACGTGCGAGTGGATTGAGGCGCAACGGTTGGAGTGCGCGACATTTCACATCCTGACGCCGTATCCTGGCACACCGTTATTCGCGCAGTTGGAGGTGGAAGGGCGCTTGTTGCATCGCAACTGGGAGTTGTACGACACGGGGCATGTGGTATTTCGCCCGAAACGAATGAACGCGGAGCAACTGGCGGAAGGTTATGCGTGGAGTTACCGGCGATTGTTTTCGCACGCATCGGTCTGGCGGCGGCGCCCGGAGGACTGGCACGCCGTCGCGCCGTATCTGGCGATGAGCTACCTGTACAAGCGGGCCAATTGGCTCTGGCCGGTGCTGATCCGCCAGCGATGGACGGGCAGAGCGTGGCGTCCGCTCATCGAAGCGTCGTGTCGCCGGCATTTGCGGCTTCGCCGGCGATTGGCGGGAAGCAAAGTTTGGCTTGATTTGCCGTCAGAACCGGCGAGAATGCAGCGTGCGCAAGCGGGCGTAGCATAGTGGAAATGCACCGGCTTCCCAAGCCGGCGAGGAGGGTTCGATTCCCTTCGCCCGCTCCACTTTGTTGTCAGTTGCGAACGCTGACGGCCAGCACAATCCAGTCGTTGCCCACTTCCGGTCCTTTCACGAGAAGATGGCCGTTTTCAACGATCTCGACCACGCTCCTCAGCAACAGTGTCTTGCCGGAGTACCATTCAAATTCCAATTTCTGCTGGCGTTTGCCGGATGACTTGGGGGTAACGAAGAGGGAAAAGTTTTCGCCGAGATCAAGCCGCAGTTTTGCGCCAGCCTTCAGCGGCTGCCGCTGCGCGCCAAGCTGCTGGTAAAACTGGTAGCCAAACTTTTCCTTCAGCTTGGCGTGAATGTCCGCAAGCGCCGCGTCGGATTTCCCGATTTCATTGGAGGCGCGGATGAGCCGGGCTTCCACGCTCGTTGCCTGCGCTGTCCCTGCGAACAGAAGCGACAACACCAGTGTCGCGATCCAGCGCATGATCACGTCTCGCTGTTCTCAAAGCGCTGTTTCATCTCATCGAGATCGGCTGTCCATTCGAGGCCGGACACCCAGATCACCGCGACGTCGGACTCGGCGCCTTTCAAGGGCGTGGCGACCGTGTTCGGAATGACGGTATCTACGCGTTCCACCAGCACGGTGCCGGGACCGGCGGAATGCGGTTGCTGGAGCATCACGCCGGTGAGCAGCGCGACCATCAGGCCGGAGGTGGCGGTTGCCAAGGCGCCGCGGTGCACCAGCAGCCAGTCGGCCAAGGACAGGCGCGGGACGGGAATGAACACGGTCTGCGGTTCGCGCGTGGTGATGTCGCGCTTCACTTTCGACCAGAAAAAATCAGCCGAATCGCTCATCTCGATGATGGGCGGACACGCGGCAAGCGTTTGGCGCACGCGTTCGACCCGTTGGAGTTCAGCGGCGCATTGCGGGCAATGCCGCACGTGCCGTTGGGCGAGCCACCGGGACAATCCTTTCAGTTCGCCGTCGGCCAGCGCGCTGAGTCGTTCTGTGTTGTGCTGTTTCATAAAACCTTTTGTAATAATTTCTGCAAATGTTTGCGGGCGTAGTGAAGCCTCGACATCACCGTGCCCATCGAGCATCCGACCGCTTTGGCGATCGCCGCGTAATCCAACCCGTCAAACTCCCGGAGCTGGACCACAAGGCGATGTTCGGGCGAGAGCTTTTCGAGCGCCGCCTCGATAAATTCGCGCAATTCCCGCCGACGGACCTCATCGGTCGGCAACGGCTGGTTCGAGGGCGGGATCTCGACGTCGGCATCGGCGTCGGGATCCATGGCTTCCTCGAACTCCACCGTCGGCCGGCGGTCGCGCCGGCGGACGTGGTCAATGCACAGGTTGGTGGTGATGCGGTACAGCCACGTGTAAAACGAGGCGTTCTTCTTGAACCCGCGTATCGCCTGCCAACCCTTGACAAATGTTTCCTGAGAAAGATCTGTTGCGTCCTGTTCGTTCCTCACCATGCCGAGTGCCAGGGCATACACGCGGTGTCGGTATCGGTTGACGAGCTCGCCATAGGCTTCCATTCGCCCCCGCTGGCATCGCTCGACCAGCTCCCGATCACTCAACTCGGTGAGAACTTCTCGGTTCGCTTGCTTCGACGCTGCGTTCCCTTGATTATTCAACACCGCTGTTTGTCGCGCGCGCATCAGCCTTTGATCACTCCGATGGGCCGCAGCCGCGCCACCTTGCGCGCGAGACCGGCTTGATGACAAACTTCCACCACTTCCGAAACGTCCTTGTACGCCCACGGAGCTTCTTCCAACGCGGTTCCTTTGCCGTGCGCCATCATGACAACACCGGCCTCGTCCATCGCGCGCCGCAGGTCCGCCATCGAGCCGTGCCGCGCCGCTGCCGCCCGGCTCATCGTCCGTCCCGCGCCGTGGCACACGGTTCCGAACGTCTGTTCCATCGCCGTCTCGGTGCCGGCCAGCACAAACGAACAGCGGCCCATGTCGCCGGGCACCAGCACGGGCTGGCCGATCGCGCGATAGCGCGCCGGCAATGACTCGTGCCCCGGCGGAAACGCGCGCGTCGCGCCCTTGCGGTGCACGCACAATGTCTTGCCGCCGTGTTCCTCCATCTTCGCGATGTTGTGCGGCACGTCGAACACCAGTTCCATTTCCAGCGCGCGCGGCGAAATCCGCAGCGCGTGTTGAAACGCGCGCGCGGTCTTCACCATCAATACCTGACGGTTGGCGAACGCGTAATTCGCCGCGCATCGCATCGCCGCCAGATAGTCCTGTCCTTCCGCCGACTCCACCGGCGCGCAAACCAACTGCCGGTCCGGCAAACTGATCCCGTACTTCTGGGGCGCGCTCCGCATGGTCTTCAGGTAATCGTCGCACACCTGATAGCCGAACCCGCGCGAGCCGCAATGGATCATCGCCGTCACCTGTCCCATGGACAACCCCATCACCTCCGCTGCGCGCTCGTCGAAGATTTCGTCCACCACCTGCACTTCCAAAAAATGATTTCCGCTGCCCAATGACCCGAGTTGTCCCGCGCCGCGCTCCAGCGCGCGGTTGGTGATCCCCAACGGCTCCGCGCCTTGCAGGCAACCTCGTTCCTCGATAAAGTCGAGGTCATCCGGTTTTCCGAATCCACGGTTCACCGCCCACGCCGCGCCCTGGCGGACGCACGCCTTCTCGTCGGCGTGCGACAAATCGAGATCGCTTCCCTCGCCCAATCCGCAGGGCACATCGCGGAACAGTTGCGCGACCAGTTCCTTGATGCGCGGCGACACCTCGGCCTGTTGCAGTCCCGTCCGCATCAGGCGCACGCCGCAATTGATGTCGTAGCCGACGCCGCCCGGCGAGATCACACCGCCTTCTTCCGGGTCCGTCGCGGCGCAGCCGCCGATGGGAAAGCCGTAGCCCCAATGAATGTCCGGCATCGCCAGCGAAAACTTCTGTATGCCCGGCAACGTGGCGACATTCGCCACTTGTTCCAGCGCGTTCTCATCCAGCGCCTGTCGCAGCATCGTTTCCGAGGCATAGACGCGGCCCGGCACCCGCATCCCGCTCTTGTGCGAGACCGGCAGCTCCCAGAGCCAATCGTTGATTTTGTGCAACTCGCTCACATCGGCAGTTTACCCGGTGGCCGCATGGCATTCAACATCGCAATAACCGACAGAAGAATGGCACAGCCGCAACCAACAGAGCGATGTCTTGCCTCGCGTGGCGCGCTGCGATACAACGCAGGGCATGAAGATCAAGTTGTCTCTCTTTGTTGTCGTGTTGGGATTCTGGTGCGTCGCGTGGACGGAGGCTGAGGACTGGCCGATGTGGCGGCACGACAACGGGCACACGGCGGCTTCATCGCTCGAACTTCCCAACTCGCTCCGCCTCCAATGGAAACGTGAATTGCCTCCACCGGCGCCGACGTTTCCGGGTGATCTTCGCTTGTGCTTCGACAGGTCTTACGAGCCGGTGGTGTCGGGGAAACGATTGTTCCTGCCCTCGATGGTCACCGATAGTGTCACGGCGCTCGACACCGACACGGGACAGGAATTGTGGCGCGTCTTCGCCGATGGACCGGTGCGGTTTGCACCGGTGGCGTGGGAGAACAAAGTTTATTTTGTCTCCGATGACGGATTTCTGTATTGCGTGAGCGCCGATGACGGACGGTTGCTCTGGAAGTTCTCGCCAATGGAACCGGAACGGCAAGCGTACAAACTTCTCGGCGACGAGCGGCTGATTTCGCGTTGGCCGGCGCGCGGCGGGCCGGTGCTCGCGGACGGAACGGTCTATTTCGCCGCCGGCATCTGGCAGTTTGAAGGCGTCGCGGTCTGCGCGGTGGACGCCAACACGGGCAAAGCGCGCTGGGTGAACAAGGAATGCGCCTTCGTGAAGGACGGCCTCGTGGATCACGGCGCGCGGTTTGATGGCGGCGTGTCGCCGCAAGGTTATCTCACCGTGCTCGGCTCGAAACTGATCGTGCCCTGTGGACGGGCGTTGCCGGCGTTTTTTGATCGCGCCACGGGACGGATGGAGCCGTACACGACCGGCTGGGGCGGTCGCATCGCGCTGGCCAAGGGAAACTGGTACGCGTCCGTTGCCGGCGACTGGCTGTTTCAAGCCGGCGATCTCTACCGAATCCGCTCGGACATCACGCCGCCGAAACCGTCCGATTACATGCCACTGAAAGAGTTCGCCCGACAGATGAAAGTGTCGGACGAAACGATGGAGGATTGGATCAAGCAGTTCAAACTCGAAGTCGTCACGCGCGACGGCGAACGCTGGCTGCGCGTCCGCAACAGCGACGATGCCACGTACCTCACGTGGAACACCCAGCGAAAGAGCCTGCCAGACCGACCCGGCGAGCAACACACGCTGGAGACGCGCACGCGCTTGCAGATTGACCCGACCAACGCGAAGGAACTCGGCGTCTTCCGCGAGCCGGTCCTGACTCCCGGCGCGATGTATTATTCGGTCGCCACCAGCGACAGCATCCGTTCCATCCGCAACAGCAACGCAGACCGCGTGCAGCCGAAGGTGTTCACCTACACCGAAATTGTTGCGTGTGACCTGACCAGTCAACCGGAATGGCAGACTTCATTTCTCGGCGGCTATGGCTGGAGCCGGGCGACGTTCATGCAGCTCTGGAGCCTGCCATCAACGCTGAAGGTCCACATCAAGGCCGGGTCGCGCCTCTACGCCGGCGGCCCGAAGACAGTCGCGGCAGTGGACACCGAGTCGGGAAAGATCTCCTGGCAAACCTCCATCGTCGGCACGCCGAACCGGATGCTCACCGCCGACGGCAAACTGTTTGTCGTCACCGTCGAGGGAACACTCTACTGCTTCGGCGCAGAGAGACGTTCACCGAAAACTTACGCCGTCGAAGCGTCATCCATGTCGCGCGACCGCTGGACAGCGCGCGCCGCGGAAATCCTCCGAAAGACCGGTGTGCGCGATGGCTACTGCGTTGTGTTGGGCGTTGGAAGCCGGCGATTGATCGAAGAACTCGCGCGCCAATCCGCGCTGCGGATGATCGTCCTCGAACCCGACACCGCCAAGGTCGCGTCGGCCCGGCGCGAGTTCTTCAAGCTTGGCCTGTACGGGATGCGCATTCACGTGGTGCAAGGTGATCTCGCCACGTTGCGACTGGCGCCGTACTTGGCGAGCCTCGTCATCTCCGAAGAACCGGCAACCGATAACCGGTATTCCGAACTGTTGCGACCGCACGGAGGAGTGGCCTATTTCGGATCGGTCGTCGAGCGACGGGACGCGTTGCCCGACAGCGCAGACTGGTCGCACGCGAGCGGTGACGCCGCGCACACGTTTGCCTCGCAGGACCGGCGAATTGTTGCGCCGTTGGGTGTGCTCTGGTTTGGCGGTGGACTTGATCGGACGGTGCCGTGGATTGAAGGCGGCCCGCCCAAACTGCCCAGCGAAGCAGAACCTTCACCCTACGACGGAGCAGGGCCGACGCCCCGCGTGGCCGGCGGACGAATGTTCGTGCAAGTGGGCGATAACCTGTATGCCTCCGACATCTACACCGGCCGGCATCTGTGGACGAAAACCTTGAAGGCGCTCGACAGTGTTACCGCAACCGAAGACAGCATCTATACTGTTGTCGGGAAAAACTGTCTCCGGCTCGATGCCGCCACTGGCAAACAACAGGCCGCGTTCCGCAGCCCGTCGGGCGCCGACTGGCGCGAGATTCGTGTTCGCGGCGACCTGCTGATTGGCACGACCGGCAAATGGCTGGTCGGCATGGACC
The DNA here is from genome assembly GCA_016871575.1 of Verrucomicrobiota bacterium. Classification (GTDB taxonomy): domain Bacteria; phylum Verrucomicrobiota; class Verrucomicrobiia; order Palsa-1439; family Palsa-1439; genus CAIKAP01. The sequence goes on from VHCW01000052.1 coordinate 28,897, forward strand.
GGCGCACCGGCGAGACGCGCTGGAAACAAGAATCGCAGCGCGACGAATTCGGTTTCGCTATTGGGGCTGACCGGGTGTTCTGCGTGGACTACTGGCAACTGGCGCATCGGCGCCAGGATGACCCGAAGACGGAGGAAGCGGAGATCATTGCGTTGAAACTCGCCACCGGCGAGTTGCTCTGGCGAACCCCAACCACCGCGACGGCAACCGACCTGCCAAAACCAAGAAGTTTCGACCCACCGCTGAAACCGCAACTGGGATTTTCCGAACCGGCGGATGTGTTGCTGTTCACGCGCAACCAGGCCACCGCCGCGGCGCATCGCGGCGCCAGCGGCCAGTTGCTCTGGGCCAAGGACTGGCCGTGCAAAGAGCCGCGGACATTCACCAGCCATCATCCGCCGATTATTTTGGCGGACCGCTTCATCACGCATCAAGGTTTTGTGGTGGATTTACAGACCGGCGAATCGGTTTCGACGCGGCTGTGGCAAAAACGGCGCGGTTGTCCCCGCGCGCTGGCGTGTGCCTACACGGTTTTCGTGCGGGATGCGTTTGTCTCGTATATTGACATGGCCAGCGGCGCGCAGACGTTTCTGCGCGGCATTCGTTCCGGTTGCACCGCCAGCCACATTCCCGCCGGCGGCATCGTCGTTGCCCCGCACTATTCGCGCCACTGCAACTGCAATTACCCGCTCAGTTTCTCGTCGGCGTTCGTGACGATGCCGGAAGTGGCGTCGTGGGACCTTGCTCGCGCGCAGAAGTAGTAGTCCCGGTTGTAGGCCACGTGACCTCACGTGGCGAATCCCGCAACGCCGCGTCAGTGACGCGGCCTACAACTTTGCCGCGCGCCAGCCGGCGTCGAGCTTGGTGGTAAGTTCCTGCACCAACGCGGCGTTCTCGGGGCGGGCGGCAATGTTCTCCAGTTCCACCGGGTCGTTGCGGTAGTCGTAGAGTTCCAACGCGACCGTCTCATCTTGTTTCTGCCAGCGGGTGAAACGGTAGCGGTCGGTGCGCATCGAGTGGCCGATGACCGGACCGCGCTTGATTTGGCTGAACGCGGCGCTCTTCCACGGTTTGTCCGGCGCATCAAGCAACGGCGCGAAGCTGGTTCCTTCCACGTGCGACGGAATCGGCAGCCCGGCCAGCTCGCACAACGATGGGAAGATGTCCACAAATTCGACAAGCGCATTGCATTTTATACCGGTAACTTTTCTCCCCGGCGCACTGACGATGAGCGGCGCGCGCGCGTCCAGTTCGAAGTTGGTGTTCTTGCACCAGAGGCTCTGTTCGCCCAAATGCCAGCCGTGGTCGCCCCAGAGAATGACAATGGTGTTCTCGCGCAAGCCGAGCCGGTCGAGTTCGGCGAGCAGACGACCGATCTGCGCGTCCACGAAACTGACACAGGCATAATAACCATGGCGCAACTCGCGTATCTGTTCCGGGCTTGGGTCTTTCTCCTTCATGTTCGTGTATTGTCCCCGCAGTTCGCCGCTGGTGTGTAGGGCCATGGGGGCGGCATCTTTCGGCGGAGCAGAGGGGGTGGGGAGTTCGATCTTTGAGCGGTCATAAAAATCCCAATACTTCTTCGGGGCGACAAACGGCAGATGAGGCTTCAGGTAGCCAACTGCCAGAAAGAACGGTTTCCTCTTCAGCTTGCCCAGTGCTTCGATGGCGAGGTCGGTCATCTGCCCGTCGTAGAGTGTTCTATCCGGTACGTCTGGAGCCTCTGTGGCCAATCCTTGGACGAACTCCTTTTTCCAGCCGTCCGGGTCAGCGTGTGGCTTCTTGTATTTCTTCGCGTACTGTTGGCGCGCGATCTCGATGCCCTGCGGCGAGAAATAATACTGCGGGCTGCCGTACCAGTGCGGTTCTGTCCAAGACGGCTCGTCATCGCACTTGCGTCCCACATAGGCCGTCTCGAATGCCCCATGATAAATCTTGCCGAACGCCTGCGTGGTGTAGCCGTGTAGTTTGAACTGCTGCGGCAACGCAATGATATCCGGTGCCTTTTTTCGAAAGTGCGTGCCGTTATCCATGACACCCGTCGAGTCCGGGCGCAACCCTGTCAGCAGGCTCGCGCGCGAGGGGTTGCAGACCGAATACTGACAGTACGCTCGATTGAAAACGACCCCGCGCGCAGCCAACCGGTCAATGTTCGGACTGATGATATGCTTCTGGCCGTAGCAACCGAGTTCCGGCCGCAAATCGTCCAGCGCGATGAATAGGACATTCGGTCGTTGCGTCTCAGCCGCACCGGACATGGCGCACAACGTGAACATGGCAAGCAGAATCAGTGTTGAATGATGTTTCATAGTTGGTTTGGTATCACTTGGTATTGAGCCATAGCGATTTGATTGTTTCCACAGTTTGGTTAACAAGCACTTGACCGCCTTCGGGTCCCACTCGGTTGCTTTGGATCACTGCGCTGTAACTGCCGCCACGCACAGCGCGTTCAGTGGGGATATAGGTGCCCGGTCCCGCGAGCTGAATGACAAAGGTTTGCACGGCAGGACTGCGGGCCTTTATCTGGATGCCATAGTCGGTGAACAATTCAAAATCGTTCGTCGCAATGGCCACGTCACCCAGACGGAGAACGTGCAATTCCATCTTATAAGGTTTTGCCGTGCCGGCCTGCTGGGCTTCGTATCGGTTTACCACATCTTGGTGCCAAAGGTGATTCCATCGCTCGGCAGGATTCTTGGTGTACTTGGCAGCCTCTTTTCGCGCTTCGGTCGCCTCAGTTTCTGTGACCTTGCGCATGGGGAGTTCGATTTCTTTTACGCAATGACGCAGCACAGAATCGGCGCGCTTGTCCTTCTGTGCGACTTCATAGGTGTCCTCCCATGCGTTGACGATCCGGCGGGCCATTTCCTCCAACGGCGTGAGGTCTCCCCGCAGTTTGCGCATCCGGGCGTTGGCGGATTGGTCATACCGCGGCACGGGCATCTGATCGCCGGCGGCACCGGTCCATGCGAGCACGAATAGATTCTTGCCATGTTGCTCGCGCAGTTTATTGCGCACCGGATGCCAGAAGTCCGCGTTAATGTTTGAGCCGTGCACGTGCTGCGCAGGACAGGGCACATTAATGGCAGTGCCGATGAGGCGATCCTGCTGGTCCCAGAAGAACAACACGTCCAAGTTGTGGTCTTCATAGCCCTCGATGGCGCGGAAGTCCGGGGTGTTGGTAGGCCCTGTCATCTTGGTGGTGCCGTCGGCATAGGTGATGCGGCGATTGTGCGCGATGACCGCCTGGCCTTGGCCCCATCCGACCTTGCCGGGACGTCGTTGCTGCCAACTCTGGACGATGGCATCAGCTACCTTGTCAGTCATGAACCCCGTGTACTCGGCCGGTTTCATGACGCCATGTTCCGGTATCGTATAACGATCTTCGGTGGTGACCGGGGCGGCATGCGTGTGTGTAGCGCTGAGAAAGATCTTCTCGGTATCAATGTCTTTGCTCTTTTGTTTTACTTTCTCGCGCACTTTTTCCAAAACTCCCTGTCGAATGGCCACGATGTCGCAGGAAACGATGATGGCTGTGTCGAG
>VHCW01000053.1 GCA_016871575.1 Verrucomicrobiota bacterium
GCGCACGAGCGACAGCGTTGGCTCGCTCACGACCCCGAAGGGAACCCCCTCCGGTACCCCGCTGATCACCACCGGCGGTCGCACCACGAGTGCCCGTTTGCCGAACCCGTCAATGATGGCACCGAGTTCCTTCGCTCTGCCTGCGCCGAAGATGATGCGCGCGGCGGTTGCGAACTCGAAGGAGATCATGCGGCGGCGGCGTATTTCACGCTGAAACGCGGCTCGGCCATCATGGGCGTGGCGGTATCGCGCCATGCGGCGTAGTGCGCGGTTTCCTTGTGGGTCGCCGGCGCGTCGGCAGTGCGATAGGCCTCGATGAGAACGAAGCGGGTGGGGTCGTCTTGTTGTTGCAGGACGTCGAACTGCGCGATGCCGGGTTCCTGGCGGCTGTGGCGCGCGTTTTCCAGGGAGGCGGCTTTGAACGCTTCCACGCAATCGGCCTTCACGTGGATATGAACGAGAACGATGAGCATGGTTGTTTCTCCGGGAACATCACCACTGGATGACGCAGGAGGCCCACGTCAAACCAGCGCCGAATACGACCAGCAGAATCAGGTCGCCGCGCTGAAACCGGCCTTCGCGGGCGGCTTCGTCCAGCGCGATCGCCACGGAGGCGGCGCTGACGTTGCCGTAGCGGTGAAGGTTGATATAGACTTTTTCTTCCGGCGCGCCGAGACGGCTGGCAAGGGCGTCAATGATCCGCAAGTTTGCCTGGTGTGGAATGACGCACTTGATGTCGGCCATGGTCAGGTTGCACTTCTTCAATGCCTCCTCGGCGGCGGTTTGCATGGCGATGACGGCATTCTTGAAGACTTCCTTGCCTTCCATCTTGATGACGTGCATGCGGGCGCTGACGGTTTCCTTGGAAGCGGGAAACTTCGCGCCGCCGCCGGGCAGGGAAAGGATGTCGGTCTGGCTGCCGTTGGCGCCCATGCAGGTGGCGAGAATGCCGTGTTCCTCGCTGCGGCTGCGGAGAACGGCGGCGCCGGCGCCATCGCCAAAGAGCACGCAGGTGGAGCGGTCCTGCCAGTCCACAATGGTGGACAGTTTCTCCGCGCCGATGACCAGCACCGTCTCGTACGCGCCGGAGGCGATGAACTGTTGGCCGATTTCCAGGCCGTAAATGAATCCGGAACAGGCGGCTTCGATGTCGAAGGCGGGCACGTGTCGCGCGCCGAGCTTGTGCTGAATGAAACAGGCGGTGTTGGGGAACGGCATGTCGGGCGTGACGGTGCCGCAGATGATGAGGTCAATTTCGTTCTCGTGGACGCCGGCTTGCTGCATGGCGCGCCGGGCGGCCTCGACGGCCATGTCGGAGGTGCACATCCAGTCGGGAGCGATTCGTCGTTCCTTGATGCCGGAGCGGGTGGTGATCCATTCGTCGGTGGTGTCCACCATTTTTTCGAGATCGGCGTTGGTCAGGATGCGGTCGGGAACGTAGGAGCCGGTGCCGACGATGTGGACGGGTCTAATGTGTCGTTTGGACTTTGGGCTGCGCAGATTCGACTTGGCGGAGGTTGTCATGAAGTTTCTTGATTTCCTTGACGATATGTTCGTTGAACTGTCCCGCGACGCACTGGGCGGCGACGCGCAGGGCATTCTTGACGGCCTTGGGCGAGCTGGCGCCGTGGGCTTTGATGCAAATGCCGTTGACGCCGAGCAAGAAGGCCCCGCCGTATTCGTCGGGATCGGCCTTGCGCTTGAGCGCCCGGAACGCGCCGGAGGCGAGCAACGCGCCAAATTTGCGGAGTGGATTTTTCTGAAACTCGTCCTTGAGCCAGTGGGCGATGAGACGGGCGGTGCTTTCGCAGGCCTTGAGGACGGCGTTGCCGACGAAGGCGTCGGCGACGATGACATCGGCGACGTTGCCAAAAAGATCGTGACCGTCAATGTTGCCGATAAAATTCAGGCTGGTCTGTTTCAGGAGGCGATGCGATTCCAGCGTCAGTTCGTTGCCCTTCATTTCCTCGGTCCCGAGGGAGAAGACGGCGACGCGGGGATTTTTGTAGCCCACGATCTGTTGGGAGTACAAGCTGCCCATCACCGCGTATTGGACGAGGTTGATGGGGTGCGGTTCGAGGTTCGCGCCGGCGTCCATGAGGACGAAGACGTTGTGGGGCGACGGGATCAAACAAGCAAGACCGGGGCGGTCCACCCCCTCCAACGTGCGCAGTTTCAAGTGCGCCGCTGTCAGGAGCGCCCCGGTGTTGCCGGCGGACACAATCGCATCCGCATCGCCACGCTTGACGATGTCAATGGCGCGCGTCATCGAGCTGTCTTTCTTGCGGCGCACGGCCTGCACCGCCGGGTCATTCATGGTGATGACCTCGCCCGCATGCACGACCTCGATGCGCGGGTCGCGCGGAGCCAATTTCGCCAGTTCAGCCTCGATGCGCGCCGTGTCGCCCACTAGAAACAGGCGGGTGATCTGGCGTTGCTCGCGCAACGCCTCCACGACGCCGGCCACGATGTTGCCCGGCGCGAAGTCCCCTCCCATCGCATCAACGGCAATCTTCATCGCAATCTGTTTTTCAAGCGGCGTTCACGGACACGACCTGGCGTCCCTTGTAATAGCCGCAGGACGGGCAGACCCGGTGCGGGCGCGCCGCGGCGCCGCACTGCGGGCATTTTGACAATTGCGGCGCAACAGGCCGGTGCGACGCCTTGCGTGTGCGCAGGCGCATTTTGGACATTCGGCGTTTTGGGACACCCATGATGGAAGTTCTCCTACGTTAGTTTCAACCGGTTCAGCGCCTGCCATCGCAAGTCCTCGCGGGAGACTTTGCAGCCGCAAGCGCCTTCGTTCAAATCCTTCCCACACACCGGACACAATCCTTTGCAATCTGACTGGCAAAGCACCCGTTGAGGAAGTTCGAGGATAATATCTTCCCGCATCTGGGGCGTCAAGTCCACGAAGTCCTCCCCGGTCAACTCCTGCAAACAGACAAATTCTGCCACGGCCACCGCCTGGCGGAACGCCCGCAAACACCGCCCGCAATGCATGGTCGCCTCCGTCCGCAACCGCCCTGTCACCAGCAGCGAATGCCCCTGCAATTGCGCGTGCAACCGGTACTCGATTGGCCGCTCAAACACCACATCCTCGCCGTTCAACTCCATGATCGCGGGCGGTTCACTGCCCTCGAAGTCCTCCCCGTCGGCCGGGATGCGTTTGACATTGATCTTCACAGCGACAGTTTCCTCCGCAACGCAACCAGCACCTCGCGTGGCACGAAACAGCCGATGTTCCCGCCAAGACGGGCGATTTCCTTGATCATCCGCGAACTGACAAACGTGTACTCGTCCTTCGGCGCCAGGAAAATCGTTTCCACCTGCGGCGCCAGCTTGCGGTTCATCAGCGCAAACTGCAGCTCATACTCGAAATCCGACACCGCCCGCAGGCCGCGCACGATGGCGACTGCCTTCTTGCGGCGCGCATAATCCACCAATAACCCGCGAAAATGGTCCACCACCACACCGCGCAGGCCGCGCACGGCAGCCTGCACCAATTCGACCCGCTCTTGCGGCGTGAACAATGGCTGTTTGTCCGCATTCTCCGCCACGGCGACAATCACGCGGTCAAACAATTTCGCCGCCCGGCGCACTACGTCCAGATGGCCGTTGGTGATCGGGTCGAAGCTGCCGGGATAGATTGCGGTCTTCAAGGCTTCCTCCAAAATTTCTGTGTCACGATAGATTCCCCCACCGCCCTTTGCAACTTTTCTTTTCTTTTCCGCCAATGCAGTTGCGTTACGGCGTTGCCCCGCGCCAGCGGGTGGTTCCCCACAAGCCGATGGCGGCGATCATCATCAATGCGACGGCGATAAAATGGGCAATGGTGAAGACGCCGAAATAATGGACGGTGTAATCGCCCCGGAGAAACTCAATCGCAAACCGCATCGCGCCGTAGGCGAGCACGTACCACCACCAGACCTGGCCGTCGAAGCGTTTGCGCCGGGAGAACGCGCTGAGCAGACCGAACAGCACAAGGTTGCCGACCGCCTCGTAAAGTTGGGTCGGATGAACTGACTGGCTGTGCATGGCGTGATTGCCGGAAAACTTCACGGTCCACGGCATTGTGCTGGCGGCGCCGTAGCAGCACCCGTTGAAGAAACAGCCGAGCCGGCCGAAGGCGTGTCCGAGCGCGAGGCACGGCGCAAACAGGTCGGCCAGTTTCCAGAGCGGTTGTTGGCGTTTCCGGGCGAAGACGATGGTCGCGACCACCGCGCCGATGAAACCGCCAAAAAAAACAAACCCCTCGCGCAACGACCGCACCCCCTCGTGCCGCCACCCGGCAAGAAAGTCGTCCCAGAAGAAAACGAGGTGAAACAATTTCGCCCCGCCCATGCCGGCGACGATGAGCCAGATGCCGAGGTCGCTCACGGCGCGCGGATCGAGTCCCTGCGCCTTCGCGCGCCGCCCGGCCAGCATCAGGCCGGACAAAAACCCGGCGGCAACGAGCACGCCGTAGGTGTGGATGTCGAGCGGCCCGAGCCGGAAGAGGATGGGGTGCATGATTTCAGAATTTGTCGTCGAGCACGATGTTGTTCTTCTGGAGCGTGGTGCCCTCGACGCGGGCCAGTTCGACCAGCGATTCGCTGTAGTCGGACCGCGCGCGGATTTCGGCGGAGCGGGCGGCGGCCAGTTGGGATTGGGCCTGCAACACCAGGAAACTCGTCGAGGTGCCGGCGCGCAATTTCGTTTCCTCGGCCTTGAGCGATTCTTCGCCCAGACGGCTCGCGGCGCGGGTGGCTTCCACGCGTTTCAGGTTGGTCTGGACGCGCCCGACGGCGTTGTCCACGGCCACGATGATGTTCTGTTCGAGTTGCTTCAACGCCAGCAACGACTGTTCGCGGTCGAGGCGGGCGATATTGTAGTTGGCGCGGGCCTGGCGGTTGCCGATGGGGAAACTGATGGAGATGCCGACGCCCCATGCGTTGTTTTCGTTGCCGAGCTGGCGCCCGGTGAGCGTGTGGAAGCCGCTCTCGGCGAGGCCGTTCATGCCGTAGCTCGCTTTCAGGTCGAGTTCCGGCCACAGTTGGTTGCGGTTGTATTTGACGAGAATGTTCCGGCGTTCCACTTCGTGCCTGGCGGCGATGAAATCCGGCCGTTGCTCCAGCGCGAGGCGCGTGCTGCGCGCAACGTCAGTCTCCACCACCTCCACCACCGGGTAATCCACGGGAACCAGGGTTTCGCCCAGCAGGAAGCGCACATCGGTGCTGATGAGCCGTTTGAGCGCGTTCTCGTTGTCCTTGATGGCACGCTCGGAAACGATGACCGCTTCTTCGCGTTCTGCGACGCCCGCTTCCGCCTGCGTCACGTCCAACGGCGACATTACGCCGACTTGCACGCGTTTGCGGTTCTCGTCGAGCAGGCGCTTGGCGCGATTGAGGTCTTCGAGCTTGGCCTTGTGGTCCTCGATGGCAAACACCAGTTCGTAATAGGCGCGGCTGACCTCGCTGACCTTGTTCATCACCAGCAACGCAAAGCTTTGCACGGCGATGTCGCGGCTCTTTCGCGCCACGCGAATACGGGCGAGGTTCGGCTCGAAGCCGAAATTCTTCAACAACGGCTGTCTCAACGTGATGGCTGCCGTGCCGGTGTAGAGGTAATCGGAATAATCCGTGCCGCCGGTGCGGTAGTCCTTGAGGGACAGTCCATAGCCGGTGCCCGTCGGCAATAAGCCCGCCAAGCCGAGGCTGGGACTGAACTGGCGTTGGATGTCGGAATCGCTACCGAGGACCGGGGTGCGCGAATCGTTGTAGTTCGCAGCGGCGACGAATGCCGGGTCGAACACGCCCTCTTGCTGGAGAACACCCCACGTGGCAATGCTGGGATTGATCCGCTCGGCGCGGAGTTCCAAGTTGTCGGCCAGCGCCCGTTCGACGCAGGAGCGCAACGTCACGGAACGAACCACTTGATTGACTTCGGCGGCTTGCGACCAGATCGCCGCCAGACAAAGATTGAGAAGCAACATGCGTGTCTTCATAGTAGGCGCGCACATGATGCCCGAAGACCGCGCAAAGTCAATGCGCCGGTCAAGGCGCGCGGCGCACAATGATTTGCCGGGCAATATCGGCATCCAGCGCCAGTTCCGTCTCCCCGACACGCACGAGGTAGGCCGGCCGTTTCTGTTGGAGCGTCAACCGCGCTCCGGGCGTCATGCCGTACACCGCCAACGCCCGGCCGCGCCGTTCCGCGCCGTGCGCCATGCCGACAAATTCCACCGTCTCGCCCGCGGTCAGTTGCGTCAGTTCCAGCGCGCCGGCGCCGGTCATGGGTTTGTGAAACCATTTTGCCAGCCACCGCAGCGGATGCGATGGCTCGGGAAATTCGTACTGGCAACTCGGACACTTGATCAACTTGCAGAACTTGCCCATCGGGCAGCCGTGCGTGCAGACCGCATCGGTCTTCTCGAACTCAAACCCGCATAATGGACAATGAAGTCTCTCGCTCATCTCAGAACCCCATCCAGTGCGCCGCCTTGTCCACGATGCCGCCGACGAGGAACGCGAACACAAACACGAACAGCGTGATCCACGCCGCCGTTTTCTTGCCCAGTTCGCGCGCGATCATGAACAGCGTCGCGATGCACGGCATGAACAACGTGATCGTCACCATCGCCACCAGCACGTTGTGTGGCGAGAGCCGGCCGTCCTTCGCCGCGTCCAGCAGGAAGACCGCGCCGTAGTCGCGCCGCAGGAACCCGACCAGGAACGCCTGGGCCGTCTCCGGCGGCAGGCCGAGCCAGCCTTTCACGAGCGGCTCGCCGAGGCGCGCGAGCTTGTCGAGCAGGCGCAACTTGTCGAGCACGAACAGAACCGCCGTGCCGAGCACGAACAACGGAATCACTTCCTTCAAGTACCATTCCAGCCGTGCCAGCGTTTTCATCGTGACATTGCCCAGCAGCGGCCGGCGCATCGGCGGCAGTTCGAGGATGAAATCGCTCGTGTCACCCTGGTAGAGTTTCGCCGCGAGCCAGCCGATCAGGAACGTCACGCCCACCATCAACAAAAACCAGAACGCCGCCGCCGCCGCGGAGACACTGGCCATCATCGCCAGCAACACGCCGAGTTGCGCCGAGCACGGCACCGCCAGCGCCAGCAACAGCGTCGTGATCACGCGTTCCTTGCGCGTTTCGAGAATGCGCGTCGTCATTGTCGCCATCGTGTCGCAGCCGAGGCCGAGCACGATCGGCAGCACCGCCTTGCCGTTCAACCCCATCGCGCGGAACACCCGGTTCACCATCACCGCCAGCCGCGGCAGATAACCCGAATCCTCCAGCACGCCGAACAACAGGAAAAACGTCAACACAATCGGCAGCACAATCGCGAACCCGTAACTCAACGCCATCGTGATCAAACCGTAGTCGCCAACGAAGAAATCGTGGATGAACCGCGTCACCGGCTGATCCATCGGCAACAGCGCGTCGGCTACGCGCGTGGCCGCGGGACTGATGTAACCGTCGAAGACGGTTTTCTCCAGGAAGTTCACGCAGGTTCCGGCGCCAAACATGCCGACGAACCAGAACGTGAACAACAACGCCACCGCCCCCATCGCCAGCCCTTTCACCGGGTGCATCGCCCACCAGCCAAGGTTCTGCGCAAACGTCGCCCGTCGTGGTCGCACATGCGTGTACGTCTGGCCGAGCAGGTCGTTGATCGCCAGTAATCCCGGTTGTGCGCCGGTCTCCAGACCGCGCACTTCCTCCGACCGAAGGTCTCCTGTTCCTCCATCGGAGACCTGACGGTCAGGCGCAACGGCGGGGTCAGGAGACCCCCGCCGAACATCGAAGCGCGGCACCGAGGCCGTTCCCACGCTCTTCTGCACAAGATGGACGCCCGTGTTGGCCGTGGCAATCGTCGGCACGACCGGAATGCCAAGCAACTCACTGAGTTTGCGGGCATCAATGTGGCCGCCGCAGGCGTCCAGTTCATCCATCATGTTCAACACCAGCACGACCCGTCGCTGGAGCGTGGCCAGTTGGTGCGTCAACAACAACGCCCGCCGCAGGTTCTTCGCATCGGCCACCTGCACAATTACCGCGTCGGGATGATCGCGAACCACGTCGCACGTCACCCGCGCATCCTCGGTCCGCGCCGCCAGTTCATTGACGCCCGGCGAATCAATCACGGTGAACTTTTCGCCATCGAGCGACATCTCGCCACGGGTGATCTCGACGGTGGTGCCGGGGTAGTTGGAGATGACGACGAATTTGCCGGTGAGCTTGCTGAAAAGCACGCTCTTGCCGACGTTCGGGTTGCCGACGAGGATGATCGTGTTCATTTGCCCGGTCCAAACGTCCATGTTAGTCCGACAGTCGCCGTGACGTCGGGCGCGGGCCGGCGCAGGCCGCCGCCGATGGCGGCGTCGAGCACCAGCGAGTCGGTCAGTTGCCAGCGCACGCCGCCGCGCACGTGGGCGTCAACGTCGTGCGTCGTGATCAACGGTGTTTCGGCGAACACCTCCGCAACAAGCTGCCACTTCGCTGCGACTTGGTAATCCACTGCAAGACCGTAGTGCAGGACATCGGCAAACGTCTCGTCGGAACGGTCGCCCGTCCAAGTGTGGCCGATGTTGAGGTGCAGGTTGCACTTCTTTGTCAGTGCCTTTGACACAATCCACATCAGGTCAAAATCCGTCCGGCCCGTGCCCAACCCCTTCTCGTAGCTGGCCGTCGGGAATTTCACCGTCAACACGAGCGACTGGTCGGCCCAGAACCGGTCCGCGGTGAGCACTTTCAGCTTCGAGCCGAGCGTCAGGTCGCCCATGTCGGTCACGGCTTTTTCGGCGCCGAGCTCTTCCTTTTGTTCCTCGATCTGGCCACCGAAGCCGGCGCCGATTTCCCAGCGCGGCAACAACCCGTAGGCCAGCCCAAACGGGAAATCAAAATGCGTTAATCCGTTGTTACGGACGTAGCCGAGGCCCGCCTCGAACTCGAACTGCCGATGCGCGACCGGCTCCGCGTCGTCAATGGTCAAAGGACGCCCTGCATGAACGCTGGACGCGACACAGGCGAGCGCACTGAGCAGCAGGGCAAGAGACCAACTCACGTCAGCGACCTCCTTTCACTACCGCATTAGTGGTGAGGCGCGCGGCGGCAGCGTAAGCGTTCAAGTCAGCAATCTGTGACTCGGTGAGCGGGACTTTCTTCCGCATCTTCTGCATCCAACTATCCCACTCGGTTTCGTTGTACTTCGCCGGGTCGTAGAGCTTGTGGCAACTCGCACACTTGGCGACGTAGAGTTTGCGCCCGACAGGCGGCTCTGCGCCCGCCGCGCCGACGAGCGGCGCGGCGAGCAACAGGCCGAGAATGACGGTACACATTCGCATCAGAAGTGGATCCCAATCAGGAGACGGACCTCGACGCGCTCGTGGGCGTCGAGCACGAAGTTCGGATTGCCGTCCGGGTTGCCGACGAGGTTTCGCCCGTAAATCTGTGGTTGGACGGCGAGCGTGGCCCACCAGCGTTCACAGGTGTAGTTCACCGTCGGCCCGAGGAACAGCGCAACGTGTTTCCACTCGCGATACTCCTCGATCTCGGAAACGACGCGGAACTCACAACCAAGCGACCAACGTTTGGCGATCTGTCGAGTCAGGCCAAAGTCCAGTTCGAGTTCACCTTCGGTCTCGTGCTCGTGGAGGTTCCATTCGGTTTCGTGGACGAGGTTGAGCGCCCATTTCCAGTCGCCGTGGCGCTGGCCGAGGATGATCTTTTGTTCAAGCGCGGCCTCCTCGCCGGAGTAACGCGGCTCCAGATACAACGTCAGCCCGACCTTATGCTCCGCCGGGTTCCAGAGCATGTAACGGTTCTCCAGCGACACACCGCGGAACTTGAACTCCGAGGTCGAGATCCCCGTGTCGGTGTCCTTGTAACTGTCATGACGGCCATTGAGGTAGAGAGAGGCGGTGTAACGGTCAGTCACGCCGTACTCGAACTCTTCCCGGATGTCCCAACGAGTGAAGTTCGCCTTGCCTGCCTGGTCGCTGCGCCCGGCGCGCAAGGTCACCCACTGTTCGAATTCCGCCGCGCCTGCCGGCAGGACTTCCGGTTCATACGTGTATGCGAACCGCCGCTCCGTTGCGGAAGCGGCTCCGAGGCTCGCGGTCCACACGATCAATGCTACGATACATATCTTCTTGCTGCACTGCATGGTCCATCTCCTGAATACTGAGACTGGCACGGGTCTCTTGTGTTGGGCGGGACGCACTTCGCTGTTGCCAGCGCTGAGCGTTCCCGCTACTGTTCGTTTCGAGAACGAACCTGTTTCGTTTCTCGCTGGGGGCTGCGATGCGGGGTGCCAATCCATGCTCGCGCCCTCAGTCTTTTTCTGTACGACAAATCCTAGGGCTGCGGTGACGCTCCTTCCTTCGGCGACAGCCGCGCCAACAGACATCGCCCCGCGCACAACTCACATCGCCCCGGCGTGGGACAGTCCGCCTCAAACCGGCGGAACCGCCGCAACAGGTCATTCGCCGAAGTGTCTTCAGAAGCCAGAAACTTCATGAACTGGACCAACCGCTCTGCCGTCTTGGGACTGATCAGGTGCTCAATCTTGCAACTGTCCACATCGGCTTGTTCCGGCGATAACCCCAACGCCTCGCACAAGAACATTTTCAGTGCCTCGCGCTTTGCCAGCACGGCATCCACAATCTCCTGACCATGCGGCGAGAGCTTGACCATCCGATGCTCGTCGGTCACCACCAGCTTGCGCTTCTTTAGGGTGCGCATCGCAAGCGAGACGCTGCCGCGGGTGATGCCGAGTTGCTTGGCGATGTCGGAGACGCGCGCCCAGCCGCCGTACTGCTGGCCCATCTCGTGGATGGCCAGCAGATGATGTGCGGCGCTGTGCGTCAGCTCGTTAGCGTCAAATTCCTTCCAAGTTTCCATGGGCGCGTTGAGATACTATACAACTGTTTGGTATGTCAAACAATTTTCTAGTAAACGAATGCTTCCACTTCGTAACGAGCAACATACGGCTTAGGAAAAATCTGTAATCCCGCGCGGATTTCCTGTTCTTGGTTCCGGATTTGTTCCGGCGACAACAACGGCGCGTCGTACGCGCTCCCCGGCTTCACCACCAGCGGCGAGAAGTAAATGTAGTCGCCCTTGCCGAGCGGCAACGCGTTCAGCACGCGCACCGTCTCCCGCACGTGCGCTTCCGCAAACCGCTCCCCGCCCGCCCCGAGCAACACGATCACGCCGACTGATGTTCCGGCTGCCTTCGCTGCGGTCACGGTTGCCACAACGCTCTCCGCAGTCGCCGGCTTGCGGAGCCAACGCAACAGTTCATCGCTGCCGGTTTCCATGCCGACATAGATGCGACTAAGACCGAGTTGTGCAAGCGCAGCGAAGTCAGGCCGCCGCGTGAAGGTGTCAACAAACGATGCAATGCCGGTAAATAGTGGAACGGGCGTCTCGCCTGTTCGGGATGGCGGGTTCCCCGAAGAAACGGGCGGGACGCCCATTCTACTACCGCTGCCGAAACAAAACCGGAACTTGTCGTGGATGATCCGCAACATCTCCATCAGCGTCTCGTGCGGCAACATCAGCGCGTTGGCTTCGCCGAGGAAGATCGAGTTGCGATGAGTCTTGCCGTGGAAGGCGACGACGGCGTCAACGTGCGCCACGAATTCTTCCGGCGTTTTCGCGCGGAACGAACGGTCCCGGTAAAAATCGCAGAACAGACAACCGTGATACGCGCAGCCTTCCGTCGCCTGGAACACGAGCGCGTTGTACTGGTCCGGCGGCAGGATCGCGACGTCGCGGTACAACGCCCGGAAACTGGCCGCGTCGGCGTGCGAGGCGGCAATGTCGAAGTGCGCAGCGAGTTCGAGGAGTGGCCGAAACAATTCCGGAGCATTTTCCGGCCGCGCGAATTCGATTCCGGAGGGCGACGCTCCGTCGTCGCCCTTCCCGCCCGTGGCGCTGACGGAGCAGCGCCCTCCGGAGAAAGCCTCCAAGACGCGCAGCACACGCTCGCGAGCGCGCTCGATGATCGAGTCGTCGGCGACGATTTCCCGACGGATGCCTTCGCTTTTGGTGGTGTGGAGGATTTTCCCGGAGAGCGAGCGTCGGTGGTAGTCGGCAAGCGTGACGAACTTGGTGAACCGTCCTTGGAGGTCGTAGTGCAGCGCGATGTCATCGCTGAACGTCAGCGTGAACTCGGCGGGGCCGAGCGCGAGATAGACTTTGGTGTTGTCGGGAAGTCGAAGCTGGAGGCCGACACTGAATCCCGGCACGTCCGCGAGGGAGCGGTCGCGTTGGTAGCGGAGGATGTCAGGCTGGTTGTCCACGTAGGAAGTGTAGCGCGCCGCGGAAGTTCACGCCAGCGGCGAATGTTCCGGCTTGTTCCTTGGTGGGGTGCAGGGCATATTATCAGCATGAATCGTGATGAAGTCATCCAACGACTCCGCCAACGGCAGGAGGAATTGCGTCGTCGCTTCCGGGTGCGGCGATTGGCGGTGTTCGGCTCGTATGCGCATGACGTTCAACGCCCCGACAGCGATCTGGATTTGCTGGTGGAGTTTGAGGAGACGCCGGGGTTGTTTGATTTTGTCCGCTTGAAGGACGCCCTCACGCAGTTGCTCGGTGTGAAGGTGGATTTGGTGATGGAAGACGCCCTGCGGCCCCGGCTGCGCCAACAGGTGTTGCGCGACGCCATTGCAATATGACCGCGCCCCGCGACTTTGTGGCCTACCTGTGTGACATCCGAGATGCCGCCGTCAAGGCGCAGCAGTTTGTGGCGGGCATGACGTTTGAACAGTTCACGGCGGATGAAAAGACCTCTTTTGCGGTGGTGCGCTGCTTGGAAATCATTGGCGAGGCTGCTGGACGGATTCCCGCGTCGCTACAGGCGAAGTATCCGGGATTGCCGTGGCGGGAAATGACCGGGATGCGCCACGTGCTGATTCACGATTACATGGGCATCAACTACGGCGTGGTCTGGAAGACGGTGCAAGAGGATTTACCGCCCTTGTTGCCGCAACTCGACCAAATGATCGCTGAGAATTCGTAAGCCGCTGCGGCTTGAAGTAGAAGCGCTACTTGTTCGCCGAGGATTTCAGTTTCTTGACTTCGCGGAGGATGCGGGCGTCGTCTTGATGGCGCGGGGTCGCAATCTTCGATTTGATGCGAATCAGACTGTCGAGATCAATCCAGTTGGCCGGGGCGCGGCCGTACCGGCCTCGGATTCGCTTGCCCCACGCCGTGGCGAAGCGGACGCCCGTGACTTGCTGGAGCAAATCAATGCGATTCGGCGGCAGCCCGATTTGTACAATCTGCTCAAGGTCACCGTGCTCCAACAACAACGGGCTGCCAAACTCCGTCAACGCTTGGTTGGCGCGGCGGATATTCTGCTCGGCAGGATCAATCCACAAATCAATGTCTTTCGTGAAGCGCGGCTTGGCGTGATAGATGAATGCCAAGCCGCCAATGATGAGGTAGCGGACACGATGCCGCGCCAGCAGGTTCAAGATGTCTTCGAAATCGCGGATGGTTTGCATAGCCGGTCAGCGGCGACGGTGTTTGCGTCCAGCCGTGACTGCGGCGAGGTCGGCACGGAGTGCGACCAGTGCGGACAGGCGTTGCTCCGGTGTCTGACGTTGCCAGAACTCCAAGTCCCACCGGTCGGCTTCCGCAAAACCGCGCGCTCGATGCGCGGTGATGATGCGTTTGCGTCGCCGTGTTCGTTCTTGGATGCTCATTTGTCCGAACACAGTCTATCGCAATCCATTGAGAGTCACAACACTGAACAACTTCTGTCATTCCGAGCTTGCGAGGAATCTCAAATCTTCTTTCGGAGGGATTCCAGACGCCGTCCTGAGTCCGACGAAGGAGATTCCTCGACAAGCTCGGAATGACAGGAGGGAAAATGTTCCGTCAAACTGGCATGCTAAAATTTTAGCATGGATTGTGTTCCGGAAATGGTACGGAGATTACGGCGTGTGTTTGTTGTCGCGGAAGGTCAGCGTGAACTCGGCGGGGCCGAGCGCGAGGTAAACCTGCGTGCTGTCCGGTAGACGCAGTTGCAGCCCGACACTGAATCCCGGCACGTCCGCGAGGGAGCGGTCGCGTTGGTAGCGGAGGATGTCAGGTTGGTTGTCCACGCGGCATCAATCGCCCGACTCGATGGCGACGATGCGGATTTCCTTCACGGCGTGGTCGGGCCAATAGGTGATCAGGTGTTTGCCGTGCAGTTTGACCTGTAACGGTCGCCCGGTGTCATCCGTCTCCACGAAGTCGCCTTCCAGACTCGGAGTTTCACGCAACTGTTCCAAGAAGCGGGTGAGAGCGCGTCGGCCGGAGGATTTGGAGGCCAGGAGGAACAGCACGGCATCTTCGTGCAGCACAATCTCCCAGCGGCGTGTCATAGACCGCTCTGGTCGAGTTGGCGGCAGAGACGAGCCACCGTCTTGAGGGACACTTTCTTCCCGGCGTCCATCTGGCGCATCCGCGCGCCGAGTTTCTGGCGGTGGACGGGATCGTCAACGCGCGCCAAGTGCTTCAAGTAGGCACGCATGAACGCGCGGTTGGCGTCGCTCATCTGGTCAATGGATTGTTTCAGTTCCAGCGTGCTCATCGCAAGGAATCTTACATGGCGACGTCCGCATTGCAAGGCGCTTCTCCGTCAGAAACAAAACACGGCAAAATAGCCGCAAAGAGGCGCAAAATGCGCAACACACAGATCGCAATCCGATTCTTGTGTCTTCTGCGACTTTTTGCGGCCAATCAGGTTTTGTCGGCGCGGCGGGGCCGAGCGCGAGATAGACTTTGGTGTTGTCGGGAAGTCGAAGCTGGAGGCCGACACTGAATCCGGGCACGTCCGCGAGTGAGCGGTCGCGTTGGTAGCGGAGGATGTCAGGTTGGTTGTCCACGCGCGCAATCTAGCGTGAGGCACGCCTTCCGGCTAGCGCAAGCTACGGATAGGTGGAAATGGGCGGCTTCCTCTTCGACCGATTCCGCGAATTCATCGAGAAGCAGTAGCCGAACGAATGTTCCGGTTTTGTTCCGGCTGGACTGGAGCGCCGAAAGCGAACTGACAACACCACCGCAACCGGAACAAATGAAGTTTGTTTAGCGCGCTCTTACTCCTTCTCTAAAGTCGGTCGGAGAGAAAGCTCCGAACCTTTGCTGACGGTTATCTCTCTCTTGTAGGGTTTGTACCCGGATTTCTTGATCTCGATTACGTGGACGCCCGGGCCAAGCTTTAGTTTTGCTGGTGTGTTACCGACAAATGCACCGTCGGCAATCACGTCACAGCTTTCAACCTCCGTCACTACATTCACCACGCCGGATTGATCAACCTCGGCTGCCGGTGTTGGTGCAGGCAACACATAAACAGTGGGAGGACCTCCCACTGAACCACTTCCCGATCCGCCGCCTTGAACCACGATTTGGGAGCGGCTCGCTTGTGCATTCGCATACCCACTGGTGGCATTTCCCAGCGCAGCCATGCTCGCCGCGCTCTGCGGTGTCTTCCCAAAGGGTGCTATTGCACTAAGTAATCCTCCCGTTATTGCTGCATCTTGCGGAGTTTCACAACCAGCCAGAACGAGCACTGCCCCTGCCGCCATGCCGGTGCGTAACAATCCTAAACAGTCCGTGAACATTTTCATTGTTTTCTCACCAATCTATTATTGACCAAGTTCGGCACGAATAGAGATTTCTGAGCCTGCGTTTACCCGTATTTCGCGTTTGAATGTTCCTCTTCCTTCTTTTTTGACCTCTATGGTGTGCAGACCCTCTTTCAGTAACAGCGTCGCGGGACAGTTACCCACAAACGCACCATCAACAAACACATCCACGCCTTGTACAACACAGGAGACAACAACTTTCCCTTCCCTTGCTGACTGCTGTGCAGCTTGTTGTCCACCAGCAGGAACGACCGCTGGCTGCTTGGATTGCAGTTGCGCAGTAAATTCCTTATGACCGCCGCAGAATCCCTGAAAGCACAAACCACTATCACTCTTGTCAACTTCTTCGTATATGCGGTACGGCAAGTAACCGTCCATTACCACAAAACACTTGAAGGTGGCACGGGAGGAAAAGTCTTGAAAGAAGATGCTCTTTCTTTTCCACGTAGTTTCTAGAGTTTCTTCAACGGGAGCTGTTCCAACAAAAAGGTCAGGCATGGTGGGTCTGTAACGGATCTCGGTCGGCGTAGTGCCAATCAGAGAACCGATTCCTCCGCTTTTAACCCCGAAAACCTTGGCCCCTGTGGGAACGCTGTTTACAACAACTGTGAGGCAGTGCGACTTGTCCTCCAAAAGTTGTTTATCAGTTGCGCAACCGACTATGAAAAATGCACTGGCAAGGCCTAAGGAACCAACTCCTACAAGTGTAATTGTCTTCATAGTTTATTTCGTTTTACTTCTCGTTGGTAGTGTAACGCCTACTGGTGTAGTTCAGCGCGGATCGAAATCTCTGAACCCGCTGACACTCGTATTTCACGTTTGAATGTACCGCGGCCTTCTTTCTTCACCTGTATGGTGTGTAGTCCTTCCCTGAGCAACAGCGTCGCGGGGCAGTTGCCCACAAACGCACCATCAACAAACACATCTACCCCTTGAACGATACAGGAAATAACGACTTTCCCCTCCTTTGTCGACTGCTGTGCAGCTTGTTGTCCACTAGCAGGAACGACCACCGGCTGCTTGGGTTCAAGTTTTGCAGTGAACTCTCGATGACCACCACGGAACGATTTCCAATATGACGCCCCCTCGGTGTGGTCAACTTCTTCATAAATTCGATTCGGCAGATAGCCATCCATTACCACGTAACACTTGAAAGTGGCACGTGAAGTGAAGTTCAGAACAAGCACACTGTTCCTCCTGAAAAAGGTCTCCAACGTTTCATTTACAGGAGCTGTTCCAGCAAAAGTATTGACGTTATCTAAACTGTATCTAATTTCGAGCGGCGTAGTGCCAATTAAAGTACCGACGCCACCGCTGCTATTAACACCAAAGACTTTTGCGCCGGATGGAACACTGGTCACCACAACCGTAAGACACCGCGACTCATCCTGCTGGAGTTCTTGGTGGCTTACGCAACCTGCCAATGTCATTGCGCACATAAGTACCGCAAAACCATGTGGCGCAAATTGTGATTTGTTCATCGTTTACGTTTTACCATTGACCGGTTGCTCAGACTACTGGCTGAGTTCAGCGCGCATTGAGGTTTCTGAACCTGCGAGTACACGTATTTCCCGCTTGAATGCGCCTCGACCTTCTTTCTTTACCTCGATTGTGTGAGTGCCTTCGTTCAGCGCCAGCGTAGAAGGACAGTTGCCGACGAACTCGCCATCGACAAATATGTCTGCGCCTTCGACATCACAGGACACCGCGACCTTTCCATCCTTCGCCGGCTGGGGTGTAGATCGTGTAGGAGCGAAAACTACCGGTTGCTTGGATTGTAGGTAAGCAGTAAACTCCCGTCGCCCACCAGCAAAAGCTTTGAATGCCACCGGATGGCTGTTGTCCACTTCTTCAATAATCCGATACGGTAAATAACCATCCATTATCACGAAGCACTTGAAGGTAGCTCGCGTAGTGCAATTGCCCCAGATGTCCTGACGAAACTGGGTTTCCAACGTTTCATTTACAGGGGCCGTACCATAGAACGTACCGCCATTGTGACCGCCTATGAGGGCTTCTCCTAACCCAAGCTGGCGCGTGTATCTGATTTCTAACGGAGTTGTACCAATCATCGTTCCTAGTGACTCGCCTCCGCCGTAGACCTTTGCTCCCGGAGGGTCACTGTTCACCACAACGGTAAGACACATCTCATTGTTCTGAATAGCCTGTTGTGGGGTGACTGTCGCACACCCGATCAAGACTAGCGAACCAGCTAGTCCGACGAAGGCGCATACCGCTCTCTTTGTTCTATTCACTGTTTTTCTTCCAGTGTCATTAGGCGCTGCTTGGACAGAATACGGCGCAGCTTTCCCACGTTTCGCATCGTACTCCTCACCCTTACCGACTCAAGCCCAAAACGCAGCGTCATTTTACTTGGCGGGGACGACGCGGAGCCGTGAAAAAGTTTCGCGGCAACAAATGTTCCGGTGTCAGGATGCGCTGATCGTGCCGGCCGGGATGCCGATTTCTTCGTCGGTGAGGTAGCAGGCAGGGTCGGGGGCCCACGGGTCGTGGTGGACTTGGGCGGCACGGACGCGGAAGCTGCCGCCGCAAATCTCTTGGAACCGGCAGGAGCTGCACCGGCCTTTCAGGAGCGGACGGCGATTTCGGAGGTGACGAAGCAACGTAATCTTGTTGTCGGTCCAGATCTGGCTGAACGGGCGTTCGCGGACGTTGCCGAGGATGGCGGTCTGCCAGAATTGGTCGGGGTGGACGTTGCCTTGGGTGTCTATGTTGGAGATGCCGACGCCGCTGGAGTTGGCGCCGCCGCCGTTCCATTTCATCCACTGATAGACTTTGTCGGCGTAGGCGGGGTCGCGTTCGCGCAGCTTGAGGTAGATGTAGGCGTTGTCAACGTGGTTGTCCACGGTGAGGATTTCCTTTTCGATGCCGCGTTTGTGGAAGTCCTCGGTGCGTTCGAGAATGATGTCGAGCGCGCCTCGGATCTCGGCGTTGGTCAACTCGTCGGCGGCGTTGCCGCGGCCGCTGTACACGAGGTGATAGAAGCAGGCGCGCTGGATGCCTTCCTTCTCGATGAAATCAAAAATCTGGTGGAGGTCCTGGCAGTTGCGCTTGGTCAGCGTGAGGCGGAGGCCGACTTTCTGGCCGACGGCCATGCAGTTGCGGAAGCCGCGGACGGCGCGGTCGAACGCGCCTTCGACGCCGCGGAACTGGTCGTTGGTCGGGCCGATGCCGTCGAGCGAGATGCCGACGTAGGTGAGGTTGTTGGCTTTGAGCTTGGCGGCGACGGCTTCATCAATGAGCGTGCCGTTGGTGGAGAGGGTGACGCGGAGGCCTTTGGCGACGGCGTAGGCGATGAGGTCGAGGAGGTCGGGGCGAGCGAGCGGTTCGCCGCCGGAGAAGAGGACGGCGGGGACTTTGAAGGCGGAGATGTCGTCGAGGACGGTCTTCGCTTCGGCGCCGGTGAGTTCGCCTTCGTAGGGCTTGGCGTAGCTGTCGGAGTAACAGTGGACGCAACGGAGGTTGCAGGTGCGGGTGATGTTCCAGACGACGATGGGCCGGCGCGCGGCGGCGGACGTGGGCGCGCCGTGGCCGTGGCCGTAGCGGAGGGCGTCAGCCGGTTGGGCGGCGCCGCAGAAGAGTTTGGTCAGGTTAACCACGCGCCTCCCTCTTCCCGCCGCGAACAGGGTTCGCGACTACAGATTTCGGTTCGTAAATGCAGTAGGGTTCCTCGGCCATGTAGTTACCGTCTTCCTCGTAGAAGGCGCGGGCGCGACAACCCATGCAGACTTTCTTGAACTCGCAACAGCCGCATTTGCCTTCGAGCTGGTCGTCGTCGCGAAGACGTTGGAAGACCGGTGAATTATTCCAGATGTCAGCCATGCTCTGGCGTTTGATGTTACCGGCGGAGACGGGGAGGTAGCCGCACGGGAAAACGTCGCCGGTGTGGGAGACGAAACAAATCGCGCTGCCGGCGAGGCAGCCTTTGGTCATGGCTTCCATGCCGGGGCGCGTTGTAGTGGCCGCCGTCCCGGCGGCGCGGGAATGCGGATGAGCCGCCGGGACGGCGGCCACTACAATTTTGTCTTCAGCGCGACGCTGGTGAAAAATCCGGAAATAGTGCGGGGCACAGGTGGCTTTGAGGTGGAGTTCGCTGAGCTTGGATTTGTCGTACATCCAGTTGAGGACGCGCTCGTATTCCTCGGCGGGTAGCATGGCCGACTCGGCGATCTGGACGCCGCAGCCGACGGGGACGAGCATGAACAGGTGAAGCGCGTCGGCGCCGAGGTCGCGGGCCATCGCGTAGAGCGTGTCAACTTGGTGGACGTTGTGCTTTGTGACGGTGCAGTTGATCTGCATGGACATGCCGAGGCGCTTGAGGTTGCGGAAACCGTTGAGCGCGGCGGCGAGCGAGCCGGGCTGGCGTCGGAAATTGTCGTGGGTGGTTTCGTCGGCGCCGTCAATCGAGATGGCGACGCGTCGGATGCCGGCGGCGACGATCTTCTGGGCGACGGGTTCGGTGATGAGGGTGCCGTTGGTGGCGAGGGCGACGGCGAGGCCGCGGTCGCGTGCGTGCGTGGCGATGTCGAAGATGTCGGGACGAAACAACGGTTCGCCGCCGGAGAGGACAAGGATCGGTTTGGCAAACTCGGCGAGATCAGTGATGAAACGGAACGACTCCTCGGTGGAGAGATCGTTCTTCATCAATTCGCGGCTCACATCGAGCCGCCGGCAGTGGACGCACTCGAGGTTGCAACCTGCGGTGGTCTCCCAAAACAGGAGGCGGAGTTGATTCGATGGTGTCGTCATTTGCCGTGGCAACCGGTAACATCGTTGCCGCGACGGGTCAAACGGCGGCCGGTCAGCCAGGCGGGATTCATGGGGAACACGTCGGGGTTGAGCACCACGGCGTACAGGTGCCAGACCAGCACCGCCAACACCGCCAGCCACGCTTCGTAGTAATGAATCGCCCAAGCGATGTCGCACCAAATCACGGGCACAAACCGCAGCACTGTCTCGGCGTTCAGCATGACAAGTCCCGTCGCGCTGATCACGAACCCGCCGACCAACACTGACCAGTATTCGACCTTCTCGACGTAACCCCATCGTCGCTCCGTCGGAATGCCGCCCAATGCGGCGGTCAAGTCGCGCCAGTCTTGCCGGCCGGGGCGAAGTTCTTTCAGGTGTTCGCGTCCGCGCCGCGTTCCAATGGTTGTCACCAGGTGCGTGACGAACAAGACGACGAACGCGATTCCGGCAACATGATGCAGCCGCGTCCCGAAAACGTGGTGGCCAAACCCCGTGCCGGCGAGAACCACAAACAACACGATCAACACAAAATGTTGCGCCCGCATCCAGACCGTGAGCCGCAACCCGTCGTCCGGCGGCGCGGGCGCGCGACGTCGGAGTTTCCGGAGAAAATCGAGCAGGTTGTGAACGGCCATCAAGCCCACGACCACCGCGATCAACACGAGGTAGAACCGCGCCACCCACCGGACGGCCGTCGGTTGTTTCGTGACGGTTCCCGCCGGAACATGGATGGGGACATTGCGCGCCACGAGCCGCGCCTCGACGCCGCGGTGACAGTGCCGGCAGCGGGACGTCAACAGCGCGCTGCGCGTCGCGCCGTCCTCCTCAACGCAACGCCCGATGTCATGCGCGCCGTGACAGGCGGCGCAATTCGGGGCGCGGTCGAGTCCGCGTTGAACGGCGCGGCCATGCGCGCTGGTCAGGAAACTTTCCGCCGCCGATTCGTGGCAGAAAGCGCAGTTGACCTTCTCCAGCTTGGCCGGGTGCGGCAGGTCGCGAATCTGCGTGTGACAACCGATGCAGTCGCCGCTGCCATGCACCGACTTCGTATAGTCGCGCATGTTCACGGCCGGCCCGTTTGTGGCGGTTTGCCCGCCGCTGTGGCAGGGCAGGCACTCGCGGTTTTCAATCTCCCGCGCCACTGTCGCCGTCGCTGCTAACAGCAACGCCAATCCGATTGCTATCTTCCGTTGCTCGTTCATGTTTCCGCAGTGAACCAACAACCTTTCCGCTTGTCCATCCCAAAGCCGCAATCAAGACTTGCTACTGTGCCACCGGACACGGTAGAGACAACACTGACAGGAGACCAATCAATGAGCATAGCCTTTCAGATTGTCGTGTGCGGAAGCATCGTGCCCGACCCGCTCCAAACCTTGGAGCCGGTCACAACACCCGCCGGTCCGGCGTTGAAAAATGAAATGATGTTGCCCGCTGTCCTCGACCCGTGGGCGTGGCACTCGTTATTCGAGGCCGCCCACCTCGCGAAGAACAACCCCGGCAGCAAGGTCTGGCTTGTCTGCGTCGCCCCAAAAGCCAAACTCCAGCAGGTCATGATGACCGTCGCCCAGAAAGCTGGCTTCGAGTTGGTCGCGATTGACGGTCCTGCCAGCGGATTCACCGAGGCCGCCGACGTTGCCAATGCGCTCGCTGACGCCATCAAAGCCATCCCCGGCCTCGACATGACCAAACTCCTCGTCTTTGGTGGCTGGGAATCCGCCTCCCGCGGCGCGGGCGCCACCATGCAGATTGTCGGCGAGAAACTCGGCATCACCGACCAGTTCCAGGGCGTTGACCAGATCACTGTCGCTGCCGACGGCTCCTTTGAAGTGCTCGAACGCGTCGAAGGCGGCAAACACCAAGTCTCCAAGTGCGCCGGCGCGCCCGCCGTGCTCGGCTGGGCCACGGGCAACCTGCCCGAGCCGCCGAACAACCCGCAGATCGGCATGGCCAACATGCGCACGATGATGCCCGCGCTCCAGAAGGCCAAGCCCGCGAAGATTGGCGCCGAAGGCGTCACCTTCGCCAGCGTCGCGCTCCCGAAACAGCAGCGCCAGACCAAGATCGTCAAGGACATGAGCGCCGACGACATCGCCAAGGAAATCATCGCCTGGATCCAGCAATAAGGAGACACCGCCATGGAAACCATTCTCATCCTCGCCCACACCGAAACCGATGGTTCGCTTGCCAAGCCCGCGCTCGAAGCCATCGCCGCCGGCAAGTCACTTGGCAGTTTCAGCGTCGGCCTCATCGGCGCCGACACCCAGAAAGCCGCCAACCAAATCGCCGGCTGCGGCGCCGCCAAATTCCTCGCCGTCACCGGCACGGATTTCGCGCAGCCGCGTTACGCCACCGATACCGCCGCCGCCGAAGCCATCGCCAAGGCCGCCGCGGCCACGATGATCATCGTCCCGCACACCTCGCGCTGGGGACGCGTCGCCGCCGGCGTTGCCGCCCGGCTCAGTGGCCGCGCCGACACGCACGTCACCGGCGTGACCGCAAACAGCATCACGCGCTGGTATTACCGCCAACGCATGGAAGCCCAGATGACCCGCACGCAACGTCCGTGGGTCATCGCGCTCGATCCCGGTTGCGTCGCGCCCATCGAGTGTGCCGCCGGGACGGCGGCCACTACAACGGTGAGCGTGACGGCGGTGTCACGCACCCAAGTCACCGGCGTGAAAGCGCCGGAAGCCAGCCAGCAAACAATTCGTCCCGACGCCAAGCTCCTCTTCGTCGCCGGTGCCGGCTGGACGAAGAAGCAAGCCGACAGCAAGACGCACGTGCCGGAAGCGGCGGAACTGATTCTCGGTTTTCTGAACGCAAGCAAGGCGTCGCTCGGCAGCAGCAAATCATTGGTGGACCTCAGCGGCGAGGGGCAGGCGGTGTTGCCGTTCATGAGCCACCTCAACCAAATCGGCCAGACCGGTTCGACGCCGCGTCATCCGAAAGGTCTCTCGACCTGCTGTCACGGCGAGGAGCCGCACACGGTCGGCTGGCGTTTCGTCAACGAGCGCCGCGCCATCAGTCTCGACCCGAACTGCGGCTGGGCGCGCGGCAAAGCCGACGTCCTCTACGTCGCCGACTCCTTCGCCGTGATGCGCAAAGTCAACGCGCTGCTCGCCGGAAAATGAACGATGCGCTGACAGTTTGGGTGCAGTCGTTTCCCGGGATGGTTTCGGTCTGCGATCCCGACGGGGTGATTCTCGCAATGAACGAGGCGGCGATCCGGGCTTTCGAGAAACGCGGCGGAGCGAAGTTGATCGGGCAGAACGCGCTGGACTGTCATCCGGGCAAGTCGCGCGAGCTGTTTGCCGAGCTGCTGCGCAATCCGCGCGTGAACGTTTATACGACGGAGAAGAACGGCGTTCACAAGATCATCTATCAGTGTCCGTGGCACCGTGACGGCCAGTACGCCGGGCTGCTGGAGATCGTGGCGGAGATCCCGTCGAAGATGCCGCACTTTGTCCGCCAACCCTGATCGGAGAAACCATGAAGACTTCAGCCGAACTCGAGAAACAAGCTGCGCTCCAAGTCGCCGCGTTGATGGCGGCGGCGGCACGAACGTCGCCAAAGACTCGCGGCATTGATAATGTCCGCGTGCTGGCGATTGACGACGATGCGTCAAAACAGCGGCTCATCGCCAAAATGCGCGAGATCGCTGCGGCGGAGAATCGCCCCGGCCTCGCGCGCGACGCGGGGAACATCGAGAACTCGCCCGCCATCGTGGTGATCGGCGTCGAGTCGAACCCGGCAGGGTTAAACTGCGGGTTTTGCGGGAAGCCGACCTGCGACGAGCTGTCCGCTGCCGGCGGCGTCTGCGCGTTCAACTCGATGGACCTCGGCATCGCCACGTGCTCGGCGGCCGCCGTCGCGTCTCTGCATCACGTGGACAACCGGATGATGTACTCCATCGGGCGCGCAGCGCTGGATTTACGGTTGTTCGGTGAGAACGTGAAACAGGCGCTCGGTCTGCCGCTCAGCATCACCGGCAAGAGTCCGTTCTTTGACCGGAAGCCGTGATCATCGCACTCCCCAGACACTCCTCGCCTTGGTAGAAAACGCAGAATTGGCCGGGGGCGACACCGGGATCGGGCTGACCTAACGTCACGTCCAGCGCGCCGTCGGCGCGGTGTTTCACTCGGCAGGCCACGAGATTCGGGCCGTGCCGGAGTTTGCAAGTCAGGT
Organism: Verrucomicrobiota bacterium; assembly: GCA_016871575.1. Lineage (GTDB taxonomy): Bacteria > Verrucomicrobiota > Verrucomicrobiia > Palsa-1439 > Palsa-1439 > CAIKAP01. The sequence continues at coordinate 24,589 of VHCW01000053.1, forward strand.
TCTCTTCGCCATCGGCTACGGGCCGGTGAATCCAGTTCGGTTCAATGGCACGAAATTCCACGCGCGGTTCCTTGTGCGATACCATCACGATATTTGCCGCCGTGTCCTTGCCGACGACGTACCACGGGCCGGCGCTCAGGCCGAGGCCGCTGCGTTGGCCGATGGTGTGGAACCAGTAGCCTTTGTGCTGGCCGAGCACGCGCCGGGTGCCGGCCTCGACGATGTCGCCGGGTTTCTCGCCGAGGTAGTGGCGGATGAATTCGTTGTACGGAATCTTGCCGAGGAAACAGATGCCTTGCGAGTCGGGGCGCTGCTTGTTCGGGAGGTCGAACTGCTCGGCCAGCTTGCGGACGTCGGCTTTGCAAAGGTGGCCGATGGGGAACAACACGCGCGCCATCTGGTTCTGCCGGAGCCGGGACAGGAAGTAGGTCTGGTCCTTCACCGGGTCGGGTGAGCGGAACAACTTGTAGGCGCTGCCATCTTCATGGACCTGCGCGTAGTGGCCGGAGGCGACCTTGTCGAACGGTTCGCTCACCCGGTCAAAGAACGCGCCGAACTTGATCTGCTGGTTGCAGAAGATGTCCGGCGACGGCGTCCGTCCGGCGCGCAGTTCGGCGAGCGCGTACTCGACGACCCGGTCGAAGTACTCCGATTGCAGCGACACGACGCGCAACGGCACGCCGGCTTGCTCGCAGGCGGCGCGGGCGAAACGGAGGTCTTCCTCCCAAGGGCAGTGGCCGAGTTGGGCGAGTTCGTCCTCGAGCCAGACTTTCAGGTAGAACGCGGTCACGTCCCGGTGGCCGGCCTGCAAGAGCAGGCGCATCGCCACCGAGCTGTCCACGCCGCCGGATACCAGGGCTGCAATTCTCACGGCTCCTGTCATAACACGACCAAGCGGGGCCGAGGAGGCAAAACAAAAGGCTTACGGGTGCGCCGGTTGTCTCTGGAGTGATGTTCAGCGGATCACAGGCGGAAGATGTGCGGCAACAAGACGGACAACATCTCCAGCCGCAGCTGCCGCCGGTCCTTCGCGTCGGCGCAAATCACCGCGCAATCGCCAAATTCCGCCAGTACCTGACGGCACGCGCCACACGGCATCGCCGCGCCCGGCGCCACGATGGCGATGGCCACAAACTGCCGTTCGCCGGCGGCGACAGCGCTGCCGACGGCCACGCGCTCCGCGCAAATCGTCAGGCCGTAGCTGGCGTTTTCGACGTTGACGCCGGTGTACATCTTGCCGCTGGCAGCCAGTAACGCGGCGCCGACGCGGAATTTCGAGTACGGCGCGTGCGCGTGGCGACGCGCGCCGGCGGCAGCGGAGACGAGTTGTTGCGCGCGGGCAGCGGTCAGTTTCATAACGCCGCCAGAAACCCGCCGAGCAGTTTCACCAGTTTGCCTTCAGCGGCCTTCCCGACTTCCAGCACTTCCTCGTGCGAAAGTCTCCGGAGGGCGATGCCGGCGGCGAGGTTGGTGATGCAGGAAACGCCGAGCACCTCGATGTTGTGGTAGCGCGCGAGAATGACTTCGGGCACAGTGCTCATCCCGATGGCGTCGGCGCCGTGCCAGGCAAACGCCTTCACTTCGGCCGGTGTTTCGTAGTTTGGCCCCAACGTGGCCAAGTACACGCCCCGGCGCAGGGGAATCTGGAGTTTCTCGGCGGCATTTTCCATTTTTTCCCGAAGACGGGTCGAATAGGCTGCGGTCATGTCGAGGAACCGGACAGTGTTCTCGCCGTTGATGCCGCCCACGAGCGGATTGACAGCAAGGTGATTGATATGGTCCTCGATGAGCATGAGGTCGCCGGGATTGAACTGCGGGTTGATGCCGCCGGCGGCGTTGGTGACGACAAGCACTTTCACGCCCAGCGAGTCAATCACGTGAACCGGATAGACAACCTCCGCCACCGACCGTCCTTCGTAGAGGTGGACCCGCCCGCACAACATCATCAGCTTCTTGCCTTCCAGTTCGCCAAACACGATGTCGCCGGTGTGTCCCGCGACGGACACCTTCGGGAAATTCGGCACTTCGTCGTAGGGAATCTTCAACGGCTTGTCCAACGCCGCCGCGAGGCCGTTAAGCCCCGATCCCACGATCAACGCCACATCGGGCCTGAACCCGTTGAGTTTCGATTCGAGAAACTCCTTCGTTTCTTTGACGGTTGCCATCATCGTTATACAATCCTCTCGCAAATCAATCGCGGCCGGGCCGGCGCCGGTGCGGGGCCGATGGCGTACGCCTGTCGGACCATCGCCGCCGCCTTCATTGCGCGGGCCGGGTCGTTGTGGTGCATCAACAGCAACGGTTCGCCGGCCTCGATTGGTTCGCCGATTTTCTTCGGGCGTTCGAAACCGACGGCGCGATCAATGGTTTCGCCGGCGGCCTTGCGTCCGCCGCCGAGCACAATCACCGCGTAACCGATTTCGTCGCACGCGATTGCCTGCACCACCCCCGTGACAGACGATCGCACCGGTTCGACAAATTGCGCTCTCGGCAGCTCCTGTCTCACATCGCCGCCTTGTGCCGCCGCCATTTCTTCAAACTTCCGCAGCGCTTCACCACTCGCGAGCTTTTTGTGCAACATTTCCCCGGCAACTGCAACATCTTTCGCCGCTCCCGCCATCACCAACATCTCCGCCGCCAACGCCAACGTCACCGCCTGCAAATCCGCCGCGCCCGGTTCCCCGCGCAGGATGTCGAGCGCCTCCCGGACCTCCAGCGCGTTGCCGATGCACGCGCCGAGCGGCTGGTTCATGTCGGTCTGCAACGCCACCATCTTTTTGCCGTACCGTTTTCCAACCCCCACCATGGCGCGCGCCAGTTCCTGCGACGCTTCGCGCGTCCGCATGAACGTGCCGCTGCCCCACTTCACATCGAGCACCAATCCATCCGCGTTCTCCGCCAGTTTCTTCGACATGATGCTGGCCACAATCAATGGCAGGCTCGACACCGTCGCCGTCACATCGCGGAGCGCGTACAGTTTCCGGTCCGCCGGCGCTAGCTCCGGCGTGGCGCCCGTGATGCAGCAGCCGACGCGCTCGGTGACCCGCATCAGTTCCGCCAGCGACAAATCGGCCCGGAACCCGGCGATGCTCTCCAGTTTGTCGAGCGTGCCGCCGGTGGGACCGAGGCCGCGGCCGGAAATCATCGGCACCTTGACGCCGCAACTGGCCACCAGCGGCGCGAGGATGAGCGATGTCTTGTCGCCGATGCCGCCGGTGCTGTGTTTGTCGCAGCAAAATGCGCCGCCGCGCGGCCATTCGATGACCTGCCCGCTGTCCACCATCGCGCGGGTCAGCCACAGCGTTTCCTCAGTATTCATGCCGTGGAAACACGTGGCCATGGCGAGCGCGGCCATCTGGTAATCAGGAATCGCGCCCCGCGTGAAACCGAGGACGAACATGCGAATTTCGTCCTCCGTCAACGCGCGACCATCGCGTTTGCGTTGAATGACCTGCGCCGGCAGAAACATGCCCTCACTGTACATCGCCGGCCATCAAACGACGAGCAAGAACCTGTCATCATGAATTCTCTCGCGCCGTGATGGCTCTGCGCGGCTTTTGCGTTCTCCAATCGGTCAAGAACCGGTTGGCAACCTGGGGATTTGACTCTGTTTGGCTTTCGTTGTCCCTGATTTTCTTGGTGTGGGTTTTGGCTGCCTCGCTAGGACTCGAACCTGACACATTTTACACGCCGGTCGAGCCGGAATTGAGGCAGGCCCACATCTGGGCCCACAAAATTCTGGCACTGGTTGACTCCGATTGTCGCCGGTTGGCACAGTCGGTGAGCGGCGATGACGAAAGTGATCATCATGTGTCTAATCGGGTTCACTCCAACCAATGGGCGGCCGGCTTCGAAAGAAACTCCTCCAGAGAAACTCCCTGACCTCCGACCAGTAGTTTGCGTTGAGCATGAAAGCGTTTGTCGAACGCTTCCATGCCCGGGAGCGCCTCCCGCCGTCTCCCGCTCTTGACCTCAATGGCGGTTTTCTTCTTGCCCGACCGCAATATGAAATCCACCTCCAAGTTCCGCTCCCGCCAGTAGGTCAGTTCCATGTTCGTCCCCATGCTGGTGTTCAACAGATGCGCACCCACTGTGGATTCAACCAACCGTCCCCAGTAATCGCCGTCTCGACGAGTCGCATTGAAGTCCTCGCTCCGCTGCGCCGTCACGAGGGCTGTGTCGAAAACCTGCAGCTTGGGGCTCGAACCCCGCTGTCTAACCTGTCCATGTGCGAATTTGGACAAACCTGTCACCATTCCGGCTCCCGTGAGCAAGTCCAAGTAATGAGCCAGCGTCACCGTATTGCCGGCATCGACCAACTGGCCCAGCATCTTCTGATACGAAAGCATCTGCCCCGAGTACTCACAGGCGAGATGAAACAGGCGTCGCAGCAAGGCGGGCTTGTCAACCCGAGTCATCAGCAGGATGTCGCGGGAGATCGTTGTTTCGATGAGCGAATCGACGATGTACCGCTTCCAACGCTCTGGCTCATCGATGAGCGGCGCGGAGCCGGGATAGCCTCCGTAGTAGATGAACTGCTCCAGATCCCATCCGAATGCGGCCTTCATCTCACCAAACGACCAGTGTGGGAGGGGGATGATCTCGAATCGCCCCGCAAGGCTTTCTTGCAGTCCGCGTTGAATCAACAACGGCGCGGACCCGAGGATGACAACCTTCAGGGGGCACCTCGCATGCGTGTCAGCATCCCAAAGCAGTTTGACTGCATCTGACCAATTGGGAATCTTCTGGATCTCGTCGAGGACAAGGACCGCACCCTTCCTGCCTTCCTTGGCCTTGAGTCGCCCCAGATCCCACTGCTGGTCCAGCCAAGTTCTGTCGCGCAACGTGGGTTCATCCGCTGTTGCATAGTGGCTGGGCGCGTCCAATCCATCCAGAACCTGGCGCGCCAAGGTGGTCTTGCCGACCTGGCGAGGACCGGCCAGCACCTGCAGGAATCGGCGAGGCTCCCTCAGCCGCGCCAGCAGTTTGTCAAAGTAGGGTTTGCGTGTCATACAAATTACTCAATACGATGAGTATAATTACTCACGGCCGTGACTCCGTCAATCTCTTTTCTGCGATCACAGGAACCACCGACAACTGCTACACATGCGACTTCGTCTGAAGTGGTAATCTGAAGTTACGTCATCTGGTTGTGTCTGGCATTTTTCGCACATTCAGTTTAAGGATTTTGGTGAGCGTATGTTACTTCTTGTGCGCCCGTACACTACAGAAGGTCATGCTGTCAAGACGGCATCAGAAGTTTCGCTTCGGATGGCTCTTTGAATGCATTACATTGTTGCAACAAACGGGAAGCACTTTCGTACGTTGAGAACGCTATTTGAGAAGTGAACTGTTGCGCAATATCCAACGCCCTGATCAGTGGGTTCATTCTTTCAGATCTGGATGCCGCCCGGAGCGCTGTTAAGTAATCATCGCGAAATACAGTAGGTATAATGATACGGCAGAGCCCTAGTTTTACCAATTCGGCGTTCATCATAATGCGGGCTATTCTTCCATTGCCGTCGTCAAACGGGTGAATCTCCGCAATCAGGAACATCATGAAAATCGCCCGCGCCAAACCAGCGTCCACGGCGCAGTACAGTTCATAGCCCTTTTGCAAGGTTCCACGAACAAGATCAGGTGAAACGAAAAACGTCTCACCTGCTCGGTTGGGCACCTGTTTGAACACCCCCGGAGCTTTATCAGGACGGGCAGCCATTATGGAGTGGTGACGGGTCTTTAGAAGAGTAACGAATTGCTCAAATGTCTCGGGTGTTCTGACCATTTCCTCTGAGTTTGAGACCACTCTGAATGTTCCCAAAATGTCATGAGCGTCCTGCGGCCTCTGCGCTGGAATTCTTTGATGGAATACTATGTCATACGCTTCCGCAAGCTCGAATTCAGTGCCCTCGATATAGTTTGAAAAATACGACTCGAAAAACGCCATAACTTGAATCTGATCTTGCGTAATAGAACTGGTCGTTTGATTGCACAGGTAATGACTGAAACCAACGGAAACGTTACCTTGCTGAATCGTGTTGGTTATAAGCTCGGATATTACAGCAAAAGTAGCAACACAGTTTTTGATCGCAGCGGGCGTCGTATTGGTAGCGGCATAGAATTGTTATACAATCTGATACCTCACCAAGGGTAACCTCGCTAGCTCGGTTGCTAAGGATGATGCGGGGGAGCGAGTGTTGCCCGATACGATTTCCCTAGTAATGATACCGTGTTTACTCGCAACGGGCAACGTGTAGGCAATGGCGTAGTATTTTGGGTGACCTTGTTAAAATAGCTCCGAGGGGACATATGAGTATTCCACTTTCATCTGTGAATTAATCGGTTTACTCATCATCGTCCTGTATCGCTTTCAGCAATTCGTCCAAGTCAATTTCCTCAAGCAAGCGTCCGTCCTCATCAATGTGAACTGCTTTTCGGGAGCATGTTGTCGGCTCCGTCGAGTCTTTCTTCACGCTTTCCTGATTGGCGCAGCAGTAGCTCACCACCTTTTGCGGCTCAGAATGCTTCAGTTCGGCTGCTGCACTTCCCTGTGACGAGTTTAGTCTTGCTCCGCAGGAGAGACAAGTCTTCAACCCGAGTTCGATTTCTACTTGGCAAATTGTGCAATTCATATTTCAGATTCCTCCATCATGCTGGGCAATGCATTTCGTTAGTTCATGCGTTCATTTATGAACAGGGGTTTCTCTAGAATTCTGATTGCCGCTCTTGTTGGTCAACGTCACCATCAACCATTCGATGAATGCTCGTTGAACAGGCATTAACTCTTGCATAGTACCCTCGACAACTTGGCAATTAGAACGGCTGCCGAACATGTCTACAAGTCTAAGGTGAGTTTATTTCCGGGCAAGAAATTTCCGACAAAAACTGAAAAACTTACTCTCCATTTACCTAGAGTGCAGCCAATGCAGCAGAAACAGGGCACTCTTGCACTCTCAGGCATTTGCGAGTTGTTTCTGGTGAGGTCAAAAAGGCAAGCGTAGCTGTCCGAAATGGGTGCAGTGGCGCTGGATAGAAGGGGTTCCCAAATCGCAGTGCGACCACCCCACAGTGGTAAATCTTTCCACTCGCCCTGTGCCATCCGCCTCAGCCGCCTCGCCATTTTTATCTTGGCCACCGCTGTGTTTTCCGGCCTGATGCCCACAGCCATGACAAAGCGCCGTCTCGTAGTGCCGCCAAGACCAGCTGTCGTCCATCGTTTCGGCAGGTTGATCCAACTGTTGTCACGGCCACAGCTGCCGCTGACCGTCACTCCCGTCGCCGAGGTCCCGGTGCTGATCCCGGACTCCGCCGTGCCAACGCTCCAGTGGTTGCCGGTGGGAACCAACGACGGCGAATGGCAGGGCGACCTCCACAGCGTGGTGTACCTTAGGGACAATACCGATTAGATTTTTCGTTCTTTGCTGGGGATGATTTCATATTGGATTGCGCCCTGCCATTCTTGGCGACGTAACAACCGGGGCCAACTTCCCACGGGTTGGCGCACCGCTCGTGGACAACTC
>VHCW01000054.1 GCA_016871575.1 Verrucomicrobiota bacterium
GCCGGAGGTATCAAAAACCCGGCACATTGGAATGGTCGTTTTTCATGATGGATTACGATCCGATTTTTCAACGTGATATGAAGTGGGCCGAGCACTGGTATCAGCGTACCTGGGAAGTGATCGAGAAATATAACCCCGACTGGATCAACGTGGATGGGCCTTTCCCCGACGAGAAAAGAGGCAACGGGCTGGGGGTAAAGCTGTTCTCAGAGTATATCAATCGAGACAAGGCCAAGCATGGCGGCAAACAGCAGGTGGTTCTGAGTCATAAAGGCAGCAACATGGACCTCCGTGGCTTTACCTTAAACTTGGAGGGTGGCATGGCGGCTGACATTCGCCCTTCTCCGTGGATATGGGGGACCAGAAAGTTATCGGGTACTTGGTTCTATTGGACACCTGCTCGTTCCATTGTGCCTGTGCCCGCATTGATCGGGAACATTGTCGATACTGTAAGCAAGAACGGCCTCGTGTTGATGAATATAGCCCTTCGCGGCGACGGCACCTTGCCTGAATATCAGGCTGCCATCCTGCGGTCTATCGGCGATTGGTTGGCCATCAATGGCGAGGGCATCTACGGCACTCGCCCGTGGAAGATTTATGGAGAGGGGACCAAGCAAGTTTCAGATAAACGGCAAGGAGAAAATCTGGAGCCGTATAGCGCAGCAGACATCCGCTTTACGACCAAGGATGGCAACCTCTACGCCTTTGTGCTGGCACCTCCGACAAATGACATCGTGATCAAAACGCTGAAAACCGGAGGGCCGCTTGCCGGTGAGATCAAGAGTGTTGCGATGCTGGGAAGCAACGAGACCTTGCATTGGTCCCGTTCGCCGGAAGGCCTGACAATCAAGCGGCCTCAAACGCTTCCATGCAAACACGCAATCGGGTTCCGGATTATCCTCAAACAAGGATTGTGATATAGGAAAGGCACACAAATGAAACACATCCTCACTTTGCTCATCACTTTGCTGCTGGCTTTGCCGGCGACAATGAACGCTGCGGAACTGAAACTCGCCGCGCTGTTCTCCGATCACATGGTCTTGCAGCGCGACAAAGCGGTGCCCGTCTGGGGCTGGGCCGGTCCCGGCGAGAAGATCACCGTCGAGTTCGCCGGACAGAAGAAGACCGCGACCGCCGGCAGCGACGGCAAGTGGATGGTCAAACTCGATCCGATGCCGGCCTGCGCTGAGCCGCGCGAATTGAAAGTCGGAAGCATCGTGATCCACGACGTTCTCGTCGGCGAAGTCTGGCTCGGCTCCGGGCAATCGAACATGGCGATGACGGTCAATCGCTCACAGAACTTCGAGCAGGAACAGGCCGCGTCGAAGCTTCCGAACATCCGCATGTTCAAGGAAACCTCCAACACGGCCACAACACCGCAGGACAAATGCACTGGCACATGGGAGGTTTGTTCGCCAGAGACTGTCGGGGCATTTTCAGCGACGCTGTTCTTCTTCGGACGCGAGTTGCACCGCGAGTTGAAGGTGCCGGTGGGGTTGGTCAATTCGTCTGTCGGCGGCACGCCGATTGAAGCGTGGATTGCGACCGAAGCCCAGAATCGAGTACCGGAACTCAAGGCGCCCAAGACGCCTGCCGCTCCGCTCGACGAGGCGGCAACCAAGGCCAGCTACGAGAAAGCCATGGCGCGTTGGAAAGAGCAGGCCGCGAAGGCCAAGGCGGCGGGCAAGCCGGCTCCGCGCAGACCGAAAGACCCTATGGCCAAACAAGCACGCAAAGGCAACGTGGGCGGTTTGTTCAACGGCAAGATCGCGCCGCTGGTTCCGTATGCGTTGCGCGGCGCGGTCTGGTATCAGGGCGAAGCGAACTCGCATCCCGGCAAAGGATCACTCTATCAATATCAGTTGCCGTTGTTGGTCAGCGACTGGCGCGCGCGTTGGGGCGAGGAGTTCCCGTTCGCGTGGGTGCAACTGCCAAACTTCAAGCGCGACGGCGAGGACTGGATGCTCGTGCGCGAGGCGATGCTCAAGACGTTGCGCCTGCCGCGCACCGGCATGGCGATCACGGTGGACATCGGCGAAGAAAGAAACATTCACCCGAAGAACAAACAGGAAGTCGGTCGCCGGCTGTCGTTGTGGGCGCTCGGCGACGTGTACGGCAGGAAAGTCGCCTCCACGAGCGGCCCGTTGCCGGCAGGACACGAAGTGCGCGGCGCGGAGATGGTGTTGTCGTTCAAGCACGCCGATGGCGGCTTGAAGGCGAAGGCCGGCGCGTTGAAAGGTTTTGTCATTGCCGGCGAAGACAAACAATGGAAACCAGCGCAAGCCCGCATCGAGGGCGACAAGGTGGTTGTGTCGAATCCCGAAGTGAAGAAGCCCGTCGCCGCCCGTTACGCATGGGCAACCTATCCTGATTGCAATCTCATCAACGGCGCCGGCCTGCCCGCCTCGCCGTTCCGCACCGACGACCAATGAATACCGCACGCTTGATCCTCAGCGCCTTGCTGCTGGCGCCGCTGACTGCGCCGTCGCAGATTGCTTCCATTGAGAAGGTCACGCTTCGTCGAGGTCGCGACGGCAGCGGGCCGACGTGGTTTCATCCGCGCGCCTGTGTGGTGCCGGGAAAAGACGGCCCGATGGTGTTGATGACGCTCCAGACGATCACCGGCTCGGACTACTTCGGGCCGGTGCATTGGATGACATCGCGCGACCTCGGCAAGACGTGGACGGAACCGGAGCCGTTGCCAGCGCTTGGGCGGGTGAAGCTGTCGAATGGCGTCGAGGAAGGCGTGTGCGACGTGGTGCCGGAATGGCATCCACAGACAAAAACGGTTCTGGCGCTCGGCCACAACGTCTTTTATTCCGGACCAAAATTCTCCAGAGACCAACCGCCTCGTTGGCCGATGTACGCGGTGTGGCGCGACGGCAAGTGGGGGCCGCGCCGCAAACTGGAGTGGAACGATCCGCGCGGCGCGTATATCTACTCCAACAACTGCGGCCAGCGCGTCCTGCTCCCAAACGGCGACATCCTGCTCGCGTTCACCCACGGCGACACGAAAACAAAACCGCGTTCTGTCGCCAGCGTCGTCTGCGCCTTCGACGGCGAGACGTTGTCGGTAAAACAAGTCGGCGAAGCCATCCCGCACGACAAAGGGCGCGGCCTGCTCGAACCGTCGCTGGTTCGTTTCGGCAGGAAGTTCTTCCTCACGCTACGCGCCGAAGATGAACGTGGCTACGTCTGCGCGAGCGACGACGGCCTGAAGTGGACGCCGAAACAACCGTGGATGTGGGACGACGGCGAGCCGCTCGCGATGTCCACGACGCAACAGCATTGGTTGCCGCACTCGGACGCGCTTTGGCTGGTCTATACGCGCAAGGACGCCACCAACGTCAACGTCATCCGCTGGCGCTCCCCGCTCTGGATGGCGCAGGTTGACACCAAAACCCTTCGGCTTCGCCGCGCCACCGAGCGCATCGTGTTGCCGCTCGTCGGCGACGGCGTGAAGGATCCCGATTGTGTCGCGCTGATGGGCAACTTCCATCCGCTGAACGTCAGCCCGACGGAATCGTGGGTGACCGTCGGCGAATGGCAACCGAAGAACGGAATCAAAGGCGATCTCCTTCTGGCTCGCATCCGCTGGACCAAACCCAATAAACTGGCACCATGAATATCATTGCAACCTTTCTTCTTGCCGCGCTGCTTGCACCGCGGCATGTCGCTCCGCCGCTCCCGGAACACGCCGTCACCAACCGAGCTTTTCAAGGCATCCCCAGCATGGCCGTCGCCCCCAGTGGCCGGCTCTGGGCCAACTGGTACGCCGGCGTGACGCCGGGCGAGGACCAGAACAACTACGTCGTGCTCAGCACCAGCGGCGACGGCGGCGCGACGTGGAAGGAAGTGCTGGTGATTGACCCCGACGCCGGCGGTCCGGTGCGCGCGTTCGATCCGGAACTTTGGGTGTCGCCGGACAAACGGCTGTTCGTCTTCTGGGCGCAGATGGAGAAGGGAATTACCGACCCGCGTCTCGGCGTCTGGTGCATCGAGACCCGACAACCAGACGGGGAGCAACCGAAATGGACCAAGCCGCGCCGCATCGCCGACGGCGTGATGATGTGCAAGCCGCTCACGCTTTCTACCGGCGAATGGGCGCTGCCCATCTCGGCGTGGCGTCTGCACGACAACAGCGCGCGCCTGTTCGTCTCCACCGACAAGGCAAAAACGTGGACGTTGCGTGGCGGTTGCAACGTGCCGGTCGAGGCCCGCCAGTTCGACGAGCACATGTTCATCGAGCGACGCGATGGTTCACTCTGGCTGCTCGTCCGAACCAAGTACGGCATCGGCGAAAGTGTCTCTGCCGACCGCGGCAAAACGTGGCCCGAATTGAAACCATCGGCGATCCTTCACACGCCCTCGCGGTTCTTCATCAGCCGGCTCGCTTCCGGTAACCTCCTTCTTGTCAAACACGGCCCGCTCGAAACCAAAACCAGCCGGTCCCATCTGACCGCGTATGTTTCCACCGACGACGGTCGCACGTGGACCGGCGGCCTCATGCTCGACGAGCGACTCGGCGTTTCCTACCCCGACGGCCAACAGACGCCCGATGGATTGATCCGCATCATCTACGACTTCAGCCGCACCGGCGACCGGAACATCCTGATGGCAGCATTCCGCGAAGAAGACGTCGCCGCCGGCAAAGCGGTGAGCAACGCCGTGCGCCTGCGTCAGCTTGTCAGCAAAGCTTCCGGCGGACAGGAGAAGCCAAAGACTTCGACCGCACCTGTGAATCCAAACGCCGACGGCAAGCCGCTGCGGAAGACCAAGCCCGGCACCCTCGCCATCGCCGGCGCTGAGCCGCAAGCGTTGAAGCCTGGCGCAAAGCTGTTCGCTGACCGCAACTACATTGCCGCCGAACTGCCTGACGCGTTGAAGGCCGCGCACTTTCTCCCGGTCCCGATGAACGACAACAAGTCGTTGACCTGCAAGCGCGCCGGCACGGTCTGGTTCCTCACGCCGGCGCCGGAACGCAATCGCGATTCACAGACGCAGGCCCTGCTGAACCAAGGCTTCGAGAAGGTCTCGCTGCCGGAGGTGCGCCTTTTCAATCCCGGATCGCTTGGCAACTACTGCACGCTCTACCAAAAAGACTGCGCCGCCGGCGAGACCATCGCCATCGGCAAATGGGCCGTGCCCGTGTTCTTCCCGTAAGAGGCAACCGGTTGTCCCGCTCGCGGCGCGCCATCCCTACCGCAGGCTTGTCAACAAAGGTCAGTAGAGACTATAATTCCGTAGTTGATCAACTACGGAATTATCTACGGAGGTTCGCATGGATGAAATCATTGTGCGCGTGGCCCGCACCGTGGCCTGCCCCACACGCTTGCGCATCCTCAGCGCGCTGGCGCGGGAGGGCGAGTGTCCTCCATCCCGCCTGGCCGGTGAACTGGGCCAAGGACGCGATTCGATCAGCGTTCATCTCAAACACCTAGTGACCGCTGGGTTGATCCAACGGCGGCGCTCCGGGCTGTGGTGTTACGGCGTGGCGGCGTCGCCGTACACCGAACAGGCATTCAGCGGACGAGTGGCGGCGTGGTTGTACGGTCTGCTGCGCGACCCGTCGGTCGCGTTGCGCGCCTGCGGCCAAGCGCTGACGCGCAAGTCCTCGCAGGCGGACGCAGACCGCGCGTTGCACGCGCTTCTCTTCAACGCGTTCACTGCGTTTGCCAACGTGCGGCGATTACAACTGCTGCGGCATTTGCGCCAACACGGGCCGGCGACGGCGGAGGCACTATCTGAGGCGCTGAGCATGTCGCCGCCCGCGCTGTGCCGGCACACGACGAAGCTCTGTCGGCGCGGCTATCTTCAGACAGACGCGGTCGGGAGGACGATCACCTATCGGCTGGCCGGGGAAGCGCAGTCTCCTGCGCACGCCACGCTGCTGAAATTGGTGGCCGCGGAATGGACAAAACGATAATTCCGTAGTTGATCAACTACGGAATTATCGTTCTTTGCAGCCCCCGTCGTTTTCCGTAGTTCTGACTTGAACTTTAGCCAGATTAGGTAGTCCAATCCCGCAACAATGATCACACGCCTTCTCACCCTCGCCGCGCTGCTGCTGACGCCGTCGGCATCATGGTGCGCCGCTCCGAATGTCATCGTGCTGTTGACTGACGACCAAGGCTACGGCGACATCGCTCGCCACGGCAATCCCGTCATCAAGACACCGCACCTCGACCGGCTTCACGACGAGTCGGTGCGCTTCGCCAATTTCCATGTGGATAGTTATTGCACGCCGACGCGGGCGGCGTTGATGACCGGCCGCTACGCGCATCGCGTCGGTGGCTGGGGAACGATCAGCGGGCGCAACATGCTCCGCGATGACGAAGTGACGATGGCCGATGTCTTCCGCCACAACGGATACCGCACCGGCCACTTCGGCAAATGGCATCTCGGCACGAATTATCCCTACCGTCCGATTGACCGCGGGTTCGACGAATGGCTCGGCAAAGGCGACGGCGGCTCTGGTTGCGCGACCGATTTCTGGGATAACGACCGCGTCAACGACCACTACATTCACAACGGACGTTGGGAAGACAAACCCCGTGCCGCTTACGAGTGCGATGTGTTCTTCGACGCGGCGATGCAATTCATCCGCGACAACAAACGCCGCCCGTTCTTCGTCTATCTCGCTCCCTACAACCCGCACAATCCGTGCAGCATTCCCGACCCGCAATGGGCCGCACGCTACCGGGACAAGGTGCCGGCGAACGTGGCGTACTTCTACGCCAGCATCGCACGCGTGGACGAAAACCTCGGCCGGTTGCGGGCGTTCCTCCAAGCGGAGGGACTCCGCGACAACACGCTGTTAATCTATTTCACCGACAACGGCACCGCCGAGGGCGAGAAAACCTTCAACGCCGGGATGCGTGGCAAGAAAGGTTCGCCATACGACGGCGGTCATCGAGTTCCCTGTTTCCTCCACTGGCCGGGGGGCGGCTTTGACAAGCCGGTCACGGTGGACCGACTCGCCGCGCATCTGGATTGGCTGCCGACGCTGGTGGATCTCTGCGGGTTGCGATTGCCGAAGCCAATCGTCTTCGATGGCGTCAGTCTCAAGCCGTTGCTTGCGGACCCGCGCGCGATACGGCCCGAACGCACGCTCGTGCTCGGCACACCGCAGAATCAGACCGGCCCGAATCCGTCGCCGCCCCGGTACGGGGTAAACTGCTCGGTGATGACTGAGCGTTGGCGGCTGGTGAACGACAAGGAACTCTACGACATGACAGCCGATCCCGGCCAACAGCGTGACCTGGCCGGCGAAAAACCGAAAGTCGCCGACGAATTGCGCGCCGCCTACCAACGTTACTGGACGAGCGTGAGCGCGCGCGACAAAGGCTGGCGCGGAATGCCCATCATCGGTTCCGCGCAAGCGGTGGAAGTCGAACTGTGCTCTGAAGACTGGTATCCGACTCAAGGTAATTGCCCGTGGAACCAAGCTGCCGTGGCCGGCGGCGCGGGAGTGTTTGGCCATTGGCCGGTGCGCGTTGCCAAGGACGGCGTTTACTGCGTCGAAGTCCGTCGTTGGCCGCGTGAAGCGGACGCATCGCTCACTGGAATTCCCGCCAGCCAGAAAACTGTGGATGCGTATCTGCGTGACCAACCGGTCAACGGACTGCTCTACGGCGGCACGCCCAAAGCGTTGCCCGTCGCACGTGTCCGTCTCAAGATCGGCGCGGACGTCCAGGAGATCGCCGTGGGCAACCAAGACAAAGCGGCCGTCTTCACGTCCAAGATGGAGGCCGGCCCCGCCGACATCGAAGCCACGTTGCTCGACCAAGCCGGCAACGCGCTGTGCAGCGCCTTTTATGTTACCATCCGCAAAACGGAGCCAACCAAATGAAAATTCTCATGTTCGTCGCCTTGTTGTTCGCCTCGCTGGCTGTTGCCGAAAAGCCGAACGTTGTCATCATCTTCATTGATGACCTCGGCTACGGCGACATCGGGCCGTTCGGCGCGACGAAACAGAAGACGCCGCAGCTCGACCGTATGGCGCGGGAGGGAATGAAACTGACGAGCTTCTACGCCGCGCCGGTTTGCTCGGTGTCGCGCGCGCAGATGATGACCGGCTGCTACGGCGTGCGCGTCTCCGTGCCGGGCGTTTACGGTCCCGGCAACAAGAACGGCCTGAACCCGGCGGAGTTCACCATCGCGGAGCGCTTGAAGGAACGTGGCTACGCCACGATGTGCATCGGCAAATGGCATCTCGGCGACGCGCCGGAGTTTCTGCCGATGAAGCAAGGTTTCGATCATTACTTCGGCATCCCGTACTCCAACGACATGCAACGCAAATCCACGCAGACCGGCGAACGCGTCGTACCGTTGGTGCGCGACGACAAGGTGTTGGAACTGCTCACCGACGATGCGCAGAACCGGATCGTCGAGCGTTACACCGACGAAGCGGTCAAGTTTATCCGCAACAACAAAACTAAACCGTTTTTCCTCTACTTCCCGCACACGGCCGTCCACACGCCCATCCATCCCGGCGCGGCGTTCGCGGGCAAGTCCGCCAACGGACGTTTCGGCGATTGGGTCGAGGAAGTTGACTGGAGCGTCGGGCGCGTGCTCGACACGTTGCGCGAACTCAAGCTCGATAACAACACGCTCGTCGTCTTCACCAGCGACAACGGCCCGTGGCTCGTCAAGGGCGCCGACGGCGGCAGTGCAGGGCCATTGCGCGGTGGCAAAGGTAGCACGTGGGAAGGCGGCGTCCGCGTCCCAACACTCGCGTGGTGGCCCGGCAAGATCGCGCCCGGCAGCGTGTGCGATGCCGTCGCTGGAACGATTGACATGTTGCCAACGTGCGTCGCGATTGCCGGCGGCACCGTGCCCGCCAAGCCGGTCATTGATGGCCGGGACATCTCGCCGTTGTTGTTCGGCAAGTCGAAGCAATCGCAGCGTGAAGCGCACTACTATTTTTCCAGCTACAATCTCCAAGCCGTCCGCCAAGGCCCATGGAAGCTCGCCGTCACGCAGCAGAAGGACATTTCGGACAAAGGCCCGCGCCTCTACAATCTCGACCAAGAAATCGGCGAACAGACAAACCTCGCCGACAAACATCCTGACATCGTTGCGAAGCTCCAAGCTCTCGCTACCAAGATGGACGCCGAGATCACCGCCAACCGCCGTCCCGCCGGTGAAGCCGCCAACCCGCAAACGCTCTACCCGAGCGAGGGCGGAAAGCCAAACGCCAAACCAAAGAAGGGAAAATCAAAGCGCGTGGCGCTCGATGCGCTTCGCCCCGGCGCCGTCTTGGACTCCGATGCCGCCCCGCAGGTCGGCGGCAAACCGTTTACGATTTCGTGTGTCGTCGAGACAACGCAGGCTGACGCCATCCTTGTGGCGCACGGCGGCAGTGCGGTCGGCTACGCATTGTATCTCAAAGCTGGTCGCCCGGTCTTTGCGATTCGCGCGGGCAGTTCCATCAGCGAGATCGCCGCTCCCGACGCCGTGGCCGGTTCTGTGCGCATCCGCGCGGCATTGGCAGCAGACCACACCATGACGCTGACGGTGAACGACAAGATCGCCGCCACCGGCAAAGCTCCCGGCCTGATCACCCGCCAACCACAGGAAGATTTCTGCGTCGGCCACGACAACAAGCGGCCCGTCACAAATTATTCCGCAGGTCATCTGTTCCGTGGTACGATTGACGGCCTCAGAATCACAACACCATGAAATGCGCTTTTGAACCGAAGAAAGGATGAGCAGAATGAAAAGTATAACAATGATGACCTCTTGGTTGTTGATTGGCCTGGCTGCAACCGCGCTGGCCGCCGACAAACCCGCCGCGAAGAAACCGGCCAAGCCCACAACACCGGCCAACCCGAAACCGACGATGGCTGATGTCGCCTACGGCACGCACCCGAAACAGGTGCTCGATTTCTGGAAGGCTAACTCCAAGAAACCAACCCCGTTGCTGTTCTACATCCACGGCGGCGGCTGGCAGGGCGGCAGCAAGGGCCGCGTCGCCGGCGTGGCCGACTATCTGGCGGCGGGCATCTCGGTCGTGTCGGTCGAGTACCGGTTCATCAAGGAAGCGACGGCGGACGGCGTTGTGCCACCGGTCAAGGCGCCGTTGCACGACGCGGCGCGCGCGCTGCAATTTGTGCGCAGCAAAGCCGCCGAGTGGAACATTGACAAGCAACGCATCGGCGCCAGCGGCGGCTCGGCGGGCGCTTGTTCGAGTTTGTGGCTGGCGTTTCATCCTGATCTCGCCGACAACAAGAGCAGCGATCCCATCGCCCGCGAGTCCACGCGGCTCTGGTGCGCCGCCGTGTCGGGCGCACAGACCACACTCGACCCAAAACAAATGAAGGAATGGACGCCGAACAGCCGGTATGGCGGACACGCCTTCGGCTTCGCCAACTTCACCGAGTTCCTTGCCGGGCGGGAGAATATCCTGCCGTGGATTGCCGAGTATTCGCCGTATGCGCTCGTCACCGCTGACGATCCGCCGATCTACATGAGCTTCAATGCGCCGCCCGCGCTCGGCCAGGACCAGAAAGACCCGACGCACACCTCGAACTTCGGCGTGAAGTTGCAGGAAAAATGCAAGAGCGTCGGTGTCGATTGTGAGCTGGTGTATCCCGGCGCGCCCGACGTGAAACATCCGACCGTGCAAACGTATCTGATCGAGAAGCTCAAGGCCCCGGCCCGCTGAACAAAACGACAACCGAAGTTGATTTGGCTTCCATGCAAGCGTTCATTATCCTCTTGGTTGTTTCCATGTGTCAGGCTCTTGGCCACACAGCGCCACCCATGATTGATGATACGCATGACCGGGTCCAGACGACGTTGAAGCCCGGCTTGAAGCGGATTGGGACAATTACACCGCGGAACGCAAGAGACGTGGGGCGCTCCAATCTGGCAATCGGCTGCGAGATGCTCGACCGCGATTACGGCGATTTCGAGCAATTCAAAGCCTACATCCCGCCGCTCGGCATCAAGCGAGTTCGCATTCAAGCCGGTTGGGCCAAGACGGAGAAGCAGAAGGGCGTTTACGATTTTGCCTGGCTTGACAGGATCGTGGACTACTTGTGCGCCCAGGGGATGGACGTCCTGATCGAGACCTCCTACGGCAATCCGATTTATCCCGGCGGTGGCGGGGCTTCGTTGAGCGACGGGATGCCGACCGGTGAAGTGGCGTTGGCTGCGTGGGACGCTTGGATCAACGTCTTGGCCGCGCACTACAAGAACAAGGTGAAGGATTGGTCAACGTGGAACGAGCCAAGCAACTCCAAGGGCAACACCACGGAAATAGTGGCCGATAACAACATCCGCACCGCTGAGATCATCAAGAAGCACATTCCCGATGCGCGAATTGCCGGGCTGGTCATCGGCTCGCCCAATGTCCGCTTCGCCGAGCCTTACATGAAAGCCCTCCGCGAGAGAGGCAAGACCGGCCTGTTCCACTGGATCGTTTATCACGATTACTCGCTCAATCCTGACACCGTTTATCCCCGCGTCGAGGAATTTGCCGCAATGGTTCGCAAGTACGCGCCCGGCATGAAAGTCTGGCAGGGCGAGGCGGGCGCGACCTCGGACCGACACTATTCGACCAAGATTTCCTCGGCCGAGTGGAACAGCGAATTGACGCAGTGCAAGTGGAATGCCCGTCGTATGATTGGTGATCTCGGTCATGGAATCGAGTCGCTGATATTCACCTTCTACGATCCGGCGTATGATCAACCCGAACGTTACAGCAAGTTCATTGATCCCCTCTGGATCCGCACTCGCACGGATCGCTTCATGAAGCGGATGGGGCTGGTCAAGTGCAACGAGGACGGCAAATTGCTGAAGGTCAAGCCGGCATACTACACTGTCCAGAATATCGCTTCCGTCTTCGACAGTTCACTGGAGCCGATCGTCGGGTTCACCTGCGACATCCAATGCGCAAAACAAACGACCGCTTACCTGTTCAGAAAAAAAGGCCGCGGCTCGCACTTGCTCGCATTCTGGGATTGCTCATCCAATCCCGAAAACCAAAATGAAACCACTCCGGCCCAAATCACGTTAACGGGCGTCACCTTCGATGAACCAGTCTGGGTGGACACGGTCACGGGCGCGATCTATGAGTTGCCCAAGGATCGCATCGTCACTGAGGGTGGCAAAACCGTGCTGAAAGACATTCCATTGTACGATGCCCCTGCGTTTATCACTGACAAACGCGTTGTGGTGTTCCCCAAGTAACAGAAAGGATATTTCCGCCATGAACATCTCCCGTCGTTCGTTCCTCGCCACCTCAGTTGCTGCTGCCGGTGCCTTGTCGCCTGTGACTCAGGCCGCCGAGGTCATCAAGGGGTTCGATGACACAAAGACTCTCGTTGATAAAACCAAAGTCTGGAAACCTTTCACTGACCGCAAGGTCCGGGTCGGCATCGTCGGCCACGGGGTCTGCCAGTTCGGCCTGTCGTTTGAACTTCAAAACCATCCGAATGTCGAACTGGTCGCGGTAAGCGACTTGTTTCCGGACCGGTGCGCCGACATGGCCAAGCGGGCACAATGCAAGAAGACGTATCCGTCGCTGGAAGAGATGGTGAAGGACGATTCCATCGAGGCAATTTATTGCGCCACCGATGCGCCGGCGCACGCCAAGCACGCGATCCTCTGCATGGAACACGGCAAGCACGTGGCGACCGCCGTGCCGGCGTTCCGGGGCGACATCGAAGACGCCGAGCGATTACTGGCCTGCTGCAAGAAAAACAAGGGATTAGTTTATGCGATGTTCGAGACCTCTTGCTTCCATGATGATCTCTACGCGATGGAAAAACTCTTCGCCGCCGGCGTGTTTGGCCGGATCGTCTATTCCGAGGGGGAATACTGTCACCCGCATTCGTTGGGGAAGCCTTCGCTCGGTTCGTACAAGGACTGGCGCAAGAACGGCTGCCCGATGTGGTATCCCACGCACGCGACGGCCTACTACGTCGGCGTGACGCACAAACCTTTACTTGACGTTTCCTGCCAGGGCACACCGTTGTTCGACAAAGAGAAGCGGGTTCCCAACGCCATTGGCAACATCTTCAAGTCGGAAGTCGGCCTGTTCCGAACCGCCGAAGGCGGGCTTTCCCGAATGATCGTCTGCTACTCGCAAGGCGAGTATCTCGAAGCAGGGCGCATTCGCGGCGAATACGGCGGATTCAACAAGACATTCAAAGGCGACGCGACCGGCACGCAACGTTACCGCGAGGCCATCAAGGGCGGCTTGGCGATCACGAAGTATCCGTTGCCGCCCGGCGTTTCACCCGGTGGCCACGGCGGCTCGCACGGGTATCTCGGCGACGATTTCATTGACGCGATTCTGCGCGGTCGCAAGCCGCGCGTTGACATTATTGACGCGCTGAACATGACCGTTCCCGGCTACTATGCGCACCTGTCCGCCATGAAAGACGGCGAGACGATGAAGATTCCGCAGTACTCGCTCTAGCGGCCGCTGCGTCGCGCAGCAGCTTGTTGCCGCTGCCATTCGAAAATGGATGGCACCGCCGGCACAGGCCGTGGTGGCGGTTGGTCGAAATCGGCGGCAGGCCGGCGTTGATTGCCTTCGTTGCGCGCCAGCGGGGCTTGGCTGCGTACAAGAGTCTCTGCGCCGCCGCAAACGATGTTGTCCACGAACTCGACCCCGATGCAATCCGCCGTGGCCAGATTCAACGCTGGCTGTTTTGCGTCTGCGAGGCAGAAGACGTTACCGCGAATGATGTGATCAAAGCTTGCGGTCTTTGCCGTCACGCCGGGGCCGCTGCCGACGAGGAAACGGTTGAAAAGAATCAACCAATTCTCGTTCATCCCGCCCATCGAAAGGCCGGCTTTGGTCGAGCGGACGTCGCAGTTATAGACGACGTTGCGCGGGCCGTTCGGTCCGTGAGCCTTGTCTTCCGGCGGCGACGCCCAAAGACCGAAGCCGTAGCTGCCGTGGCCGGGCTTGGAGTTGATGACGCAATTCTCGAAGAGGTTTTCATGTGTCCAACCAGAGTGCCATTGGCCGTCGGAATCGTGGAAGACCGAGTTGCGGATGACGTTGCCCGACGCGGCCCACTGGTAACACGGCGCGTGGCGCAGTTTGTAAGTCGTCACGTTCTCCATCAGGCAGTCGTGCGAATACTCCCATCCGGCGTAAGCCGTGCCGCCACCGCCCTTGAACCACGCGTCGTCAAGCACGCAATTGCGAATCTCGTTCCACTTGCCGGGCTTGAAATAGAGCGGGAAACGGCCAGCCTTTTTCACGGTCACTCCGCGCGCCCAGCATTCCCACGCGCCACTGAAGAAGATGCCGCTCGTCCACAGATCGTGCGTTTGCTCCAGGTAGAAGTCCTCGACACCGCAACGGCGCACGGGTTGGATGCTGTGAAGATAACTGCCGTCCACGACCGGAAAATCAATCCGCAACGGCTGATTGACGCGCACGCGGTTGCCTTCCACCGCCACGACCTGCAATTCCGTCCGCCGATACTCGCCCCACGTGCAGGCACATCGGACGAGTTTCTTCCAGCGGTCAGTTCCCGGCGCGCGCAACGCGACGCGGTCACCCGGATGCAAGCCGCTTGCGTTCTCCAAAACCAGTTCTGTGTCGCCTCGCTTGCCGTCGCGAGACAACGGCCGTTGTTGATGGTCGGCGTAGCCGCCAACAAACATGATCGCCGCGATGTCGCGCGGGACACGGGCCTCAGCCTCAGATCGCTCACTGCTCACGACGACTTCGATTTGCGTTGTCCGTTTGCTTCCATCATCATACTCGGCGACGCCCGTGAGCGTTTGGCGACCACGCAGTTTCCGGTCCAGCAAAGCGGCGCCTGTTGTTCGCAACGTGAATCTCGCTCCCCAATGCGCGTGTTTTTTGATCTCCGAGATGACACGGTCGCCGACGCGAATCCCGATGCCGACGAGGTTCTTCGGCTGACAATGCAGTTCAATCCACGTATCGCGGGTGACAGTCGAATTCGCTTTTGGTCGCAGAAACCCGACGCCGCCCGCCGGCGCGTCGTAACGGAAAATGATTTTCGTTTTCGTTGCCCCTGCGCCGCGCAACACCACGCCATCGCCCGTAATAAGCACGGGCCGGTCAAGATGATAGACACCCGCGCCAAGCAGGAGCGCGCCGCCGCCGCGCTTGCCGACTTCCTCCGCACCGCGCTCCAACGCGTCCGCGTCGTCACGATCATCATCCGCTCGACCGCCGAAATCCTCGATCTTTGCCACGACCGGCACGGTCGGGATTCCACCGGGCAGGCCGGCGTAAGTCCAGTCGGGATACACGATGCCGTCGGGTCCGGGGAAATCCGCGGCGGTGAGCTTGTCTTTGTCCGCGGGCCGCAGCTTGTACGTGCCCGGCCACGGTGGTTTGGCGGAATCGTCCGCGGCGATGCAGACAATCACCGGCAACAAGGCGAGCCAGCATGGTGGTTTCACGCTGTCGGGTTATCCGCCGGTCCGAGAGGGAACGCAAGATTCAAATGGTTCGAGGGAAAAGTCTTGCGGCGCGGCATGGCTTGGGTTCACCATGCCGCCATGTTTCTACCCGCACTGTTGGCAACGATTCTCCGGCTGCACGATCCTGCCGGTGTGCCCACCGAACCGCCGGTCACGTACGTGCTCGACTACGGCACCAACCACCTCGACCGTGCCGACTGGCTCGCCACCAACCGCGCCGCGCCGCCGGAGTTGCTCCATCTTGGCAGCGATGTCCCGATGACGTCGAACTGGGGACCGGTGCGCAAGATCGGCGGCGAGAACGTCGCCTACGGCATGGGTGATTTCACGCTGCCGATTTCGCCGGACGATGTCGCCCAGCGCATGACGAAGCTCACCGAGATGGTGCGCGCACTCCACGCCGCCGGCGTCAAGATGGTCATGCCCTACGTCTGCACGATGACCATTGCCGGCCATCACGAGCGGCGGGCGGGATTTTGGAGCTTCTACGATCGTTGGAACGACTACGCCGCGCGTTTCGACCTGGGGCCGCGTCCCGTTGCCGATCCGTTCACGTGGCTCCAGCGGAAACCAGACGGCGAGATTCATCGGTTCTACACGTACACCGGCGATTACTACCCCGGCTATCAACCGAACCATCGTTACGCGGCCTGTGTGAACAACCCGGCCTGGCAGCAGTGGATGACGCGCGAGGTCGCAATGGTGGCCCGGTGCGGCTACGACGGCGTGTTCACCGACAACGGCGGCTCGCAACGCTGTTATTGCGAACTTTGCCAGAAGCTGTTCCGGGACTGGGCGCAGAAACGCGGCCTGAAGGACGACAACCTTCTGCACGCGCCAAGCAAGACCGGCGACGCGCGCTACGCCGAAGCGCAACGGTTCTGGCTGGAGAACATCCACAGTTATCAAGCGCTGCTGCGCTCGGCGGCGGCGATGATCAATCCGTCGTTCAAGATGTTCGCAAACGGCGGTCATAGGCGTCCGCAAAACGTCAAGCTGGCGTTTGCCGACAGCGATTTCATCATGTTCGAGAAATCGTTCGGGCCGCTCGGCACGCATCCGGGACTGGCGGACGGAACCAACGTGAACCACAACATCGTCGAGTTGAAGTTCGTCCAATGCCTGCGCCGTCGCGTAAAGCCGATCATCCTCACCCGCAGCGGTTACCCGAAATCGCAACCGCCATTCGAGATGAACAAGGCATCGGCGTCGTTGGGTTGCGCCGAGATGGCCGCCTTTGGCAACGGCGGCGGCTTTCTCATTCGCCCGAACTTGCCATCGGGCGCAGAGGTGATCCGCCGGTGGAACACATTTCACCAGCGCCATGCCGGGCTGTTGAGCGGCAACGACTCGCTCGCGACGGTCGGCGTCGCGTACTGGAGCGAACAAACGCTCTTCAGCGCGAAGCACATGACAAGCGTCACCGCGCTCAGTGATATGTTGCTGGCGTCGCACGTGCCGTTTGATTTCCTGATGGAGGAGAATTTCAACGAGCAGTTTCTGTCACGCTACTCCGCCATCATCATGCCCGACATCGCGCACGCTGATGCGGCGCGGCTGGCCGCCGTCGCGGCGTGGGCGCGCGCGGGCGGGCGTTTGCTGTTGGCCGGCGCCCATCCTGCGGATTCGCCCCTGCTCGCGATGACCGGCAGCGTGACGAGAATCGAAAAACTTCCGGACGCGAACATTCTCGGCACATGGCTGCGCGACGCAGCCGCCATCGTGGACGACGGCCGGCCGGAGTTGAGGCGCGTGTATATCAACCTGTTTGCGCGACGCCATCCCGCCCGCATCGTCGCGCACGTGCTCAACTACAACACGCCGCTCGGCGTGGACGCGCTGCCGCCTGCGCCCATTGAGAACATCTCGCTGCGCATCCCACTGCCGCGCGGACTGAAGCCGCGCTGCGTGACAGCGTTCGATGCCGACACCGACACGGCCCAGGCGTTGGAGTGGAAATCAGGCAGCGAAACACTGGCCGTGACTCTGCCGCGCCTGTTGATCAGCAAGATGATTCTTGTCGAGCTCTCGCCGTCATGAAGGAAAACTGGATGAAACTCTTTTTCACGCTTTGCATCGCCATCGTCTCGGCAGCCGGCTTTGCTGCTGTGCCGGAACAACCACTCCTGCCCCTGAATTCCATCAAAGGCGTGCAGCCGACGTGGACCACAAACACGCCGCGCTCGCTGGAGGTTGTCAGGGGAGCAGGAAACAGCAACGGCGCGCTCCGGTTCGGCGCCGTCGCGAAGGAAAAAACCGGCAACCAATACTTCGGCGTCATGATCCCGTTGCCGGCACCGGTGAATCTGGATGAACGGAGGCTCGTGTTCGACGTGCGGTGCGAAACGCCGGACACCGCGGGAACGTTGTATCTTCGCGCCTACAACCGGGGCGAGAAGAAACCGGCGTGGAGTTTTCACGGGCGGCCTTTTGCGAAACGCAAGGACTGGTTGACGCTCTCGCTGCAACGCGGGATGGGAGCGAACGGCCTCAACTGGGAACCGTCCATGGTCGGTGAACGCAAGGCCACGACAGTGGATCGCATCGAGTTTGTGATCGGCACGTCCACCCCGAAAGCCACCGTCTCGGTCTGCGTTGACAATCTGCGGACCGGCCCGGCGTTGACGAGCATTTCCAGTCTGCAAGCTCCGAAGAAACTGCTGCGCGATACGGTTCTGGTCCAAGGCGGGCGGGCCAAAGCTGTCATCCTCCATCCCAATTCACAGGCCGGGCGCGAGGCTGCGGCTGTCATCGTCGAAGCCGTTCGCAAGCACACCGGCGTCGCGCCCGGAGCGCGTCCGGGCACGCCCGCTGATCGCGAGCCTTCGCAGGCCGTCATTCTTCTTGGCAACGTTGACACGAACCCGGCGATGCTCCTGTTGTACTCGCGTTACCTGACGCCGGCCGATGTCGTTTGTCCCGGCGTCGGCGGGGCGCTTGTGCACACGGTGTTCAACCCGTTTGGCAAGGGAGCAAACGCCATCGTCGTTGGCGCTTCAGACGACGCGGGTTTGATGAAAGCCGCGGGGTTGTTCGCGGACGCCATCGGCCAGCAACCGCAGGGCGCGGACTTGGCGCTGCCACGGTTGTTCACGGCCAAGTATGGCGAGGCGTTTCTCAAGCGATTCGGCTGGGCCGGGAAAGCGCCCAGCGCGAAGCGGTTGCAGGATGGCCTGAAGGACGCGCAACAACGGCTCGACAAAGGCGCGCACACTTCGCTGGCCGGAATGCTGCAGACGATCTCACAGCGTTACCTGTTGACCGGTCACAACGTTGAGGCCAAGTTGTTCGTGGCTGTCTGGGATTTGTATGCCAAGAGCGCGGTTGCGGACGCGAGGAAGTACGGGGGCGCGTGGGGATTCGACAGTGATTTCCCCTCCAGTCATGTCGTTGCGGGCTGGGATGTGATCGAGCACGATCCCGCCTTGACGGACGAGGAACGGCTGCGCGTCACCAAGGCGCTGGCGCGCTGGCTGACGGAGGCCGTCATCCCGAAATGCGCCGGCGCGGTGAACGGCACGCGCGTGTTGTTCAATCACCAGACGTTCCCGGCGCTGGGCGCTTTGTTTGCGGGCCTCTACTTCAGCAACGACTACGACACGCTCGAAGGCCGGACGTGGCTGGAGATGGCGGACCGGATCTTCAAACGCCAAGCCGGCTATTTCAAGTCGCACGAGGACTGCAACGGCTACCAATGGTTGTCCAACGGCCATTTGATGCGATACGCCGTCGCGCGCCCCGACTTCGCGGTGTTCGAAAACGGCAACGCCAAACGGATCACCGACTACTGCATTGGCACGATGGACAATCTCGGATATCAGGTGCCGTACGGCGATACGGGCAGTTGGAAATGCTGGAGTTCCGAACTGGTCTGCCTGGATATCTTCAGCTTCATCACGAACGATCCCTCGACGCTCTGGGCCGGCGCATTCAAGCGACAAGTCAAGAACACCGCTGAGCTCCTTGCGTTCAACCGCGCCGGCGAAGGGATCAAGACGGACCGGTTCAACGGCGTCCGCGTCTGGCCGCTCGAACCGGCGTATCACTCAACCTTCCCCGCCGCCGGACAGCCGCCGCTTGCGAAGTGTGTTGACAAAATCACGTTTCGCGAGGCGATGGACCCGCAAGCCGCATACTTGCTGCTCGATGGCCTGAGCAACGGCGGCCACAAACATCTCGATGGAAACAGCCTGCCGCGCCTGACACAGTTCGACCGCATTTGGCTGGCGGACAACGACTACTTCAAGGCGCAGGTCAAGTATCACAACTCCCTGCTCGTATTCAAAGACGGCGAGTCGTCGCCCATCCCGGAATACTGCGAGCTGCTCGGCACCGGCGAGACCTCGCGCTACGGGTTCAGCCGCACGCGCATGGCCAACTACACCGGCGTTGACTGGGACAGGGCGGTGGTCTGGCTGAAGGCGCAGAAAGCGTTCGTGGTGCTCGACCGCATCGTGCCGAAGACAAAAGGGCGTTACCAGTTGCGCCTGCTCTGGCACGGCGTCGGCGCAGCCGAGATGTCCGTCAACGGCATGTTGTTGACGCAGAAAGGCCCGTCTCTCCGACTGGACCTCGCGCCCGGCCCGGGCCTGACCTTGCACAACGACACGGCGCTGGGCGAGAACTGGCGCGGTTATCCGCACGCCGAACCGGTCGTGCGCTCGCTCAACGCCACGGCGTCCGTTGACCTCGACGCCGGTGAACCGTATTTGTTCGCCACCGCGTTACACGGCAAACCAGACGGCACAGTGGCGCCGTGGAAAGTGCTGCCGCTCGCCGGCGCCGACGGCACACTGGTGCAGACGGACACCGGCGACGTCGGTATTCTGCTCAAGTCCGATGCCGGCGTCATCGTGACCGACGGCACCGGGCTGACGACGCGCAAACCCAAGGCGATGATCTCTGCCGGAGCCGCAGCCAAGCCGCTCCAAGTCCTGTGGGATCATCGTCTCGCCGCGCCGTCGTCCCACATCACACGCATCGCCGCCGGCAAATCCAACATTCTCGTTGCCACCCGCGAAGGGACACTGTTCGCCCTGAAACCGGATGGCACGCAACTGTGGGCGGCAGAGATCGGTTGCCAGTTGAACGACGTGGCCGCAGCCGACCTCGACCGGGACGGGAAAGACGAAATCATCCTGGCGCGGCAGGACTGCCACGTCTCCGTCCTCGACAGCGTGGGCAAGGAGCGTTGGAAACAAGAACTCAAATACTATCGCCGCCCGGCCTACGTCAATCTGGTCCGAACCGGCGATCTCGACGGCGACGGCATTCCCGAGATAATTGCCGGCGCTGAGAACTGGCGGTTCTACGCCTTCAAAGCCGATGGCACGCCGCTTTGGAACTACGAGAGCGTGCACCCCTCGCGTTCCGGCGCGGTAGCCGATCTGGACGGCGACGGCAAGGCGGAGGTCGTTTGCGGCACGCATTACTACTCGGTGCCGGCGCTCCGGGGCGACGGCACCAGAGTGTGGTCATACTCGCACGGCCCCATCGCGTACGCCGTGACGACCGGTGACTTCGATGGCGACAAAACCCGCGGCGTCATCCTCGGCAGCGGCGACGGTTGCATTCACTATCTTGCCGCCGACGGCAAACTGCGCATGAAGTTCAACACCGGCGACGAGGTGAAGCATGTGCTCGCGGCAGACGTTGACGCCGACGGCAAGGACGAGATTCTTGCCGGATCGCTCAGTCACTACGTTTACTGTTTCGGTGCCGACGGCAAACGGCGCTGGGCCGCCGACCTCGGCGCCGGGATCTCGGCGCTGGCCTCGACAGGAAAACGCCTGATCGTGGCTGGAACGTTAAATGGCAGGATTGTCGTGCTGGATGGGAACGGGTCTGTCATTGCCAGTTCCGCAATGACCGGCAGGATTGTGGACTTGCTGCCCGATGGTTCGACAGTCGTCGCCGCCACCGAAGATGGACGGCTCTGTCGTATGTCTGTTCTCCCGTAGGCGGAAACATCGGGATCTTATGTGCTGCGCAGTGCCGCCCGCACCAACGCCTCGACGCTCGCGCCCGCGCCCAGCACTTCCACGGCGGCAAGCACCGCTCTCTGGGCGTCGGCTTGTTTGTAGCCGAGCGAGACCAAGGCCAGCATGGCGTCGGAAAGTTTAGGATCAGCGACGGTCTTGGGGGCGAGTTGCGGTTCAGCCCCGACCTTGTCTTTCAACTCCACCACAAGGCGCTCGGCGGTCTTCTTGCCGATGCCGCGCAACGACGAGAGCGTCTTCGTGTCGCCGGCAGCAATGGCGCTGCGCAGGCCGGTGACGGAGGCGCTGGAGAGAATGTTGCAGGCAAGTTTCGGTCCGATGCCGCTGATGCTGATCAGCAACAGGAACATCTCGCGCTCCGGCGGCGTGGCGAAGCCAAAGAGCTGTTGCGTGCCGTCTTGCGCATTGACGTGATGGTACGTCAGCAGTTTCACGTCATGGCCGGCGGGCGGAAGTTTGTCGTAACTCGAAACCGGAATAAAGACCTGATAGCCGACGCCGTGGCAATCAATCACCACGCAGGTTGGCGTTGGCCCGGTGAGTTTGCCTTGGAGGAATGCGATCATGGGACATGCATTACCACGAATCAGGCGCAAAGAACATGAAGAAATTACCATTCGTCCAATCTCTCCAATCCCCGGAATGTCCGGAATTTCGCTTGACCAGCATGATGGTTTTTATGCTACATCTGTTACACATTTCTCATCTTCAGAGGCCCACCATGAAGGAAACATTGAAACCGATGTTGGAAGACTGGCTGCTGGCATTGTGCTGGGGGATGGATGCGTTGAGCCGCCCGACACTGCAACGGCTCACGGAACCGTACGAAGCATGGGAGCATCGCCGGCGGTTCAACAACCAACTTCACTATCTCGCGCGGCAGGGGTTGATGCAGCGGGAACGCCGAGCGGAGAAACTGGTGTACCGGTTGACGGAATCTGGACGGCTCGCCGCGCTGGGCGGACGCGATCCCGAACCCCGCTGGGGCCGCAACTGGGACGGCAAATGGCGGATGATTTTATTCGACTTGCCGACAGGGCGGCAAACGGTGCGTCAGCAGTTGTTGCGCTGGCTGCGACGGCACGGGTTCGGCTACCTTCAAAACAGCGTCTGGATTCACACGGATCCGTTGACCGACCTCGCCAAGGCGCTTGATGATTTTCGGGATGACGTGGAATCGCTGACGATTATGGATGCGCAATGTTGCGCTGGCTATTCCAACGCGGCCATTGTGCGAGGCGCGTGGGATTTCGACGAGATCAACAAACGTTATGCTGCCTACCTCGACAGCTTTGGCAGACGCCTCCCGCGTTTTGCCGGTCAACAGGGCGGCTTTGTCCATGCCAGTCAGTGGTTGCGTTCCGAGCGCGTCGCGTGGGAACACGCATTCTCCTTGGATCCGTTGTTGCCGCGCGTCCTCTGGCCTCGTGGTTACCAAGGCGAGGCAGCGTGGCAACTGCGCCGTCGCATCCTTCCCGCGTTCGCAGCTCAAATGACCGCCCACAGCGCAACCTGATGGTTGAAACCAACGCTACAGCTGTAGTGATAATTTCATCTTGCTGTCGCAGGGCGTTTTAGAGGGGTGTTGGGAGGGCAAAGATGGTGCCGCGACAGGATTGGGCATGGCAGATGGCCAGTGCCAGCGCGTCGCCGGCATCCTGGGGCGGAATTTCATTCAAGCCAAGCATTGCCTTGACCATCTGGGCGACCTGTTGTTTGCCGGCGCCGCCGAGGCCGGTGACGGATTGTTTGACCTTGCGCGGGGCGTATTCGTACACCGTCACGCCTCGTTTGGCGGCCACCGCGATGATGACGCCACGCACCTGGCCAAGCGTGAAGGCAATCCTTGTATTTTGGACGTACACCAGTCCCTCGATGGCAAGAGCATCGGGCAGGCGCTCCTCCAACACACGCGCCATGGTGTCGCCGATTCGCACGAGGCAGGCAGAGGGCAGGGTCTCGGCGCGATTCTTGATTTCGCCGTACACGATGGCGCGCATCTCGTTGCCGTGCGCTTCGATCAACCCGTAACCGGTCGAACGCAGACTGGGATCAACGCCGAGAATCTTCACGCGGCGGCTTGCGCCTTCTCAATCAAGGCGTCGGGGATATCGGCGCTGGAATGAACGTTCTGGACATCGTCGTGGTCTTCGAGCAACTCGATGAGGTTGAGGACGGCCTTGGCGGTCTTCTCGTCGGTGAGCGTCACCGGCGTCAATGGCAGCCAAGCCACTTCGGCGCTGACAGGTTTGAGTTTGTTGATTTCGATGGTTTTGTGGACCGCCTCGAACTGATGCGGGTCGGTGGTGATTTCGTAGGTCTCGTCGTGTGAGACCATGTCTTCCGCGCCGGCATCGAGAACGAGCGCCAAGAGATCGTCTTCGCCAATTTGCTCTTTGGGAATGATGATCTGGCCTTTGCGGTGGAAAAGGTGTTTGGCCGTGGCGAGATTGCCGCCGTGTTTGGTGAGGATGGCGCGGACTTCCGCTGCCGTGCGGTTTTTGTTGTCGGTGAGCACGTCCACGATGAGCGCCACGCCGCCGGGGGCGTAGCATTCGTAGGTGAGTTCCTCGTAGTTGACGCCTTCGAGTTCGCCAGTGCCCTTTTTGATGGCGCGGTCAATGTTGTCGGCGGGCATGTTGACGGCGCGCGCCTTCATCAAGATGGTGCGCAGGCGCGGATTGAACCCGGGGTCGCCGCCGCCGCTTTTGCACGCGACGGAGATTTCCTTGGCGAGTTTGGAAAACACCTTGCCGCGTTTGGAATCGAGCACACCCTTGGTGTGTTTGATCTTTGACCACTTGGAATGTCCAGACATAGTGTCGTAAATCTTAGCTTGCCGGCGGCTGGGTTTCCATCTATTTTATGCGCCGTCTTCCCGACGGGAGTGCCCGGGTGGTGGAATTGGCAGACACGTACGTTTGAGGGGCGTATGGCGAAAGCCGTGCAGGTTCAAGTCCTGTCCCGGGCACCACTCGCTTCAACACGTCTCTCAAAAAAGCTCTCGCCTGTTTGTAAATGCCTCGATTCCCTTCCGCTCGCGGCCCGGCAACGTTCAAGACGAGGATCCGGTTCTTGGCAATCCAGTCTCGGACTTGTGGCACCGTCATGGGATTGGCCAAGTCCACAACCAGACAGGGACGACGGTGGGCGCGCGCCAGTTCGATGGTGAACGCAGTGCCGCCGGTGGGTTTGCCGCGCGTCAAGACCAGCGTGCCGTCGGAATCGCAAACATTCCACTCCGTGCGTTGCGGGTAGTCTGCGGATGGCGTTTCGCGCAGGGGATATTTCCTGGCGATCACGCCGTCTTCCGCGCGTCGTCCTCGCGGACACCAACCGCCGCAAGGGATGCCAAGTTCGAGCGCGACGTCGAGCGCCGCGCGATCCACGCCCGTCTGTCCGCCGGAAATAGTTTTCACCGGTTATCTCACACCGGGTAATCGAGCGCTTCGGGGATCATGACTTGGGTCAGCGCCTCGGCGGCGCGATCCTTGGCTAGACGCGAACCGGTCAGGCAGCCGTCCATCTTCGCGCGCAGACGGACAAACTCTTCCATGCCGTCGAAATGAACGCACGGTCCGGGTTTGAGCGGATGTTCCTGTCCCTTCTCGGCGACTTCACCGTAGGCGCGCGCAGCGCCGGCGATGCCGGGGATGACGGTCTCCATCTGTTCGAGTTCGCTGGCTTGGTAGCAGGCGGCCATGCTGGCGGCGTCCCACGCGGGGTGGCGGTTGTAGCCGTAGGCCAACTCGGCGCAGATGCGGCCGACTTCGCCGGCGGCGCGGGCGACTTGCGTGTGCGCGAGGTCAGTGTAGAAGCGCAGCAAGCCGGGCAACGCCTCGGCGACGGTCGGGTTCTGCTGGCCTTTGGCTTCGAGTTCGAGCACGTCGAGGATCAGCGCGCGGGCGGCCAGCAGCCAGCAGAGCGCATCAGCGAGCGGGAACGTCACGCCTTGGCGGTTGCCATGGAATAGTTTCTTGCCGTCAGCGTCAGTTGCTTTTTGCAAATGGCCGAGCGTCCAGAGCCAGAGTTGCATCGCGGTGCCGAGCGCGCACGCGCCGGTGCCGGGACGTTCGCCGCCGATGCGGCGCATGTCGGCGATCCAGCCCTTGTACTGGGCGAGGAACAACTCGTTGGTCATCGTGATGGACATCTGCCGGCGTTGGACGGCTTCAGGACCTTCGTAGGTCGCTTCGAGCTGGGCGTCCATCCACTTGTGGCCGAGGAATCCAGGGCAATCCTCGATGATGCCGTAACCGCCGACGAGGCTGACGGCCTCGCGCATCACGTTGGCGCCGTGGCCGGTGTTCCAGAGTTTGCAGGCCGGGCAGAGGACGTTGGCCTGGCTGTTGCGCACCACGTACTGAATCATCGGGTCGTCTTCGGGCAGCTTACCGGCGCGGAGAAACTCGATGGCGTCCTTCTCGATTTTCTGGAGCGCCTTGAACTGGGCGCGCGCGCCGGTGATGTTGCGTTCCTCAAAGATGGCGTTCTTCTGTTTCGTGAGCGGATCGAGTTCATCGAAGAGCCGGGCCGTGGCAAAACCGAGCGACGCGGCGGCTTCGCCGGTGGCCCAGACATCAATGAGACGCTGGACTGCGTCTTCCTTCGTCTGGAGGCCGAGATCGTAGCGTGGCGTGCCGGCCGAAGCGGCGGCGCCACCGCGGAAACGGGTGCGATGATAGCGGATGACCGGCTCGATGGCGGAAAGCAGTTTCGCGGCGGTCATCAGGCCGACCGTGACGCGCGTGTGGCTGAACACCGCCTCGATGACTTCGCCGTGGCTGAGGTTCGGGACGATCACACCGTCCTTGACGGTGTAACCGCCGATGATCCGGCTGGCGGGCACCTTCAAGCTGAGCACCGGATCGCAGGTCGAGGAAAGTTGGTGGACAAGTTTCTTCGTGGCGGTGCCGGGGTCCCATGTGCCGGGGTCGTCGTTGTGGAGGATGATCATGCAACTGGATTTGATGCGCGGGTCGTCGGTGTCAACGGCGGCCGTGACGAAATTGGCGAAACCCATGTTGGTGATGAACCGGCCGCGCTTGTTGACTTCGAGCACTGGCTCCTGGCCTTCCTTCCATTCGGCGACGCGCATTTTGCCGCTGAGGATGCCGGTCTCGACGCCGACGTACGGCAACGGCTCGGTCAACGCAAAGGCACCGCGCCAGGCTTTGCGGTCCTCGCCCGGTTTCGGCGGGCAAGCCATGTTCATGTAGAAGCGCCGTTGCTCGTCGGTGCCGCACTCGTAGATTGGCGAGAGCGCGAGGTTGCCGGCGAGGCTGCCCGTCGCCGCGCCGCCGTCCACCCACGACAACTCGAACGCGACCAGCGCGAGCACGAGGTTCTTCGGACCGGGGATGTAGCCGCCGTCTTCGGGGTCCATGAACGCCGCCGTGATGCCGGCGTCGTCCATTGCCTTGAGCATTTCCTCCTTGCGGGCGTTCCAGTCGTGCGTGTTGCGGACGCCGTCGGCGACGAGCCGTGCCACGACGCTGCGTGCGACGGAGCGGGCGGCCTGCACGGCCATCTGGAGATCGTAGCGGTCGCTGAACCGCCACATGATCTGGCGGACTTCATCGCCGGGCAGGGTGCGCAAGGTTTCGGTCGGTTGAGTTGAGGTATTGGTCTGCATGGGAATCCTCCTAACAATGGGAAGCGTCGCTGGCAAGGCGATTTCTCAGAACAATTTTTCCGGGTCCCTCTCGTAGAGTTGCCCCTTGGTGGGCGAAGTGATTTTCCGCTGCAAATCATCCGGCGTTTGTTCAAACGCTGCGCAGCCGCACAGCGCCGCCAGCGCGGTGAGGCAAAGGCATTGTTTCAGATTCATGATTGAGTCATCCTTTCGCGACAAGAATATAACAGCAGCCACTGCGCAATACAGCCGGAACTTCGAGGTTGCAGTGAATTCACCCTTATTTTTTGCTTGTTTTTCGCAGGCTGGCCGCTATTTTGTGGCCAAACCAAGAAAGGGGTGGGGACCCTACATGTATCTGAAGAGCCTACAGCTCATCGGCTTCAAGTCGTTTGCTGAAAAGACGAGCCTGGACTTCGTGCCGGGCGTGACTGCCATTGTTGGACCCAACGGTTGTGGCAAATCCAATGTCGCCGACGCCATCCGTTGGGTGCTCGGCGAACAATCCGCCAAGGCGCTCCGCGGTTCCGAGATGGCGGACGTCATCTTCAGCGGCGCCGACGGCCGAAAACCCATCGGCATGGCCGAGGTCAACATGACCTTTGCCGACGTGGACGCCAAGTGCATCTCGCTGCCCGGCGTCAACCTCGACTTCAACGAAGTCACCATCGCCCGACGCGTGTATCGCGACGGCAACGGCGAGTACTTCATCAACAAAACACCGTGCCGGCTCCGTGACATCCAGAACATGTTCATGGACACCGGCATTGGCCGCTCCAGTTATTCGTTGATGGCGCAGGGGCAGATTGACCAGATTCTCAGCAGCCATCCCGAAGACCGCCGCAACATCTTCGAGGAAGCCGCCGGCATCAACAAGTACAAGCACCAGAAAAAAGAGGCGCTCCGCAAACTCGAATACACCGAGCAGAACCTTGTCCGCCTCACCGACATCATCAAGGAGGTCAAACGCCAGATCATCAGCCTCCAGCGCCAGGCCGGCAAGGCGCGCCGCTACAAGGAGTTGTTTGACCAACTCAAGGCACTCGACACCAAACTCTCGCGCCATCACTACGACTTGCTCCACTCGGAGATTTCCAATCTCGAATCTCAAATCGTCGCCGTCGCCACCCAGTCCGAGCAGTACAGTTCCGAGATCGCCGCCTCCGAGACGCAGATCGAACAGCTTCGCCGCAGCCTGAGCGAGATCGAGCGCGCCATCGCCGACACCACCAGCCGCGACCACGATCTCCGCAACGAATCCGACCGCCATCAGCAGCGCATCAAGACCAACATCGAACGCATCGCCGAGTCCGAGCAGGCCATCGAGCGCAACCGCATCGAGGTCGCCCGTTCCGAGGAGAAGATCCACATTCAGGAACAGCAACTCGAACAGCTCAACGCCGAGTTCGAGCAGCTGGATTCGCTTTTCACCGTCGAGCAGGGCAAACTCCGCGCCCGGCAGGACGACCTCAAGGCGCTCGAAGCCGAGTTGAGCCAGCGGAACCGCGCGCTCAACGACGCCAAAACTTCCCTCGTGGACGCCGAGCGCCAGATCGCCAACAGCCACAACGAACTTGGGGCGCTCGACAGCCGCAGCCGCAACGACAAACTCCGCGCCGAGCGGCTCTGCACCGAACGGCTCCAACTGGAAGACCAGCGTGCCGCCAAGCAACAGCAACTCGAAAACTTCCACGCCAACCTGTCCGAACTGCGCGCCGCCCTCGAACCGCTTCGGGCCGCGCTTGCCGAACGCGATGCCTTGTTGCAGACGACTTCGCAGCAACTCGCCGACGCCACCGCCGCCCACCGCGCCGCCGAGGCCGACGCCTCAAGAAAATCCGCCCACCTCGACGTGTTGCGGCAGTTTTTCGGCGCGCCCGATGGCTGCATCACACTCGGCCACCTGCTCGAAGTGGATCCAACGCACGGCCCGGCCATCGAAGCCGCGCTCAACCACAACATCCGCACCATCCTTGCCGACGATCTGGACGCTGCCCGCGCGCTGCTCGCCACGCACGCCGTCACGGCGCCGGAGCTTGCCAGTGCAGCCGCCGCCGTCCCGGCGGCTGGGGACAACAGTGGAACGTCCGGGGCGGACGCCACGACAACGGCCATCTCCGTTGTTCGCATTCGAGACCAGCGCTTCGAGCCGTTGTTGCGTTCGCTCCTCGCCAATGTCGTGATCGTTGACGACCTTGACGCCGCTTTCGCCCTGCGCGCGGCCCATCCGGGCATCGCCGTCGCCACTCGTCGGGGACAGTTTCTGGACAACCACGGCATTCTCAGCGCCGTGTCCACCAGCCACATCGCCGAGATCAACGCCTTGAGCGCCGAGACTGTCACGTTGCAGGCGCGCGTTGTCGAACAGGCCGCGACGCGAGCCGCGCTCGAATCCCAAGAGGCTGCGCTCGAACAGGAACTTGCCGCGCTCCGCGCCGATCTGCACGCCAAGGAAATCGCCCTCGCCGGCAAGGAAGGCGAGTTGAACTCGCTGACCACCGACCAGCGCGATCTCGAAAGCAAAATCCACACGGTCATTTTCGAAATCCAAGCCATCGAGCAGCAGGACAACGAAGACAAGACGCGCCGCGACCAGATTCTGGCTGCGATCCGCAACATGGAGGCGGAGCAGGGCCGGCGGCGCGAACAGATGGCGCAGGCGCAGACAATCGTGGACGAACTGTTGCGCCGGCGCGAGGAGATCAACAACCAGATCACCGAACTGCGGGTCAGCGTCGGCGGCCTCGAACACCGGCGCGTGTCCATTGAGAACAACCGCGAACCCATCGCGGACCGCATTCGCGATTTCCGGGAACGGATGCAGACGTGCGCGGGCGAGATCGTGTCGAGCACGACGCGCATCGCACAGTTCCGCGCCGAGAACGCCGAGTCCGAGCAGAAGATTGCCGAGTTGGCCGGGTTGCGCGGGCAACTCCAGCAGCAGATGGCCGGGTTGGAGAACCAGCGCACCGAAGTCGCCGACGGCGTGGCGCACGCCGAGGCCGACCTCAAGGCGCTCCGGCAAAAGGCGAACGATGCCCAGCAGCAAAAGTCCGGTTTCGACGTGGAGATCGCCAAGAAACGGATGGAAACCGACCAGCTACGCGACCACGTCCGGCACAAATACCAAGTCAACATCGAGGAAGTGGCGCCCGACGCGATTACCATCACCATTGCCGACCAAGGCCCGGCCATCACCGAACAGGTGCCGCGCGAGACGGATTGGGACGCCGTCGAGGCGCAGGTCGCCGAGATCCAGACCAAGCTCGACGCGATGGGATCGGTCAACACCGAGGCCATCCAGGAGTACGACGAACTGGAAGAGCGTTACAAATTCCTGACCCAGCAGCATGAGGACCTCGTCAAGGCCAAGGAACAGCTCCTGCAGGTCATCACCAAGATCAACGCCACCACCAAGCAACTCTTCAGCGAGACCTTCGAAAAAGTACGGGCCAACTTCCAGCAGATCTTCACCGAGTTGTTCGGCGGCGGCAAGGCCAACCTCCTGCTTCTCGACGAGAACGACCCGCTGGAAAGCGGCATCGAGATCGTGGCGAAACCGCCGGGCAAACAGCTCCAGAGCATCACGCTCTTGAGCGGCGGCGAGCGGACCCTCACGGCCACGGCGCTGTTGTTTTCCATCTACATGGTCAAGCCGTCGCCGTTCTGCGTGCTCGACGAGTTGGACGCGCCGCTGGACGAATCCAACATCAACCGGTTCATCCGCATCCTCCAACGGTTCATCACGCAAAGCCAGTTCGTCATCATCACGCACAACAAACGCACCATCGGCATGGCCGACGCCCTGTACGGCATCACCATGGAGGAACACGGCGTCAGCAAGGTCGTCAGCGTCAAGTTCAGCCCGCGCGAGGAAACCGCCCGCAAAGAACTCGAACGCACCCGCGAAGCGCAGGAAGAGCGCATTGACACCATGGACATGCTTGCCGCCGGGCCGAAGCCGCACGAGGAGGAAATTCGCAACGATCTTCTCGTTGAGAAGGAAGCGACCGTCGCGCCGATCAACGAAGACGCAGCGCCCGTCATTGCCGAGACTGCGCCGACGCTCGGCCAGAGCGCGCCCGATGATCTCAAGGCCGAGGTGCAGGCGGCCGTGGCCGAGGCCGTGGCCGCCGGCGAAACCGTCAAGCAGACCGTCGCGGAAGCAGAGCCGGAACAAAAGAAGTAACCGGCGGGAGAACTGCCACGCGACGACGTAGTATTCGTCGCACGACGCGGCTTGGGCTTCCTCCAGCGTGCGCCATTTTTCCTCGTGGCCCGGCCCCCACGAGTCGGAGGTGGCGATTTCCTTGGTGGCCTTGTTGTAGCCGATGATCATGCACATGTGCGGGTCGGTGTTGCCGCGGGGAAATTTGTGCGCGTTGGTGCGCGCCTGTTTCGCTCGCGCCCAGGGGCGTATTTGGGCACTGCCACAGTCAGTTCAGTTGCCAGAGTTCATCCCAGTGGTCGTTCGTTTGCGCTTCGACCACGGCCAGCAAGTGTCGCAGACCATGCGGTGTCCAGAACTGTCCCGGTCGCTTGAACCGACATTGTCGTTGCCGACACACCGACTCGACCGCCCCACTGCCAATCGGCCAGC
>VHCW01000055.1 GCA_016871575.1 Verrucomicrobiota bacterium
TGCCATTCAATCCGAATGTTCCCATCAACGGCGCGATTGTTGACGCCGATCTACTCCGCAGCCAGTTCACCAGCCTCAAATCACTCATTGACGCCGTGCCTCCCGGCACGCAAGGTCCACCGGGTCCCGCCGGGCCGCAGGGGCCAGCGGGAGCGCAAGGTTTACCCGGTGCGACGGGTCCAGCGGGGCCGGCGGGCGCACAAGGAGCGCAAGGCATCCAAGGTGTAACCGGCGCAGCGGGACCAGCCGGGCCAGCGGGCGCTCAGGGCGCAACGGGGCCAAAGGGCGATAAGGGAGACAAGGGCAATAAGGGCGATAAAGGGGACAAGGGGGATACGGGCGACCAAGGCCCAGAAGGCAATCATGTCGTCAACGTCGCCGACAACGGGTCCGGGCAAGCCATCATCGAGATGAGCGACGCCACCACTTACGGCCCGTTCACCGTCGCCAGCGGGCCTGCCGGCGCCGACGGCGCGCCCGGTCCGCAGGGTGACCCGGGGACGGAAGGCCGGCACGTCACCGATGTTTATGACAGCGGCGATGGCCGCGCCATTGTCGCAATGAGCGACGGCACGACTTACGGCCCGTTCACCGTCGCCAGCGGCCCGGCCGGTCCGCAGGGCGATCCGGGACCAGAAGGCGCTGTTGGCCCGCAAGGCGATGCCGGGCCAGCGGGTGAGCCGGGGTCGGAAGGTCGTCATGTCACCAACGTTTATGACAGCGGCGATGGCCGCGCCATCATCGAAATGAGCGATGGCAGCAGCTACGGGCCGTTCACGGTGGCCAGCGGGCCGCAGGGTGACCAAGGATCACAAGGCGATCAAGGCGAGCCGGGCGGCGACGGCGTCGGCATTGCCGATGTGCGCGATAATGGCGATGGCCGGGTGGTCATTGAGTTGACCAATGGCAGCACGTATGGGCCGTTCGACGCGGCGAGCGGTCCCGCCGGTGCCGATGGGACAAACGGCGAGCCGGGTGCGGACGGCGTCGGCGTCGCCAGCGTTCATGACAGCGGCGATGGGCGGGTGGTCATCGAGTTGACCGACGGCAACAGCTACGGGCCGTTCACTCTCGCGAGCGGTCCGCAGGGTGAGCAAGGGCCGCAAGGCGACCAAGGCGCGCAAGGCGACCCCGGCGAAGTGAGCGCCCAGCAATTGAGCGATGCGATCGCCGGCACGGCGAACAATCCCAGCGGCGTTGATACGCTGGACATCAGCGTGAGTGATCCGCCTACGCAATCAGAGGTGCAGTCGGTCGTGGATAAGTTAAACGAACTGATCAACGCGTTGAAGCGGGTGTAGTTCCCAATGTGGAGCAGGTTTGCAACCTGCTTTTCCATGACCAGGAGGCAGGTTGCAAACCTGCCCCACATTTCTCTGTTCGCCGCGACGACGCAAGCGCGGCGCCATTGCTGCGATATTGGACGGTTCGCCGAGATGCCGGAACTGAAGGGGCCATTGCGCTGCGATCTTCATGCGCGGTGGAACCGCGATGGCACGGCGATTTGTTTCGACTCGACACACGAGAACTCCCGCCAGATGTATCTGGTGGACGTGAGCAGCGTTGTCCGTCCCTCTCAACAACGAAAGGAATCAACCACATGAAACGAACGTCAATCACCATGCTCATCCTCCTTGCTCTTGCCGGCAGCGGCTTGTCTGCTGAACGGTCCGAAGCAAAGCAACGGCATTTGTTGATCGCTTTCACATGGAGCACAGCGAACATCGGCGACATTGCCATCACGCCGGGGTTGCTCAGCCTCATTCACGAGGTGCGCCCGAATATGCCGGCGGTGGTCTTCACGTCGCGCGAAGCAGATTCGGACAACTACCGGATGCTGCGCGATTATCTGCCGCGCTATTTGCCCGGCTGCAAGACCATCGGGTACCCGTTCAAACTCACTCCAGCGGCCGGTACAGCGTGGCGCGCGTTTCACGAACGTTGGGGCGCGTCGCAACTGCGCGGGTTTGAGAACGGCACGCTTTCCGCCCGCATCGCGGCCCGCATCGCTGATGACATCCTCAATCGCCTGCCCAAAGAGATCTTGGAGGAACTTCAGCAGACGAATCCCGAAGCGGCGCGCGCCTTCACCGATGCCGGGTTTGTGCTCATGACCTCCGGCACCACGCTCAACTTTGGGCGGATGGGCGTGCGCAACTTGCGCGGATTCACGTTGCGCTACGCCATGCCGATGCTCATCGCGCGCGCACACGGCATCCCCTACGGCGTCAGCGCCCAATCCTTCGACGCGCTCGACTGGCCGGCCAGCCTGATCTTTCGTCCGTTGTTTCAGGACGCGCGATTCGTGTATGCGCGCGATCCCGATTCGCTGGAGTATCTGCGCCAAAACAACCTGCTTTGCCCGCGCTCCGGCTGGCGGCCCGATACAACCTTTTTCTTCAGCGGGTTCGACGATGCTTGGGCCGACGAGTTCATGAAGAAACACGGCTTGGAGAAAGGACGGTTTATCACTGTTACGATTCGTAGGCCCGACCAGCGAGGTCCGTTGGCGGGAACGATCAGCGCCGAGCGCGGGGAAGCGAACATCGCCCGCATACGAAAATTCATCGAGGATTGGGTGAATCGCACGGGACAGCCCGTGGTGCTTGCGCCGGAAGTCAACTCGGAGGTGGAAAAGATGCACACGGATATTTACCTGAAGCTCTCCTCCTCGGCGCGGAAGAAATGTGTGCAGATGGAGAAATTCTGGACGACCGAACAGGCATACTCGCTGTATCAACGCGCACAGATCGTGGTGAGCATGGAGATGCACTCGATCATCATGGCCTTGAGCTTGGGCACGCCGGTGTTGATGCCGCAGTTCAGCGAGAACGGGCGCAAGGTCTGGATGCTGGAAGAACTGGGGCTGCGCGATTGGATTTTTGACATTGACGATCCCGACTGCTCCGCCCCGTTGCTGGAGGCCGCCTTGCGGATTCAGAAAGACCCTTCCGCCGCCCAGCAACGAGTCCGTTCCCGGTTGCCGCACATTCGTCAACTCGGCATCAGCGTCATCAATCAAGTGGAGATGGCTTGGCGGAAGTAGGTGAAGTTCTCATCGCTGGCGCAAGCTGCCCGGTGATCGTCCGACGACGCGCTGGAACACGTGCGACATGTGCGCCTCGTCGGCAAAGCCGGTTTGTGCCGCGACATTCTTCAACGGCAGCGAGGTTCGCAGAATCAAATCGCGCGCCGCTTCAATCCGCATCACGGTGAGCGCGCGCATCGGGCTTTCGCCGGCGGCCTTCCTGAACGCGCGCGCAAAATAACAACGATTCAACCCGGCCGCGCGTGCGAGGTCGTTGAGCTGTAGCGGTCGCTCCAGGTTGTCCCGCATGAATCGCCGGACCTGCACAATCAAGTCGGGGCCTTCGCCCGAGCAGAGCCGGTTGAACTCAAGGATGACGCTTTGTCCGAGGAGGTCGAGCGCGGCCGTTTCGCCCGGCGGCGTGTCGAGCATCCACATGAGTTGATGGCGCAACCGACCGAGGCTGTCATACTGAACCAGCTTCGCCGTGTCCGGTGCGGCCACTGCGCCGGTCCACGCCATGCCGATGACTTCGAGGTCTTCATCGGCGTTGCTGGACGGCAGGTGGGGGAGTCCCTTGGGATAAACGACGGCGTGATTGGCGCGCGCCTGGATCTCGCCGCGCGGCGTGTCAACGCTCAGGCAGCCATTGAGCACGAGGAACAACTCGTTGACATCGTCATGCACGTGACGGACATGCCGCCATCGCGCGTTGGTGCGGCGCAGGTAACATTCGGTCACGCCTATTCCGTTGGTGCTGAACATGGCCATGATGTCAATCTGAGCACGTTTTCGGGTGCAGTTCAATGTTTGGGTCACATCTGCCCAACGGTTTGAAGTGCAAGCCGGGAATTGGCCGCAAGGAGGCGCAGAAGAGTTCACCACGAAAGCACACGCGGCAGAACCGCAACCAAAGTGACCGAAGACCGAGTGGTGCGGTAACTTCATGAACCACCCCACCTCTCCCTTCGCCACCGGTGTCCCACCGGCTTTGCTGAACCGTTGCGGGCATTCCTTGGCCGGCGTGTTGTACGGCTTCGACCGACTGCGCTTGCGCGGCACCTTGCGGTATCTTTTCCAGCCGACTGTCATGGAAGCTTATCTCAATGCCTGTCGCGTTCTCATCAAGGACTTCGGCTCCTTCGCCAACGCCCTGACGGCCCGCGTGAAAGCCGCCGTGTACGCCACCGCCGGGCAAAGGGGCCGGCCGTTTCGGTATCTGTCGCACAGTCAAATCAGCAAGGAAGACCTCGCCCGCCAGATCGCCCGCGAGGAGGGGGTCACGACCGTATTGAGCGCCATCTTCAGCGCGTGGGAGACTTGTTTGGCAGAGGGCAACGTCGGGCCGGCCTTCGACGGTCTGGTGCTCGGTCCCGATGATGGTCGAGTCGTCGATGTCCTATCCCAACTATCTTTTTTGCGCTCTTTGCGCGTTCTTGTGTCAATTTCCTGGCTTGCCGTTTGGGTGCGGTCTTGGTCGCTTCCTGCGCGCTGCGGTTCCGACAGTAGCATCGTCGAGTTTTTCTCTTG
Source organism: Verrucomicrobiota bacterium (assembly GCA_016871575.1). Taxonomy (GTDB): domain Bacteria; phylum Verrucomicrobiota; class Verrucomicrobiia; order Palsa-1439; family Palsa-1439; genus CAIKAP01. The sequence goes on from VHCW01000055.1 coordinate 4,559, forward strand.
AGGGCCGGGGGACGGCTGCCTAGAGTGTCGGCATCATGTTGAACGATCAAACCATTCTGCGACTCGCGGACGATGCCCAGTTCCAATCCCTCGGCGAAGGACAACAAACGGTGATCGTCTCGCTGAACTCCGGCGCGCTCTACACGTGCAACGATACAACCAAGTCCTTCCTCCAAGCCATGGATGGAAAGAAACCGTTCGGCCAGATCATTGATGCCCTCGCCAGTGAATACGAAGTCAAACGCGAGAAACTTCACGCGGACATGACGGCGTTGGCGGAGAAACTGGTGAAGGAGAAACTGGTCGTCGCTCATGCGTGAATCGCTGTTACGGGCGCACGTCTGGCTGGTGGCGACGTTGGTGCCGCTGCTGGTCAATATCCTCGATATTCGCGGCCTGTTGCGTGTCGCACAGTGGCCGCGACGCTGGCATCCGTACAAGGGCGTCAGCGCCGAACAGATCGCCGCACTCGTGGACCAACGCCTTGCGAATCCCCGCAATATGAAACGTCGCCGCTGCCTGCGGCAGGGATTGACGTTTTTCCATTTCTTACATTTGGCTGGCGTCCCGTCGGTGCTGCGATTCGGCGTGCTCGGCCCGGCGACATCGGGACAACGGCTCCACGCGCACTGCTGGGTGAGCGTCAACGGCAAGGATTACTACCCGCCGTTGGGGCCTGTGGCGGAGATTTTGACGCACAGTTACCAACCTTGAAAGGAGACACGCAACATGAAGAAGCCATACGTCGAGCCGACACTGGAGAAACGCGAGCAAATCGTTGAGGTGACTGAACAGGCTCCGACGATTTCACAAGTGCCAGGCCCAGTGTAATCCCCATCAAATCCCATCAAACCACATCGGCCAAACCTGCCTCAAGTTTCTCGTGCTTGCTTGGCGGGAACGAGAGGTTGTCGGTGGGTGTGTGCTGTTCTGTGCGCACGAGATGGCGTGTGACCTTGAGGTTGCCGGGCGAGAATCCAGCCGATGGCTCCTGCAGGGTCACGTAGGCCGCGTAGTATTGGATTATTGGGCGGGCTGATGTCCAGTCAACATGGGACAACAAGCTGCTGTGCAGCGTCACACTCCCGTGTTCCCGGTCAACCTTCCACAACTTCGGATTCACCTGCGCGCGCTCCATCCGTCGGACCAGCGCCTGAAGTTGCTCAGCCGTGTCTGAAATCGAACATAACCGGATGTACCCCGCTTCGGTGATTTCCTCCTGGTCCTCAACGGCAACCAGCGCGGCCCTCGACCGCAGGGTGCGCCCGTAGTAACGGAATCGGTAGGCGTAGGAGCAGTAGTTGATGGGCACTCGCAGTCCCTGTTCGCAGGCGTGCAACAGCAAACGCAAGGCGCACATCTCCGACTCATGCACCGCGGGCATCTGTTGAATCGAGAAATGGTAGCGACGCGCGCAGTACGCTCGCCAGTTCCGCTCTCCCGCGAGCAATTGGTGAAGGTTCAGGTGGTTGACGCCGATGGCCTGCATCTGCTCCAGCGATTCCTTCAGCAACGAGAAATCCTCCGGTATCGCCGGGATCTCAACGCTGACAGTCGGAATGTATTCCCTGGCGAGCGCGAGCGGCGTCACGTCGTAACCGCGTGCGCTCAGGTCGCACCGCAACTCGTTCAAGCCGGCGTTTTTCAGGATCTGCAGCCTCTCGCGATTCACCAAGTCGCCGTTGGTGTACATCCACACATACATCCCCGGCCCGAACTCCTGGCGGATCGCCGTGATGTGGCTTACCAGGCGATCAAACGCCAGCAACGGTTCGCCTCCCGAAAAACCGACTCCCTTGATCCGGAACGTCTTCAGATACTGGATGTGCTCCTGCGGACTCTTGAAGCTGAATCCGTCCGTGCTGCAGTCGGGTTCTGCGCGCATCGAGTGATACCGCAGGCAGTAGAAACAGTTCCGCTGGCACCGGCCATTGATGTAATTGCAGCCCCAATATCCCTCCATGCAAATCGCGCAGCCCGGAGACAGCGGCCCGAGGTGAAGCTTGGCGCCATTCGCGCTGATGTTCACGCGGCCGGAGAGACGTTCCAGCAGTTCCGCTCTTTCATGGCGCGCCGTTTCGGCTTCCTGTTCGCTGAACCACGGATTGGTTGCGCCCGGCACCGCCGACTGAATCAGGATGGAGCTCAGTTGCCGCGTGATCCTGGCCGTCTGCCGGCGCAGGACTCTCTTCAATCCCTGGGACTTCTGCTCCGAACGCCGCAATCGGCCATGCAGCTTGATGGCAGACCACGCCGGCGCAAACGGCAGTTTATCCGTTTGACATCCGCTTGACTTGTCACTTGCCCGCTCTGAGTATTTGGGCGATCCATTGCCGTGTTGTTTGGAGGAAGGAACCACAATCGTCAAGCAAAGAAAGAGAGTGTATCGCCATGGAACGCACAGCTAAAAAACAATACACCGAGCCGACACTGGACAAGCGAGAGGCACTGACCGAAGTGACCGAAGGCGCGCCGCTTCCCATCTCGCTTGTGGAAGTGTGAGCCGGATGGTTAAGAGGCATTACGACGTCCACGGGGTCCGCTTGGATGTCGCGGCAGAGAATTCGGTTCTGGCCGACAGTTTGGAGGGGGTACTACATCCGTTTCTGCTCCCCTCGAACAACGGCGGCGCCGACCGCCTGTTGATTCGTTACGGGACGCCGCCGGGCGATGACGAGTTGCAGGGGATGAAGTTGCTTTGGCGCGGCGAATTTCCCGTCGGCGTGCCGATGGAATGGTACGCCGAGGGGCGAACCCGGTCCATCCGCCTGCCGGGCAACGTCTGGGCGCGGCTCGACCTGCCGCGGCGTGTTTGTGACATCGTCGTCCAGCCCGGCGCCGAATGGTGTCTTCGCACCGGTTGTGTCTCGCAGGTCCTTTGCGAACTGCTGGGCGAAGCCGACCATCATGTGCTTCATTCCGCCTGTCTCGCCGCCGGGCGCGACGGCCAACGCCGGGCCGTTCTCCTCGCCGGCGTCAGCGGCGCGGGCAAAACCACCACGGCGCTCGCGCTCGCTCACGCCGGGTTGCCGTTGCTGACCGACGACGCTGCGTTTCTCGTCCGTCGCGACGGCGCAGTCCGCGTCTGGGGACTGCCGCGTCCGTGCAAGGTCCACCGGCAAACCATGGCGATGATGGACTGGCTGAAGAACATCGAGAGCCGGCCCACGAGCGACGGCCAGGAGTTTGTGATGCCATTGAACCGGCTCTCGACAGCCGACCCGCGTTGGGAGCTTGCGCCCGGTCTTGTCGTGCTCATCGAACCCCGCAACGACACCGCGCATCGTCTCCAGGAAATGAACAAGGTGGACGCCCTCACCGAACTCACACGCCAGAACGTGCACGCCATGGGCGGCCACGCCGTCGAACGCGCCGGGCAAAGCTTCCAAACCATCGGCGCGCTCATCACCGCCAGCCGCGTCCTGCGGCTCAGTGTTGGACCGGGCCTCGACACGCTTTGCGACCTGCTCCTCGCACAGTTGGAGGACTGAGCCGTGTCGCTCGCCAACATCGAGGCATGCCTGTTGCGTCTCGCGCTGCCCGACGCGACCACCGCGCCCGACCTGCCGCCACTCTCCACAACCGATTTTACCCGCCTCGGCCAACTCGCACGCGATCACGGCGTCCTGCCCGCCGTTGTGATGAACGCAGCCAAGCTGACTTCGCACAACGTCGCGCCGCTTCAGGAAAGCCTCCTCGCACCCGCCGCCCTCGCCATCACGCTGCGGATCCGACTGGCGCCGATCCTCGCTGCACTGCGCCAGCGCGACGTGTCCGCGGTCGTCTTGCGCGGCCCTGATTTCGCCGACCGTCTCTACCCGCAACCCGGCCTCCGCCTGTTCACCGACCTCGACATCCTCGTTCCGCGCGCCCGGCTCGACGACGCCGGGGAAGCGTTGCGCGCGCTGGGGTACGAATTGCGCCACATCAAGAACCTCAAACACGCCGACCCGTACGGCGAGCAACTCTGGAAACATCCCGATCACGGGCAAGAGCAGGTCGAGATTCACTGGAACCTCGTGAATTCGCCGGCGCTCCAGCAGCGGGTCTCCGTCGAGCTTGCTGATCTGTCCTTCGAGCCGGGCGCGCAACGATTGAGTCCCGCGTCGCTGCTCTTGATGACCGCGGTGCACGGCGCGACGAGCCATTCGTTCGATCGCCTCCAAATCCTTTGCGACATTCGTCAAATCGCGCGCCTCGACGTGGACGCCGCAGCACTGGCCGCCGCCTGTCGTCGAACCGGCAGTGTGTTCTCCGTGGTCGCCGGGCTTGCTCTCGCCGAGCGCGCGTTTCGCGATGACGCCTGCCGGCGATTGCGCCGTCAGCTTGCCGCGGACAGTTTGTTCGCGCGTTGCGTGCTCACGCCGCGCGTGGTGCTGCGTTCCGGTCTGTTCGTCAACAAATGGCGGCGGCAACTGTTTCGGCAACTCCTGAAATCGCGACGAGGGTATTGCTTGTCCAACCGGTCCCGCCCCGTCAGTTCTGGCCGCGCGGCATTTTCCGCTCGATGCACGTCCCAACGGGAATCGCCTACGTCGCCGCCGCGCTGCAACGAGCCGGGCACGAGGTCAAGGTTCACATCCGCGAGGAGCAATTCTACAAATGCGATGCTGATTGGGATGCAGCCGATGCCGCGCTGCTGAACCTGCTGCGCGAGTTTCACCCTGACATGGTCGGGATGTCCGTCCTGACGCCGTGGGTTCCGGAGACGGCGTGGATCGCGGCGCAAACGAAGACAATTTGCGGTACCGACACCCTCACCGTCGCCGGCGGAGTGCATCCGACCGTGCTGGGACGCGAAATGTTGGAGACGATTCCCGAACTGGATGTTGTTGTCGTTGGGGAAGGGGAGCAAACGGTCGTTGATTTGGCTGCGGGCAGATCGTTGCCCGGCATTGCGGGCATCATCCACCGGCAAAATGGCGCTCCGGTCCATGCGACGATGCGTCCGCCGGTGTGGAACCTTGATGAACTGGCGCCGATTGACTACGGCATGTTTGACATGGCGTACTACACCGCGCCGAGTCCGTGGCTGATAATTGCCCGCGATCAACCTGCGGACGTCACGCGGTTGCACGAACCGGTGCCGGTTCTGCGCGGGGCATCTCGTCGGCGGCCTCGGCGTGCGGTTTCACTCGGTGGATTTCGTCGTGGAACAAATGCAAATGGCGCTCGAACGCTTTCACGTGCGCGGGATTCATTTCGAGGACGACACGCTTGGCGCTGACACGAACCGTCTTGTGTCGCTTTGCCAGGCTATTCGCCGCGAAGGACTGGAAAATCGGCTCTGCTGGGATGGCTGCCTGCGCGTGAACCAGGCGGCGCCCGAATTACTGGCCGAGATGAAAGCCGCTGGTTGCGTGCAGGTCGAGTACGGTTTTGAGAGCGCTTCCGATGAAGTGTTGCGACGGCTCGGCAAGGGCGCGACCAACGAAATGAACCGGCGCGCCGTGGAAATCACACACAAGGCTGGGCTGCGGATTTACGCCGACATCATGATCGGACTTCCCGGTGAAACGGCTGCGGACATTCAGGCAACGCGCGCGTTTCTTCGCTGGGCCGCGCCAGAAGTTGTCAGCTTCGCCGTGCTTGGATTGTTGCCGGGGTCGGCGTTGTTCGACGAGTTGCCGGAGAGCGTCCGGCGGTCGCTTGATTACGCGGAGTACGCGTACTTTGAGCGGACGCAGGGGGCGAACCCGACAGCGATGAGCGATGCCGAATTTGGGCGGGTCTCTCGCGCGTTCAGCCGGTATTTCATCATGCCGTGGGTCTATTGGCAGTTGCGGCGTGATGCGTTGCCCGAAAACAGCGCGTTTCGCAGCCAAGTGAGACGAAAACTCCGGCAGTTCATGTGGCGTCACCCCATTCGGTACGCGCAACTACCGCGCAGTCACGGCGTGACTGACAAGGAAAAGTTGTCGAGATAAAAAACGGTCTTGGTGGTGGCGCTGCTGGTGAAGCCGAGCCACTGCAGTGTGTTGAACTTCGGTTTGGCGTACGGCAGGTTCGGGAAGGTTTTCGGCGGTTTGCCGGGCAAGGTGACGGTAAGCGTCCAGTGTCCCGCGCTGGCGTTGCCGAGGCCGCCGGTGAGGTCGAAGTGAATCCATTCGTTGAGCGGCAGATCAAATGGCGGCGCGCCAGCGATGTTCAATTTTCCGTTGCGAATCTCGAAGCGGGCGCCCGTCTGGTAGGTGGAACCGGAGTCGCGCCACTCGAAGCCGAGGTGCGTCGCTTTCTCGATGCGCAGGTCAAACGAGTTCCGAACAGTGCCTTCGGAGTGGCGCACTTGGTAGTGAAGATACGGGTAAAAGGCCCGCTGCAAGTTCGGCGCGTCGGTCACTTTCAGGCTTTGCTTGCCGCTGGCGGCGGTTTCATCCGTGACGACGATGGCGTCGCCTTTTCCCTCGATGTGCGCTGCGAAACTGCGCGGTGTCGCGCCGGGTTGTTCGCGTTCAAAAGTGTCGTGGACGGGAATGGGTGACGGTTCGGGAGCAATCGCCAGGGGCGGATAGGCGGCCTTGTTCGCTTTCGCGATCCACGCGGGATTGCCATAGACGCCGGCGCGCGTGGAGTCGAACGGCTTGAAACCGATGGCGAGGGCGGGAGAACCGGGCCGGAGACGGAAATCGCGGCGCGCGGCATCCCTGAACAGCGGGTCAGCGACGACCGAGCCGAGGTCGTTGGTGAGCGACTGCCAATCGGCAAGGGATTTGCCGGCGAAGGTCACATTGGAGCCGGTGGTGTTCCAATAGCAGTTGCTGCGCGTGAGGGAGCGGACCTGCCCCCAGCGACTTCCCAGCAAAGAACCCGTCGTCCAATACACAAGGTTGCGATCGAAGGTGAACGAGAGATGCGGCTCGACGCGGGTGGCTTGGAGTTGGTCCAGTTTGCTGAAGGCGAGGATGTTGTTGCGGACGATGTTTTCCTTGCCGTAGTGCTGGTGGAACCCGCCGGTCTTGGTGTCATAGACCAGATTGTTCTCAAAGAGGATGCCGGTGCTGCCTTCGTCGGTGTAAAGTCCCCAGCCGCCGTAGCTGTAGGCGTAAATATCGTGGAACACATTGTTCGTCACGACCGTGCCCTCGGACGGGCCGAGCGTGTAGATGCCGCCCATGTCGCTGAGCACGCCTTTGCCGATGTGATGGACGCGGTTGAAGGAGATGTTGTTGCGTTTGCAGTTGCTTTCCGCGTACCCCCAACGCCAGCCGGCGCTGATGCCGGTGTAGAAGAGGTCGGCGATCTCGTTGTGCGTGATCTGATTGTCGGGGCTGAATCCGATCCAGACGCCCACGGCGCACGGGAAAATGTAGCCGCCGTGTCGGATGATGTTGTTGTCAACGACGTTGTGGCTGGTCTGCTCGGCCTCGGTCTTCGGCATCGCGGTCTCGCCGATGCGGACGCCGCCCGCGCCGAAGTCCTCAATCAGACAGCGCCGCACCACATTCTCCCGGCAACCTTTGCGGAACCAGATGACGTACGTGCCGACGTGGGAAAACTCGCAATCCTCGAACGTCACGCGACGCGCGCCGTCAGCCTGCACGACGCCCTCGATGACGGCGGCGGCCTGCATCGGCTCAAACCCTTCCGTCGGCGTGAGCCACTGGGCGTGGCGGAAAGCAAGCCCTTTGAAAGTGACGCGTTCCGCGTTGTTGATGACAATGAACTTCGCTGCAACCGGCGCGATCACTTCGGCTCTCGTCATGTCCTCGCCGGGGAGCGGCTTGTACGAGAGCGTGCCGTCGCGGCTGAGGAACCACTCGCCGGGGGCATCGAGGGCGCGACGGAAATTTTCGAGGAAGAACGGCGTGTTGCGGGTCCAGGCGTTCCACGATTTCATCCCGCCGCCGGTGGTGATGAGCGATTGTTCTCGTTCATCGAGTTGATCAATGAACCGGCGTGTGTTGTCCCACTTGTGATAGACGACCAGGTTCACGTCGCGCAGTTCATCGTTCGTCAGCCCGTCAACCGCGTGAAAATCTTCCGGACGAAACCAGACGGTTTGCCGCGCGGCCTTGGCGCGACGGGGATTGCCCTTTTCCAGAACGTCCTCGCGAACGCCGAGCATGTAAAACCAGAACTGATTGGGCGTTCGCGCCCGTGTCGCGCGGCGACCGTTCACCCACAACTGCTCGAAGCGCCATTGGCCGGCGGCAACGTCGGGGATGTGCGTTTGCCAGAGGCCGTCTGGGGCGCGATGCCAACCGGTGATGAGGCGTCCGCCGCTGAAGACCGGTTTTGCGCCGGGCGCGGCCTCGAACGTGATGCCGCTGTCTTCCGCCGTGAGCGCCAACGGCTCGGTCACCGTGTAGCGTCCATTGCCGACGATGACACGCACCGGTCCCTGCGCCTTGGATTGGCGGGCCACATCGCGTGCCGCGGCCAGGGTCGCCAACGGGCCGTCTGTTCGGGAGAAATTTGGACGCGGTCGTTGTCCCGACCATGTGTCCTTGCCATTGGGGGACACAAACAGGTCGAGGGCATGTGCGGTTGCCGTGGCACAGAGAAGCGACAGGAAAAAGCGTGGAATCATGCTGCTCTTTTAGCACGCGGAGAACAACCAAGGCAAGACCGCCGGAAATTCGGCGGATCGGGGGTGGTTTGCACTTGCTTTCGCCCGGTGTTTCCGACATCGTCCCGCCCATCATGGATCAACGCGATATCTACGCCGAGAAACCGTTTTATCGCTGGCTGGCGCTGATTGCGGCGCTGCTGGCTTGGGGATTCGATGGATTGGAGCAGGGCGTCTTTGCCCTGATGACGCGCGCCGCGCTCAAAGACCTTTTCCCCGGAAGCGTGCCGAGCGAGGCCGACATCAGTTTTTATTTTGGACTGTCCATGGCGATGTGGCTCTGGGGCGCGGCGGTCGGCGGCGTGTTGTTCGGGAAGTGGGGAGATCAATATGGACGGGTGCGGATGTTGATGTTTGCCGTGCTGACGTACTCGGTGTTCACCGGGCTGGCGGCGATCTGCACGCACTGGACGCAACTGGCCGCGTATCGGTTTCTGGGGGCGATGGGATTGGGCGGCACATGGCCGTTGTGCGTGGCGTTGGTGGTGGAAACCTGGCCGGAGAAAAACCGGGCCGTGTTGGCCGGGGCGATTGGTTGTTCGGCAAATGTCGGCTATCTGCTGGCGGCGACGTATTCGCGGGTGATGCTTTCGTATGGCGCGTCGTGGCGGTGGGTGATTGGCGTGGGATTTTTAATCGGGCTGTTGAGTCTGCCGGTCATTTATTTCGTGCCGGAGCCGACGAAGTGGAAACTGTCGCGCGCCAAAAAGGAAAAGATTCAACTGCGCGAGCTTTTCTCGCCGCAATACCGGCGCAGCACCATCATGGGCAGCTTGTTGTCCACCGTGGCGCTGCTGGGAACATGGGGCGCATTTCTCTGGCTGGCGACGTTTGTGGACAAACTCGCCGAGGGAACCGCCCAGGCCGGCACGGCCAAGGCGATTGTGTCGCAATGGGCGTCGGTCGGGCAGGTCATCGGCAGTTTCCTGGGCGGTGTGCTGGCCGGGTGGCTCGGCAACAAGAAATCATGGCGTATTCTCTGCATCGCCGCGTGGATTGCGGTCATGGCGCTGTTCGGGTTGACCCGTGAGTTTGGTCTGCAGGTTTGCATTCTGGCGTTTATTGGCGGCACGTTTGTTCCCGCTTTCTTCGGCTGGCTGCCCAAATATCTGCCGGAACTTTTCCCGACGCGCATCCGCGCCACGGGGCAGGGTTTCGCCTACAACATCGGGCGCGTGCTCACGGGACTTGGCGTCCTCGGCGCCGGCGCATTGGCCCAGGCATTTCAAGGTGACTACCGTCTTGCGGCGATGACGATTGCGACCGTCTATCTTGTCGGATTGGTGTTGATTCAATTTGCGCCCGATACCGGCGGACGGTTGCGCGCGGACGATGCCGAGAACAAATCGTCATGAGCCGGCCCAGCGACATTCGTCCGGTTGCGGCGGCGTTGTACTTTCTGCCGGTCGAGACGCGCGTGCCGTTGAAATTCGGCCCCGAGACGCTGACCTATGTGACCTGCGCGCGCGCGCGGGTCGAAGTTACCGACAGAACGGGGCGCAAGGCAGTAGGGTGGGGCGAGACGCCGCTCAGCGTTCAATGGGTCTGGCCGAGCCAGCTTACGTATGAGTTCCGGCACGAAGCACTGAAAAAATTCTGTTGCACGCTGGCGAAGGCGTGGGCGGACTTTTCCGGTGCTGGACATCCGTTCGAGGTCGGCTACGAATTTCAAGAAACTGTCCTGCCGAAACTCGCGGAGGAAGCCAAGCTGCCGTGGCTCGCCGCGCTGGTCTGCTGTTCGGTGTTCGACATCGCGCTGCACGACGCCTACGGCCAGTTGGTGGGACGTCCGATCTATCAGACCTACTCGGCGGAGTTCCTGAACCGCGACCTCGCCTCGTATCTCACACCGGCGGAGCCGTTCCGTGGAAAATTTCCGGCAGACTTTCTCGTCGCAGAGCCACCCACCCGGCTGCTGGCGTGGCATCTGGTCGGCGGACTCGATCCGCTGGATGCTTCCGAACTCACCGGCGCGGAGCCGGATGACGGGTATCCGGTGTTGCTGGCCGATTGGATTGAGCGCGACGGCTTGAAATGCCTCAAGGTCAAACTGCGCGGCACGGATGCTGTCTGGGATTACCACCGGTTTGTGAGCGTCGGGAAGATCGCGCTCGAACGAGGCGTTGACAAACTGACCGCCGACTTCAACTGCACCGTGACCGACCCGCAATACGTCAACGACATCCTCGACCGTCTGCGCGCTGAACAGCCGCGTGTGTACGAGCGGATCGTTTATGTCGAGCAACCGTTCCCGTACGACTTGGAGAACAACCGGATTGACGTGCACAGCGTTTCATCGCGCAAGCCGTTGTTCATGGACGAGAGCGCGCACGACTGGCGACTGGTCAAACTCGGACGCAGTCTCGGCTGGACCGGCGTCGCTCTCAAGACCTGCAAGACGCAAACCGGCGCATTGCTCAGCGCCTGCTGGGCGAAAGCGCATGGCATGACGTTGATGGTTCAGGATCTGACCAACCCGATGCTTGCCCAAATCCCGCACGTCTTGCTCGCCGCCCACGTCGGCACCATTGCCGGCGTCGAGACCAACGGGATGCAGTTTTACCCGGACGCTTCCGCGCCAGAAGCCGCCGTGCATCCCGGCATCTATCGCCGTCGCGACGGTTGCGTTGATCTGTCCACCATTCAAGGCGCCGGTTTTGGCTATCGCCTCGCAGAAATCCAGCGCACACTTCCCGCGCCTGTGGCCGTGATCACTTCCTGAGTTGTTTTTTTTCTTTGCTTGCTGCGAGGTCTCCGCGCCCCTCAATTCTCATTTCCTGACGATGGGGTGTTGTGCTAGAAGGTCGGCATGAACCAACTTTTCGGGGTCGTACTTGTCACAATGGTAGCCGGCGTCCTCTCCGCCTTGGAAGACTGGGAGAATCCGAAACTCACCGGTCTCAACAACGAGCCGCCGCACGCCACGATGGTCGTTTGTCCCGATGCCGCCACGGCGCGCCGCATCGGTCCTGTTTGCAACGCGGAGCGTGTGAAGTCTCCCTTCTACCGGTCGCTGAATGGCAATTGGAAGTACCACTACTCGAAGAACCGGACCGAGCGCATTGCCGATTTCTGGAAGGCCGACTTCAATGACTCCACGTGGAAGACGATTCCCGTGCCGTCCAACGTCGAGATGGAAGGCTACGGCATCCCGATCTACGTCAACATCCCGTACCCGTGGCCAAAGCCGTGGACCCCGCCATTCACGCCCGACGCCGACCCGAACAACACGGTCAACAGCTACCGCCACACTTTCGAGTTGCCGCGCGACTGGAACGGCCGGCGCATCCTCATCACGTTCGACGGCGTCAACTCGTTCTTCTATCTCTGGATCAACGGCCGAAAAGTCGGCTGTGGCAAGGACAGCCGCACCCCGGTCGAGTTCGACATCACCAAGCACGTCAAGCCGGGCAAAAACCTGATCGCCGTCGAGAACTTCCGCTACAGCGACGGCGCATACTTGGAGTGTCAGGATTTCTGGCGGCTCAGCGGCATCTTTCGCGACGTGTATCTGTGGTCGCCACCGGACGTGCACATCCGCGATTTCGAAGTAAAAACTGACCTCGACGCGAAGTCTTGCGACGCGACGATCCAGGTCAACGTGCACGTGAAGAACTACGGCTCGAAACCTGTTACCACTACGCTCCACGCGGATTTGCTGGATCCGCAGGGTAAGACAGTCCTATCGCCCAAGATAGAGGTCAAACTCAATGCCGGTCAGGAGAAGCCCGTGAACGGCATAGCACCGGTGCCATCCCCGCTCAAATGGTCTGCAGAGACGCCCTGCCTCTACACATTGCTCTTGACGCTCAAGGAAGCCGGCAAAACGCTTGAAGTCATTCCCGTCAACGTCGGTTTCCGCAGCGTCGAAATCCGCGACGGCAACCTCCTCGTCAATGGCCAGCGTGTCCTCTTCAAAGGCGTTAATCGCCACGAACACGATCCTGACCGTGGCCATGCCGTCACCGTGGAGAGCATGGTGAAGGACATCCTTGTGATGAAGCAGCACAACATCAACGCCGTCCGCACCGCCCATTACCCGAACCAGCCCGCGTGGTACGACCTTTGCGACAAGTACGGCCTCTACGTGATTGACGAAGCCAACATCGAAAGCCACGGCATGGGTTACGGCAAAGAGTCACTCGCCAAAAATCCCGATTGGCTCGATGCGCATCTCAACCGCACCATCCGCATGGTTGAGCGCGACAAGAACCATCCATCGGTCATCATCTGGTCGCTCGGTAACGAAGCCGGCGACGGCCCTAATTTCGAGGCTACCTCTGCGTGGATCAAGAAGCGCGACCCCAGCCGTCCTGTCCACTACGAACGTGCCGAGCAGCGTTCGCATACCGACATTGTTTGCCCGATGTATGCAAAGCCGAAGAGTCTTGCCGAGTACGCCGGCAAACCACAGACGCGCCCGTACATTCTGTGCGAGTATGCGCACGCGATGGGCAACAGCAGCGGCGGTATGTGGGCCTACTGGGAGCAGATTTACTCCAAGCCGCATCTCCAAGGCGGTTTCATTTGGGATTGGGTGGATCAAGGCCTTCGCCAACCGCAAGGCCCGTTGCCGCTTCCTCGCTTCACGAAAGTCACGCCCGGCGACAAGACGTTCTGGGCCTACGGCGGCGATTTCGGTCCTGCCGGCACGCCGAGCGACGACAACTTCTGCTGCAACGGTCTTGTCAGTCCCGACCGCGAACCACATCCCGGACTGCTCGAAGTCAAACACATCTACCAGTACATCCACTGCAAACTCATCGGCCGAGATGTCGAAATCAAGAACTGGCACGACTTTACCAATCTCAAAGACATCGCCACCGGTCACTGGCGCGTGAAGTGCGACGGCATGGAAATCCAGAGCGGCGACCTTTCTGAGCTTGACCTCGCGCCGCGGGCGACGAAACAGGTCGCGATTCCAATCAAGCCGATTACCCCGCGCCCCGGCGCCGAGTACTTTCTCGAAGTCAGTTTCAAACTCAAAGCGAACCAACCGTGGGCCAAAGCCGGTCACGAACTTGCGTGGGACGAGTTCAGGCTGCCCGACCCCGCGCCCACACCGCCGCTCGACGGCGGCGCGCCGCTCCACCTCGCCGGCGAAACAGTCACCGGCAAAGACTTCACGGTCGTCTTCGACAAGCGAGCCGGTGCGCTGAAGTCTTGGCGTGCGAACGGTGTCGAATTGATTGGCTCACCGTTGCGTCCCGATTTTTGGCGCGCGCCCACGGACAACGATCGTGGCCGTAAGATGGAGAAATCTCAAGGCATCTGGCGCGACGCCCACAAGGATGCCACTGTCACGAGTTTCACGATTGAGCAGTCTGCGCCGAACAAAGTCGTGGCGAAGGCATCTCTTTCGTTGCCGAAAATCAAAGCTGTTTGGAACACCACATACACTGTGCTCGGCAATGGCGACATCATTGTGTCCGCTGAATTCAAACCAACCAACACCAAGCTGCCGAAGTTGCCGCGTCTCGGAATGCAGATGACGTTGCCTGCTGGGTTCGATCAGATTGCATGGCACGGACCGGGGCCGCAGGAGACATACATTGACCGCAAAGACGCCCGTGTCGGTGTGTATCGCGGAACTGTGCGTGAACAATTTTTCACAGATTACAGTAAACCGGGCGAGAGCGGGAACAAAGTGGACGTGCGTTGGGTGTCACTCACCAATCGTAAGGGTGTTGGTTTGCAGGCAGTCGGCATGCCCTTGCTCAGCGTCAATGCGCTGCATCACACGACCGATGATCTCCAGAACGCGAAGCATCCGTTCCAGTTGCCGCAGCGCGAGGAAGTCATGTTGAACCTTGACCTCGTTCAGCAAGGCGTGGGCGGCGACGACAGTTGGGGGGCGTGGCCGCACGAGGAGTATCTGATCAAGTGTGAGCCAGCAGCGTATCAGTTTCGACTTCGTTCGCTAGCGACGGCTGGCAGTCCGGGACAAGTCGAGCGTGATGAATCAAAATCAGGGTTTCGTGTTCGTCTCGACACGATCAGTCGCGGTTACGACGGAACGACCTGTTGGGTTCATCCGCGCGCCGGCGCGATTCCGGGCAAAACACCTATTGTCGTGTTGACAATGCAGAAGTTGTTGTTGTCGGGTAGTGATGTGTTTTTCGCGCTGAACGAAATGCGGACGGATGATCTCGGCAAGACGTGGGCCGCCCCGCGCGAACATGGCGATACGCTCGGCCGGCGCAACGAACCTGACGATGTGATTGTGGGCGTCTGCGACTTCACGCCGAAGTGTCACACCAAAAGCGGAAAACTGCTCGGCATCGGCCACACCGTGCGCTACCGCAATGACCGCGTGATCGAACATCGCGCCCGCGAAACGGCGTGGTCGGTCTATGACCCGGCCACGCGGACATGGACGCCGTGGGCGGTGTTGGAAATGCCGGACCGGGTGAAGTTCCACAGCGCCGGTGCGGGTTCGGTGCAGCGCGTTGACCTTCCTAATGGGGAAATCCTTCTACCGATTTATTTCAAAGGCAAGGAGCAGAAGGCAAACAGCACGACCGTGCTGCGCTGCGCGTTTGACGGCAAGCGATTGAAGTTTCGCGAGCAGGGTAACGAATTGTCCGTCCCGATTGATCGCGGGTTGTACGAGCCGTCGCTCACGCGATTCCGCGGGTATTACTACCTGACGATGCGCAACGACCGCGCTGGCTACGTCGCTGTCAGCCGGGATGGCTTGCGCTTTGATGAGCCGCGAAAATGGTGCTGGGATGATGGGAGCGAACTCGGCAACTACAACACACAACAGCATTGGGTGACGCACAGCGATGCGTTGTTCCTCGTCTATACGCGCAAGGGCGCGAACAACGATCACGTCTTCCGTCACCGCGCGCCGTTGTTCATCGCGCAGGTGGACCCGGAAAAACGTTGTGTCATTCGCGCCACCGAACGGGTCTTGGTGCCGGAGCGCGGCGCGCGGCTCGGCAACTTTGGCGTGACCCAAGTCAACGAACGCGAAACGTGGGTAACGGTTGCCGAGTGGATGCAAACATGGGGACCGAAGGTCGTGATTCCGCCCGACAACAAGCACGGCGCTGATAACAGCGTCTATGTCGCCCGCATTTTGTGGGAAAAACCAAACCGCGCATGGAATCAGTAACGGGCAGTTTTGGCTTGAAGTGGGACTGGAGCGCGGGCAAGATGCGAGCAGAAAAAGAGGAACACCATGCCCAGCCTGATTCTTAAAAAAGCCGATGGTTCTGTCGTGCGACAGTGGGATGTCCCCGCTGGTTCCATTTCTGTTGGTCGCGGCGAACAGGCGGACATTCAGGTGGATGACCCCAAGATGTCGCGCGTGCATTTCGTGATCGCCCCGAAAGGCGGCTCGTATGTCATTCAAGACCAGAAGAGCACGAATGGCACGTTCGTCAACGACCAGCCGGTGACTGAGTTCGGGTTGAAGCCGAACGACAAGATCCGCGCCGGTGATTCGTATTTCTCGTTTGTGGAAGGATTGGGCACCATCATCCGCCAGTTGGAAGCCGAAGACCGCCGCTACGGCACCTACGTCCAGAAACTCGCCGACGAGGGCAAATCCTGAGCGGCATTCCCTTGCGAAAGTTTCTCGGCGGCTGATATTCCTTTGGGCATAAACCATGTTCGATTCACTTTCAGACAAATTGCAGTCTGCCCTGAAGAAACTGCGCGGCTACGGCAAGCTGACGGAGAAGAATGTCAGCGACGCCCTGCGCGAGGTGCGTCTGGCGTTGCTCGAAGCCGACGTGAACTACAAGGTCGCGAAAGATTTCATTGAGCGCACGAAACAGAAAGCTCTCGGTCAGGAAGTTCTCAATAGCGTCAGTCCCGGCCAGCAGATCGTCAAGATCGTCCACGACGAACTGGTCGCGTTGATGGGCGGCACCGGCGAAGACCCGATGATGCCCAAGCTGGCGTCGGGCCATTGGATGATGGTCGGCCTGCACGGCTGCGGAAAGACCACCACCTGCGGCAAGTTCGCGCGCTTGATGGCCAAGCAAGGGCGCAAGCCGCTGTTGGTCGCGTGCGATGTCTATCGTCCTGCTGCAATGGATCAGTTGGAGACGCTCGGCAAACAAATCCAAATCCCTGTGTTCCTGATGCGCGGCGAAAAGGACGTGACGAGGATATGCCGGCAGGCGTTGTCATCGGCGCAAGCACAGGGACGCGATACGCTGGTCTTTGACACGGCTGGGCGATTGCACATTGACGAGGAACTCGTTCAGGAGCTTGTCCGGATGCGCGACCTGCTCAAGCCGCAGGAAATTTTATTGGTGGCCGACGCGGCGACTGGGCAGGAATCGGTCAACATCGCCACGCATTTTGACAAGGCGTTGGGCATTACGGGTGTTGTGCTGACCAAACTCGACGGCGATGCGCGTGGCGGTGCGGCGCTTTCGATTCGTGCCGTGACCGGCAAACCGATCCGGTTCGCGGGGGTGGGGGAGAAATTGGATGACTTGGAGGCGTTTCACGCCGAGCGAATGGCGGGTCGGATCCTCGGCATGGGTGACGTGGTCGGGCTGGTGGAGAAGGCACAAGAGGCGTTCGACGCGAAGAAAGCGG
Source organism: Verrucomicrobiota bacterium (assembly GCA_016871575.1). Taxonomy (GTDB): domain Bacteria; phylum Verrucomicrobiota; class Verrucomicrobiia; order Palsa-1439; family Palsa-1439; genus CAIKAP01. The sequence goes on from VHCW01000055.1 coordinate 21,690, forward strand.
CGGAATTTCAGCGGAAAATCGAGGAACAGAGCCTGGATTTGGAGGATTTTCTGGCCCAACTCCAGCAATTGAAAAAGATGGGGCCGATGGAAAATCTACTTGGCATGTTGCCGGGAATGAGTAAGATGCCTGACCTCGCTGAAGGCGATGGCCAATTGAAGCGGGTAGAGGCCATTGTGCAGTCCATGACCCGCCAGGAACGCCGGCAGCCGGAAATCCTGAATGCGAGCCGTCGGGCGCGGATCGCCCGTGGCAGCGGCACGACTGTTGCCGAGGTGAATGATTTGTTGAAGCAGTTCAACGCAATGAAGAAAATGATGAAAGAAATGGGTAAGATGCAGAAGGCGTTCGCCCGCAAGGGCGGCCTGCCGCGTCTGACCCGCTAGCTGGAGGTAACAGTGGCAGTTCGAATCAGATTACGGCGAATCGGGACAACCAACGTGCCGAGCTATCGAATCGTGGTGGCCGACGGGCGCAGCCCGCGCGACGGCCGCTTCATCGAGCAGATCGGCACGTACAACCCCCGACAAGCCGACCCGAATTTCACGGTGAACGTGGAGCGCGCCCAGTATTGGATCGCGAAGGGGGCGCAGCCCAGCGACACCGTGCGCAGCATGTTGAAGAAAGCAGCGAAGGCGCAACAGCAGCCAACCAAGACGGCCTGACATCCGCTGGCGCGGACGGCAGCCGCCGGAGGGACGCACGATGAAAGCGTTTATCGAATACGTGGTCAAGGCATTGGTGGATTATCCCGATCAGGTGGATGTGCGCGAAGTGGACGGCGAGCGCGTCGTCGTGTTCGAACTGAGGCTCAACCAGACCGACATCGGCAAGGTCATCGGCAAAAGCGGGCGCACGATCAGCGCGATCCGCGTTCTGTTGACCAGCGCCGCCGCCAAGAACGGCAAGCGCGCCATGTTGGAGATCATCGAGCCGGAAGGCCGACAGCGCGGCCCCGTCGGGGGCACCAGTGAAGCCGCCGCTCCGTGACGCACAGCAGTTGGGACGGATGGACATTGACGTATTGACGTTGTTCCCTCGGATATTCGAGGGACCGCTCGAAGAGAGCATACTGAAGCGCGCCCAGGAAAGCGGGCGCGTTCAGGTCCGGGTGCACAACCTGCGGGATTACACCCACGACAAGCATCGCGTTGTGGACGACCGGCCCTACGGGGGCGGTCCCGGCATGTTGATGAAACCGGAACCGATCTTTGAAGCAGTGGAAAAATTGCAGCGCAACGATTCGTGTGTGGTGCTGATGACGCCGCAAGGCGCGCCATTCACGCAGGCGCGCGCCCAGGCATTTGCAAAAAAGCCGCACGTGATTATTATTTGCGGCCACTACGAAGGCGTTGACGAACGCGTCCGACAGGCGCTCGTGCACGAGGAAGTCAGCATCGGCGATTACGTGCTGACCAACGGCGCGCTTGCCGCGGCCGTTGTCGTGGACGCCGTCGTGCGACTGTTGCCCGGTGTGCTCGGCCATGAAGACGGCGCGGCGGACGACTCGTTCGCCACGGGGCTGCTCGAAGGACCGCAGTACACGCGCCCGCCGGAGTTCCGTGGGATGCGCGTGCCGGAAGTGCTGCTCAGCGGCGACCACGGCGCTGTCGCCCGATGGCGGGCGGAACAAGCCGAGAGCCGAACGAAACAGCGGAGACCAGATTTGTTGAAATGATGAAGGAGAAGAAAACATGAACGTGATTGAAAAAATCCAGCAGGAACAACTCAGAAACGACCTCGTGCCCTTCAAGGTGGGCGATACCATCAATGTCCACACCCGCATCAAGGAAGGCGAGCGCGAGCGCATTCAGGTCTTCTCCGGCATCGTCATCAACCGGCAGGGACGCGGCATTGCCTCCACCTTCACCGTCCGTCGCGTCAGCTACGGCGAAGGCGTCGAGCGCGTCTTCCCCCTCAACTCGCCTTTCATCCAGAAGATCGAGGTCGAGCGACAAGGCAAGGTCCACCGTGCCAAGCTCTACTACCTCCGCAAGCGCATTGGCAAGACAGCGACCAAAGTCCAGGAAGCCTGACCAAGTAGAACGGGCGTCCCGCCCGTTTCGCCGGGCTTGCATTGCCAGGGTCAGACTGCGACAAGGGCATTGACCGACGATCGAAGAGACTGGGCAGTAGATACCATGGTCAAGCTGATTCATCTCCAGCAACCCGAACTGGACAAGATCAAAAAGAGCTAACAAAGTCGTGGAAGGGATTGCGTTTCCCTGCATTCCACGGGAACCTTTACACTCGTCGTTCACCATCGTCCAAGCTCATGTTCCGTCAGTCATTCTGACTTCTGAATTCTGTCTCCGCCTACGGCGGACAAGTCCTGCCCCCTCTTTTCGACATCGCTTTCTTGCAATTTGCGGGTGAATCCGTCATGTTGTGCCACCGATGAGCAAGCTCGAACAGGTGGAAATCGAAGCGATGGAGTTGCCGACGCCGCAACGCGCCCGGCTCGCCCACAAGTTGATTGCGAGTCTGGATGCGTCGTTCGACGAACGCTGTGAGCAGGCTTGGTTGGAGGAAGCGAAACGCCGCGATGCCGAACTCGCCGACGGCAAAGTTGTCGCCCGGTCTGCCGAAGAAGTATTGCGCAATGCCTACCGACGCATCGGATGCCCCGGCTGATCTTCCATCCCGCCGCCGATGCGGAGTTGATCGCCGCCGCGGAGTTCTACGAATCCCAAGCGAACGGCTTGGGGCGCGATTTTCTCGACGAGACCAGCCACGCCTTGTCCCGCATTGGCGATTTTCCCCAAGCGTGGCCGGTGATGGAAGCGGACATTCGCCGTTGTCTCCTGAAGCGATTCCCATATGCGATTTTCTACCGCCTGACCGTCGAGCACATTCGCATCCTCGCCATCGCTGATTTGCGTCGTGAACCCGGTTACTGGCGAGAGCGGCTGACAGATTGACCGCCAAGACACTCGTTGCGCAATGGCTTGCATCGCTCTGGAGAGAGCCGTATAAGCTCTCGCAAGATGACCGCTACCCTTCAAGTTTCCTGCGTGCAGTTGCACTGGGCAAAACCGCTGGGGTTCAACTTGGAGCGGACACTGCATTATATCAAGGCAGCATCGGACTGTGGCAGCAGAGTCGTTCTCTTTCCCGAGGCGAGCCTCACCAGCTACTATTTCCCCTACGTGGTGAAGTTGGATCAACGTAAAGTCATTGATGCGTTGAGCCAGACGCGCGCTGCTGCCAAGAAACATAACATCTGGGTCATTGCCGGCACCGTTCAGAAAACCAAAGACCGTTTCCTCAACCTCGCACACGTAATCTCTCCTGACGGCCAGATCGCGCATGAGTACGCCAAGGTTCACATGGCCGGCAAAGACGAGAAGAAATACTGCCGCGGCGGCAAGCAACTTTCCCTGTTCGAGATTGACGGCATCCTCTGCACGCTTGTCATTTGCCGCGACGGGCGGCATCCGGAGTTGTACCGGATTCCCGCCATGGCCGGCGCGCAAATCCTCTTTCATCCCTCGTGCAGTTCAGACGAAATCGAGGCGGTCTGCTGGAAACGCACCTCCGGGCGCGCGCAGCAACCCGTCGGCCCGAACTCCAAGATCTTTCATTGCGTCGCAAATACGGTCGGTGAAGCGCCCGACGGCAAACAGACTTCCAGCGGTTCTTCTTTTATCCGTGAACCCAACGGCATTCCCCTGGCCGAGGCCGGTCACTGCCAAGAAGAGATGATCACGGCGGTATTGGACATCTCGCGCGCGGATCGTTCCTACATCCTTGACAGTATGAAGAACCCGCCTTTTCTAGCCAAATACTGGCGGGACATCGTCAAGGAAGTCAGGCGGAGATCGGGCACCATTTGACTCGACTCTGTCTTCCGCATGCCTATACTGCCTCCCACTGAAAGGAGGAGTCGTTCATGCCTGACGAAACCAAACCGGCCCAACCTCTCGACGAAGACGTTGTTGCCATTGACAAATTGCGCGACACGTACACGCGCCTCCGCGCTGAACTGGGCAAAGTCATCATCGGACAAGACCAAGTTATCGAGGAACTCGTCATCGCCATCCTCGGACGCGGTCACGCGCTGTTGATGGGCGTGCCCGGCCTCGCGAAGACGCTGCTGGTTCGTTCCATCGCCGACACGATGGCGCTGACATTCAGCCGCATCCAGTTCACCCCTGACCTGATGCCCGGCGACATCACAGGCACCGAGATCATTCAGGAGTCCTCGACGCCCGGCCGCCGGCAGTTCGAGTTCGTCAAAGGACCGATCTTCGCCAACATCGTACTCTCCGACGAAATCAACCGCGCCCCGCCCAAGACGCAAGCCGCGTTGTTGGAAGCGATGCAAGAATATCGCATCACCGCTGCTGGCCGTCCCTATCAACTCGCACCGCCGTTCTTCGTCCTCGCGACACAAAACCCGATTGAGCAGGAAGGCACCTATCCGTTGCCGGAAGCGCAATTGGACCGATTCATGTTCCTCATCCACGTTGACTACCCCAACGCCGACGAAGAGAAACGCATCGCCCGCGAAACCACCGGCAGCGCCGTCGCGACGCTCCAGAAACTCGTCACCGGCGACCAAGTCCTCGCGATGCAGGAACTCGTGCGCCGCGTTCCCGTTCCCGACCACGTGTACGACTACGCTGTCAATCTCGTACGACGCTCACGCCCGCCGTTACCCGAGTCGCCCGACTGGATCAAGAACTGGGTAAGCTGGGGCGCCGGTCCGCGCGCAGTCCAGTACCTCGTCATCGGCGCCAAGGCACGTGCTGCGTTGTACGGCAGCTACATGGCGCGACAGGAAGACGTCGAGGCGGTCGCCGTGCCCGTGCTCGGCCACCGTATCCTGACGAATTTCCACGCCGAGAGCGAAGGTGTCACCAGCCGCGACATCATCAAACGCCTCATGGAGGAAACCGCGCCCGCCGCCTGAAGTTTGTAGTAAGGCACGCAGCGAAGCGGAGTGCCGTTCCGCCGGGAGGACGCCACTCCGCAGACTCCGTGGCTTACTACAAACGGGCGAATGAGCCATCCATGCACCCCCAGCACTCCCAACGCGAGTTCCTCGATCCCGGCGTCTTGGCGCGGCTCTCGCGCCTCGAACTCCAGTCGCGCTGGCCGATGGAAGGCAACATCGCGGGCCGGCACAAAAGCCCGCACCGCGGCGCGTCCGTCGAGTTCGCCGAGTACCGCAAATACGTCCCCGGCGACGACCCGCGTTTCCTCGACTGGCGCGTCTATGCCCGCCGTGATCGCTTCTACCTGAAAGAGTTCGAAGCCGACACCAACCTCCGTTGCTATCTCGTCCTCGACGCCAGCGGTTCGATGGCGTACGCGAACAAGTTCCTATTAGCGCGCAAACTCGCCGCCACGCTCGGCTACCTCGCGATGCAACAAGGCGACGCCGTCGGCCTGATGTGTTGCGGCGCGAAACTGACCACCGACATCGCCCCGCGCCGCAAACCGGCTCACCTGAAAAACATCTTCGATGCGATGGCCGCCGCCAAACCCGAAGGCGAGACCGGCCTCGTGTCCGCGCTCCACACCGTCGCCGAGAAGATTCGTCGCCGCGCGCTCGTCGCTGTCTTCTCCGATCTTTTCCACGACCCGGAAGAACTGCTCCACTGCTTCCGTCACCTGCGCTTCCGCAAACATGACCTCGCGGTCTTTCACCTACTCGACCGCACGGAAGTGGACTTCAAGTTCGACCGTCCGATCCGCTTCGTTGACATGGAAGACCAATCCACCATCGTGGCTGAGCCGGGTGTGATTTACCCGCGCTACCGCGAGGCGCTCGACACCTATCTCGACAAACTGAAGCGCGGCTGCACCGAGTTCAAGGTGGACTACCGTCTCGTGATGGCTGATGAGGACTACGAGAAGGTGCTCGCCGACTTCCTTCTCGCCCGGATGCGGACATGAGTTTCCTCCAGCCATTCATCCTCTGGGCGCTGCCGTTGATGGCGATTCCGATCATCGTGCATCTGCTCAACCGGATGCGCTACCGCACAATGCCGTGGGCGGCGATGATGTTCCTGCGGATGGCGACGCGCCAGTCCACGCGCCAAGCCAAACTCCGCGAATGGCTCATCCTCGCTTGCCGCGTCCTTGCCGTGGCCGCGTTGATCTTCGCCATCGCGCGCCCGCTCGTCGGTGGCTGGCTCGGCTGGGCAATGGGCGCGGCTCCCGACACGATCATTCTCTTGCTCGACCGCTCCGCCAGCATGGACGTGCAAGATCCGACCACGCATTTAAGCAAACGCACGCTCGCCATCCGTCGTCTTGCCGACGCCGGTAAAGAATATGTTGGCTCGTCACGCTTCGTCCTGATCGAAAGCGCGCTCCGCAAACCGCAGGAAGTCGCCAGCCTCGGCGCACTCGAAAACCTCTCGACTACCGCCCCCACCGACAGCGCCGCCGACATCACCGCGTTGCTCGAAGCCGCACTCGATTACGTTGTCGCGAACCAGTGCGGACGCACCGAAGTCTGGCTGGCGTCCGACCTTCAGCAATCAAACTGGCAACCGGAGTCGCGTCGTTGGGAAGCGGTGCGGACGCGCTTCGCTTCGTTGCAGCAGGACGTGCGTGTCCGTCTGCTCGCGTTGACAGAAGTCGTGCCGGACAACGTTGCCGTTGCGGTGCGCGACGTGCAGCGGCGCAAGACGGCGCGAGGCTACGAACTGGCGATGTCCGTCGAACTCAGCCGGAACAAAACCGGAACACAGGCTCTGCCTCTCGCTGTCGTTCACGAGGGCGCGCGCTCGCTGGTGAACGTGCAACTCGAAGGCCAGCGACAAAGCGTGCAGGTCGCGCTCGACCTCGGCCAGCGCCAATCCGAAGGCTGGGGCTGGATCGAATTGCCCGCCGACGCCAACCCGCGCGACAACTCCGCGTTCTTCAGTTACCCGGAAGACCTGCATTTGAAAACAGTGGTCGTCGCGGAGAACGACGCCGCGCGTCGGGTGTTGCGAATCGCCTCCGCGCCCGCACCAGCGGCGTTGAACGTCTCATCGGACACGGTCGCGCCCGGTTCGCCGTTGAAGCTAGACGACGTGGCGATGCTGGTCTGGCAGGGCGCTGTGACAAACGTCGTTCGTAATTTCGCCGAGACCGGCGGAACAGTTGTGGTTTTCCCCGGCAGCAAGAGCGAGGACGGGAAATTTCGCGTCACAACGTGGCGTCGAACCGACGGCCCGCTGGCGAACGCGAAGGACGGACGAATCCTGCCGCTCGGCGAAGTCGCGGTGACGCGACGCGAGCCGTTGCTCGCGCCCGGCACAGTGCTCGCCTCATTCGAGGACGGAAAACCGTTCCTCGTGAAGCAACCCGTTGGCAAAGGCGCGATCTATTGGTGTGCGACATTACCGGTGCGCGAGTGGTCGAGCCTCGACGACGGCACCGTCTTGGTTCCAATGCTCCAGCGCATCCTTCAAGAAGGCGGTCGCCGTCTCAGCAAAGCGGACAACAACGAAGTGGGTTCCGTCGTGGGACAAGCGTCCCGCTTGTCCGGGCCTCAGGGCCGGGCCTCAACCGACGCCGGCGTCTATCAAGTCGGCACGAAGGTCGTCGCGGTAAATCGTCCTGCCGCCGAGGACGAACCGGACGTGCTCGACGAGCCGGCGGTGCGGACGGCTTTTGGTTCGGTTTCGTTCCGGATGTTCACAGACAAGGGCGGCGGCGGGAGCGCGGTGTTGCAGTCGGAGATTTGGCGCTGGTTCATGGTGGCGATGCTGATCTTCCTGACGGGTGAAGCAGTGTTGGCGTTGCCGAAACGCGCGAAGGAGCGGACATGGGACACCTGAGTTTTGGCTTCTCATGGCCGTCGGCAATCGTCGGCGTCGCGCTCGTCGCGGCGGCGGCGTGGCTTTCGCTTCAACACTGGCGACGACACGGGGCGCGACGGCTGGTGCTGGGACTGGAGTTCTTCCGTTGGGTGATCGTCTGCCTGCTGTTCGTGACGCTGCTGCGTCCAGAGTGGGTCAGCTTGTACAAACCGACTTCGCAACCGGAGATTGCGGTGTTGTGCGATGCGTCGCGGAGTATGACGACGCGTGACGTGGTGTCGGGTAACGACGTCTTGCCGCGCGCTGACTGGGTGAAACAACAGCGCGACTCCGCGCCGTGGAAGCCACTGGAGAAGCGTTACCAAGTCCGCGTCGAGGAGTTCTCGCCGACACCGACGAACGTTTCGGCAGAGGAAGGCACCGACATCAACGCGGCGCTCGACGGCGCGTTGAACCGCTCGAAGAACCTGCGCGCAGTCGTGTTGCTCAGCGATGGCGACTGGAACCTCGGCAAGTCGCCCGTGGCGGCGGCGACGCGTTTGCAGATGGCGAACGTGCCGGTGTTTGCAGTGGCCGTGGGCAGCGACCGGTATTTGCCGGACATTGATTTGGTGAGCGTGGCGGCACCGGCGTATGGGTTGCTCGGTGAGCAGGTCTTCATTCCG